>NZ_JAFFQE010000006.1 GCF_016919005.1 Desulfopila inferna
CCGTTCCCATTCCGAACACGGATGACGGAGTCTCGCTGCACTCGCTTACCTACGCTCTTCAGCGCCGATGGTACTGCATGGGTGACTATGTGGGAGAGTAGGTCGTCGCCGAATTCTTATAGAAAAGCCCCTTAACGTTTTTTTCGTTGAGGGGCTTTTTTTTTTGCTCAGAATCCCCTTCAGGATAGTTTCAGGAGATCAGCCTCCCTCCTCCTATATCTATTTTTCAATAGACCTTGGTTTTCCATTTCTTCTTTCAGCCCTTTGGCTGAAGGCGACAAACTATTCTGTCTTCTGGCCTCTGACTTCTGTTTTCTGATACGTAGGTCGCATCCCAATTCTTATAAAAAAACCTCTTAACGTCTTTTCGTAGGTTTTTTATGTTCCGAATTTTCAATGGCCACATAAGAATCATGGGATGCCGAGTTGGATTCTCCATAAACAGAGGCTCAGAGTAATTTCGAATCCTGGCATCAAGGTTTCTATTAATCCATCTTCTTGTCAATCTCCTGTTTCATTAAGTTATGTTTTTTTCTTGTCCAGCTACAACAATATTATTTGGTTTTGCAATATTTTTAGAAACTGACTATAAATAATCGAAACATTAATTTAATATCATGCATTTAGCTTGTGTTCGGCTGAGAATACCTGTGGCTATGGCTAGACAGTGTCTGAACGTAATAACCCAATGTGGCGGAATAAGATTATGAGCAATCGGTATCATGTAGTCTTTTGTGGTGATATTATTGACGGTGGCGATGTAACAGAGGTTAAAAAAAAATTAGCCTTACTCTTGAAACAAGATGTCCAGAAGATAGAACACTTATTTTCCGGCAAGACCTTTGTTATTAAGAAGAATATAGATCTCACCACATCTGAAAAAATCCAGCGTTCCTTTAATTCCGCCGGAGCACTCTGCCACATTAAATATCCTGAGTCGGCAACTGCGAACAATGATCAGCAGGAATCTAAAGAATCTCTGCAGGTTGTGGAGGAAGATTGCCAAAATACCGGATCATCACCAGAAGAATTAAAGTCCAGGAAGAAAGATGTTTTTTTGAGGATATCCGTACTTGCGGGCAAATTCAAACTGGTATTGAACGGTGCTCAAAAGAGCATATCTAAATTATGGGCCGATGCATTGGAATCGATCCATTCAGATCTGGAAGTCGACGGTATGAAGATGCTCATAAAAAATAGATATTATCCTCACCTCGTTTGCTGCTGCGATCACCATTTCCTCTCTTCTTATTTTCGTGGTCAGCTATGAAAGGAAATCGATGCCACTCAGTGCTGAAAATTTCGACAAGCTATTGACCCATATAGAATTTATAGAGAAAGCTTTTACTATAGAAGAACTCCAAAATATGACGAAAAACCGCAAAGACTTTCTCGATTATGTTCTCGTACACCCAATTAAAAAGATGGGCTATGAATTTGAAGCCAGTATTAATGAAATTGCCGATGTTTATCTCAAGGATGATTTTAACGTCAATCAACTCAAAAAAGTAAATATGTATCTCGAAATAGCCTCACATGAGCGCGAAGAGCTATTCAACAGCGGTATTATTTCAGATAAAACTCAAAAAAGACTCGATGCCGTCTCCAAAAAGATTGGAAATTGAGACTTAGAATAGCTTTTCCCCTGAACAAGCGATTATTGCATATTCCTCTTGGTTTTCCTGTGCAATTTCCTCAAAATCAAAAAATATTGATTGCCGACAGAATTACCTGATTATCTGTTATTCCTTTTTGGAAGTGAGTGGTGGTATGATCGCATTTTTATCTATATTACAACCTTGGAGAACGCTGTAGGCGCCTATTCGCACATTATCACCTACTTTGCAGTGATGGAGAATAACACCATTTTCGATGATGCATGACTTGCCGATCAAGCTGTTTCCCGTGATATGTACATTTTGCAGAAGTTGGCAGTCGCAGCCTATTTCCACCGTTGGGGCTACCGTTACCATCTCACTGTTGAAAATCGTTATGCCCTGCCGCATCAGTTCAATATTTCGCTGCAGCTGGAGCTGTTTGTGGGCTGCCTCAAGCTCAACCCGGGAATTCACTCCGAGCACTTCCACGGAGGAGCGATTAAGGAATTTCGCCGCGTTCTTTCCTCTTGACACCGCATATTCGACAATATCTGTCAGATACAACTCGCCTTGAGTATTATCAGGTGTCAAGGTGTCCAGGGCCTCAAAAAGAAACTCCCGTTCCACCATATATATTCCCGCATTGATCTCTTTAATCTCTCTTTGCAGCTCATCTGTCTCTTTTTCTTCAACAATTGCCAACACACTGTTTCCCGCCGAGATAATACGGCCGTAGCCTGTCGGATTATCGACTATGGTGGTCATAACCGTGAGCACAGACTGCGCAGCGGTATGGTGCTCGTACATTTTCCTTAAAGAACTTGTACTGATCAGGGGGGTATCTCCACAAAGGATCATCACCACACCGGCATCTTCATTCATGGCAGGTCCAGCCACCTGTACGGCGTGTCCTGTGCCGAGCTGCTTTTCCTGCCGGACGATTTCCACATCAAAATCGACCAGGGAATTTCTCACAGCGTCCTCCTGATGACCGACGACAACAACACATCTTCCCGGCTCAAGCGGCTGCACACTTTGCAGTACATGATGCAGCATCGGCTGGAAAAAAACGTGATGCAAGACTTTGGCCGTAGCCGATTTCATCCTTGTCCCCTTGCCGGCGGCGAGTATAACCACTGAGAGTTGAGAGTTGCGGCTCATTGTTCTCCTTTTTCGATGTTGTGCTAACTGATAAAGTTTTACATCATTATTCTAAAACGTCCTGAAAGGATAAGATTTAATACTATCTTTTCCAAGTCACTTCATCCCATTTCTTCAAGCTATGGCCATTGCCACACAAAAATCAAAACCTTGAGAAGCTCGTTTCTTCCACCTTCTTGAAAACAAGGTTGGCAAGTTTTTAATATCTGATTATATTTGCAGATTATTCTTTACCGGAAGAGAAGAATGGACACGTTTTTTATCAACTGCAGCTCCACACTATTTTTTGAACCAATCCTGCCGTGGGAGCTCGATAAGAGCCTTAGTAATGCGTAATCTGTTGGCTTAACGTGCTTTTCGTTTTCTAATTTTTGCTTACGGGCTCTTCTGGGTGAGGCACTAACAAAAATTTTTCTTCTTTTTTTATGCTATGAACGTCACTATTAACGGTGAAAAGGTTGCTGTTTCACCTGGATCCACTATTGTAGAGGCTCTGGAAGGCTATGGTCTCCCTCAATCATTTGTCGTAGAATTGAATGGTGAAATAATCGACAACAATAATCTCGCCGATTACCTGCTCAATGATAGTGATATTCTGGAAATCATTCGATTTGTAGGAGGAGGCTGATATGCTGACAATTGCAGAAACCTCCTTTTCTTCCAGATTGTTTCTCGGGACAGGAAAATTCGCCTCCTCCAAAATAATGGAGCAGGCAATCTCTGCTTCCGGAACGGAAATGGTTACGGTTGCGCTGCGCAGGGTTGATTTGTCCAATCCGAACGATGACATCATGAGTGTTATCGATCCACGAAAATATACCTTTCTGCCAAACACCTCCGGAGCCAGGAACAGCGATGAAGCCATCCGTCTTGCCAGATTGGCCAGGGCGGCATCGGGGAATCGCTGGCTTAAACTCGAAGTGACCCCCGACCCGCGCACTCTTCTTCCTGATCCCGTCGAAACTCTCGTCGCCACTGAAAAACTGGTTAAGGAAGGCTTTATTGTTTTGCCCTATATGAATGCCGATCCAATCCTTGCCCTGAGGCTCCAGGATGCAGGCGCAGCTGCGGTGATGCCGCTTGGCTCTCCCATCGGCACCAATCAGGGGATTCTGACGGCTTTTCAGATTGAGATAATAATTGAACAGGCCGGCGTTCCCGTGGTTGTCGATGCAGGAATCGGAGCACCTTCTCATGCCGCACAGGCTATGGAAATGGGTGCCGATGCGGTGCTGGTCAATACCGCCATTGCTATAGCCAGGGATCCGATAGCCATGGCAGGCGCTTTTGCCAAGGCAGTGGAGGCTGGCAGAACAGCCTATGAAGCAGGTATGGGAGCTAAGAGTACCAATGCTCAGGCCTCCTCTCCTCTCCAGGGCATCTCTGAAGATCTCTCTTTCCTGTAATAACCAATGATGACGATGCCCGATTTCTTCTCATGGCAAAACCAGCTTGAACGCTGCTCTGAAAGCGATGTTATGCACGCGCTCGAATGTGCCAAACCTGGCATCGGCGAGCTCTCCGCCCTACTCTCTCCTGCTGCTGATCGTTTTCTTCCGCAGCTTGCCGCGCGTTCACGTGACCTGACTCTGCAGCGATTCGGCAGAACAACCCAGCTCTATGCACCCGTATATCTTTCCAACTTCTGCACGAACAGATGTGTCTATTGCGGTTTTTCCGCAACCAACAAGATCGATCGTAAAGCATTGACCCTTGATGAAGCTGAAAAGGAGGCGGAGATTTTATATCGGCGAGGATTCCGCCATATTTTGCTGGTCAGTGGTGAGTCCGATGCGATTATCGATGTTTCTTATCTGGAGAATCTGGCCAAGCGATTATGCTCCCGATTCGCCTCTCTTTCAATTGAGGTTCAACCCCTCTCGACAGAAGCTTACCGCCGATTATTTGCCGCCGGCATTACCGCAGTCGCTGTTTATCAGGAGACTTATGATAGAGAACTCTATAAAGAACTTCATCCGGCAGGCAAGAAACGCGACTATGACTTCCGTCTGGATACGCCTGATCGAGCTGCCGCCGTCGGCATGCGGGAGATAGGAATCGGAGCACTCCTGGGACTTTCAAACTGGCGCGCCGAAGGCATGGCCCTGGGATACCACCTGAACTCTTTGCGCCGGAGGTTCTGGCAGACTAACTTCAGTGTTTCGTTTCCGCGCCTGAGGCCTGCGGCAGGAGCTTTTGCACCGCTGACGGAAGTGAATCTGAAAAACCTCAGTCAGCTGATCTTCGCTCTGCGCATCTTCGACCCCGATGTAGGTCTTATTGTGTCGACCCGCGAAGAGGCCGCTTTCAGGGATGGTATGCTGGGATTGGGCCCAACCCGCTATTCTGCCGGATCAAGTACGGCCCCCGGCGGATATGGCAATCCGGAACTGAATGGAGAACAATTCAGCGTAGGTGATCATCGATCATTGCCTGAGATGGCTGCTGTTATACGAAGCAAAGGATTTGATCCGGTCTGCAAGGATTGGGATGCCTCTTTTCAGGAAAGCACACTTTCGTAGCATGATGGACTCCTAAAAAGCTCGATCTGCATCCGTTTCAGATATTATGCCTGCTATAGAGCTTCGGAGTTTAAGTCCTCAGGGGTGCTTATTGCAGAGTCCATCTTGGCGACTTCAATGTCTTTTTACGGGATTATCATAATGAAAAGGAGAAGAGAATGAGTAATATCAAAAAGATGTACTCCACAATACTGGGAGATAATTTTCCCATGGAAATGAAGATCTCCTTTGGTAACCAGACACTGGTCTATCGCAAGAAAACCTGGGAAATCAAACAGGAAGACGGCAGCGTAGTTGAACGGGGAGTCAGATATGGTGAGAACCCCGATCAGGAAGCAGCCCTCTACGAGCTGGTGGGAGGTAACCTGGTGCTTGGCGATTGCTCCTATATCACGCCTTATAACGGTCTGGTCTCTTCAATTACAGCAGAAGACATGCTGCAGGTGGGTAAGCATCCGGGAAAAATCAACCTCACAGATGTAGATAACGGGCTCAATATCATCAAATACCTGACTGAAAAACCAGCAGCCGTAATTCTCAAACACAATAATCCTTGCGGTGCAGCCTATGGTAACTCCCTGGCCAAGGCTTTTGACAGGGCAAATCGCAGTGACCGAATCGCCGCCTTCGGCGGTGCGGTGGTTCTGAATCGCCCATGCGATAAGGAGACAGCCGCCCTTCTGGCAGAAAATTATCTTGAAGTCGTCTGTGCTCCCGATTTTGAAGAAGGCGCCCTTGACCTGCTGAAAAAAAGAACCAACCTCCGTGTCATAAGAATCTCAGGAATTGAAAGACTTTCCGATTTTGAATCATATCGTTACGTTGATTTTAAAAGTTTGATAGACGGCGGCATCATCGTCCAGCAGTCCCCTGTCAATTCTATTCGTACAGCCCTGGATCTGCAACCGGCAGTAGCCTCCTGGAAAGGAAAAGAGTACCGTTGTCAGAGGGCACCGACAGAACAGGAAGTCGACGATATGATTTTCGGCTGGGCCGTTGAACATGGAGTGACCTCCAACTCGGTCCTGTATGTAAAAGATGGTTGCACCGTCGGCATCGGCACAGGAGAGCAGGACAGAGTCGGAGTTGCCGAAATCGCAGTGCATAAAGCGTATATAAAATATGCCGATATCCTCTGTTTCGACCGTTTCGATATCTCCTATGCCGACCTTGCTCTCGCCATAGAAAGGGGTAAACGGGACCAGGCAGACAAAGAAGAAATTGACGCGAAGGTGCGTGCCGATCGGGCCAACCTGCCAGGATCCGTCATGATATCAGATGCTTTTTTTCCATTTCGCGATGGTGCCGATATAGGAATCCGCCAGGGAGTATCGGCAATCCTGCAGGCAGGCGGTTCAATGCGGGACTTCGAAACTATTGAAGCCTGCAATGAGGCTACCCCTCAAGTTGCTATGATGTTTACAGGACAACGCTCTTTCAAACATTGATTGTAGTCGGGACAATTTTACTTCTACTATTCAGCCACAATTACTTGTCCAATTGAGTGGCGGGATTTTATCTACCTGAATCAAGTTCAGGAAAATTGATGACGTCTCGAAAAAGCACGTTATCTCTAAAACATCAAGAACTTGCCAAAGACATGACCGACATGCAGAAAACGACAGTTATGAAACCACAAAAGCCACCGCTTCAGCGAATCCAATCCGCCTTTTACCACTCAATCGATGGATTAAGCGCCGCCTTTAAAGGGGAAGCCGCCTTCAGGCAAGTGGTTATGATGTTTATTCTTCTTCTGCCGCTTCTCTACTTCCTGCCGATCCCGCTTACTTTTAAGCTATTGTTGCTGGCGGCAAATTTTATTGTGCTCATTTCCGAGATTTTGAATTCTGCGGTGGAGGCGGTAGTCGATCTTGCTTCTCCTGAGCTTCATGAACTTGCTAAAAAAGCCAAAGATATGGGAAGTGCCGCTGTTTTTCTGGCAATGATCATGGCGGTAACGCTCTGGCTCTACACCATCCCGTTCTTGCTGCTTTAGTTCTGCTCTGAGAGAGGATCTTCTGGATGTGCAGTTGTTAAGGTAACATCAATTAACAAGCTTCTCTACTCCGACAAATTTTACCGGAGAGCGCTTGGAATCTATACATGATTGCAGCGCAGTAAGGGTTTCTTTATGCGGGTGGGCAATACCAATAGCCTGTCCGTGCTGCAGCGCAATCCGCATCAATTCGCTAAGCCGTTCGCAGATCGCCTCGACCTCCTCCACGTTATCTAAAAAAATATGCCGCCTGGCTGATCGAATTTCTTTCTGCTGCGCCAGGGTATAACCCAGACTGTTCGGCGTGGTATAACTGTCAACATAGAACAATCGCCTCGCATCTATAAGTTCAAGAAGTGATGTCATGGCGGTCTTATCTTCGCTATAAAAAGATCCCATATGGTTATTCACGCCAACGGCATGAGGTACCATCTTGATATTCTGCAAAAAAAGAGACTCCTGCTGTGCTTGTTCATCGACATACAGTGCTCCAGGACCTGGGTCCCAGGTATTATCTTTGGGCTGAAGCGGTAAATGCAGAAGAATAGTTCTTCCCAGTCTGAAGGCCATATTTTCCAATTCGGATGTGTAAGGCGCATGAGGGAGAAAAGAAAAAGAAAGATTCAACGGAAGATCTATCATCTTCTTCCCTATTTCATGGTGGTATCCCATATCATCGATGATGATAGCACATTCGGGTAAATCCACACGCTCCACTCTGCCGTCAGCTTCTTCGCACATAGGCGGATTCGGCACGGATTCCAGTTCGGCGGCAACAACCATGCGGAAAAAGATAACATAGGTGAGAACTCCGATGGAAAACACCAGGAAGCTCAGCAAACACAGGGTGTATACTATTTTTTTAAAATCTATCCGGGAAAACCTGCTTCGATTCTTAGATGCAGTCTTCTTTTTTTTGCGTCGCGTTCGAGCTCGTGCCATTATCACTTCCCTGCCTTTCCCGACCGGCGGTTATCATTTCTTGCGCTGCAGTGCATACTGAGCCAGCCCCTGAAGAATCCGGATATCTTTGTCCCTAGATGCCGGAAATACGCGCAGATTGCAAAGCGCATCCTCAATACATCGCTGGGCCCTGCTTTCGGCACGACTGAAACCTTCATGTCTTTCGATAAAGTTGTAAACGCTGTGAAACGATTTACTCCGGGTTTCCGGATCCGCCAGAATTTCGATAATGGTATCTCTCCCGCTCTGATCAGCCTGTTCCAGAGCAAGAATCAGCGGCAGCGTCATCTTTCCTTCACAGAGATCATTCCCTGTTGATTTACCGGTAGCGCTCTCTTCCCCCCGGTAGTCCAGAAGGTCATCCACGATTTGGAAACCATATCCTAAATTACGCCCATATTCTCTCAGGGCCTGCTGCTGTTTTCTGTCAGCTTCACCGAAAAGAGCCCCTATTTCCGTAGCTGCAGAGATCAGCAAGGCCGTCTTCCCTTCTATGGCTCGGAAATAATCTGCCTCAGACTGGTTAAAATTTTCAGCATTTCTCAATTGGACAAACTCACCATCTACTATTGCCTCTGTGGCCCCGCAAAATATTTCCAGGGCCTGTTCTCCTCCAAGCCTTCCTATTACCTCCATGGAACGGGAGTGCAGGAAATCCCCGGCAAGAATGGCTGCAGCGATACCATAGGCCTTGCACACAGAAGGTTTTCCTCGCCGTGTTTCAGCACGGTCTATGATATCGTCATGAAAAAGCGTTGCCAGATGAAGGTATTCGAAGGCTATGGAGAGGTTGTAAATTTCCTCCGATGAGCCGCCGCTCAGACGCGAAGAAATCACCGTAAGCAGAGGACGGAAGCGCTTGCCCCCGCCGAACAGTCCATATCGTAAAATCTCGACAAGACGTCCATCCAGTTTTTCCGCCAGCTTTTCAAGATCATCCAGCATAGTGCTGTCTATCCGTTCTATATCAGCTTGAACGAGTTGCATTAAAGCGTTCATATCAGACATACGTTTACCACTGAGTAAAGATTACTTGCCTGTCAATTCGAAAAATTCATCAACCCGCTGCAGATTTCTGACCACGGGAGATGGAGGCAGGGACGCAAGAAATATACGTCCATATCCCTTTGAATACAGGCGAGGATCCATTATTGCCAAAAGACCCCGGTCATCACTTGCCCTCATCAATCGACCGACACCCTGCCTGAGGGTCAAGATGGCTCGAGGTATCTGGAAATCAAAAAAAGGGTTTCCACCGGCCTCCCTGACCGCGGCGATTCTTGCCTGAAGGACAGGATCGCTTGGTACTTCGAATGGAAGCTTGTCGATAATTACGCAGCTTAGGGACGGACCCGGCACATCTACCCCTTCCCAGAAGCTGGCCACGGCCACCAAAACCGAATCGACCTCTTCCTTAAACTGCTGCAGCAGGAAATACCTTGACGCCCTTCCCTGAACAAGCACTGGAAATTGCAGGTGATCCTCGAGAAATTCAGCGACACTGTCCATACCTTTAAAACTGGTGCAGAGAATAAGGGCTCTTCCTTCGGTGATTTGCAGAATATCGTAAATCCGCTGACAAAGCTCCTCAGTATACCGCCGCTCGGAAGGCAGGGGAAAGTCATTTTCGGGAATGTAGAGTTGTGTCCTGTCCTGATAATTGAAGGGGGATTGTAAACGTAGAGTGTTGACGTCCCCTTCCAATCCGAGCCGTTCACATACATAGGAAAAATTTCCCGCAGTGGTAAGGGTGGCGGATGTCAAGATACAGCATTCGACTGCGGGGTAAAGAATTTCCCTGAGATTCTCCGCCACATGAATAGGAGTTGAGCTCAAAGAGATGGCTCTTTCCCGACGCTCATACCAATGCACCTGCCGGGTCTGCTCCACAACATCAGGCAATGCTATTACCAGCAGATTTCCATGTAATTCCTCGGTCCTTTTCAACAGCGTTTTCCAACCCTCGCCATAAGAAGTAAACAGCTCCAGCTCGCTGATAATACGTTCCAATCCGGAAGCAAGATGGCCGACATCGTCATGCCATTCCTGTTGTCCCTCTATAAACTCGCCGAGAGGAAAACGCCCCCTTTCTAACGGAAACATCCGAGAAAAATCATCAACTCTCTTTTTCAGCCCCCTAATCGAGCTTATCATCTTGTCGGCCAGGGAAGGCGGTAAGTCAGCTTCGGCCTGTCTTTCAACATCCTGCACAAGATCAAGAACCTGATATTGACTGAAACTCTTTCCAAAAAAAGTTGAAGCGACATTCTCCAGATGGTGAGCCTCATCGAATATGACCCCTTGATAACGCGGCAGGATCTCACCAAAGCCGGCTTTGCGTAGAGCTAGATCCGAAAAAAACAGATGATGATTGACTATCATGAGCCGGGCCGAACCTGCTTTTCTTCTCAACTCGTTGATGAAACACCTTGGTGCCTCGGGACATTCTCCGCCGAGACATTGGTGTGACTGAGCAGATATCTTGGGCCACAATGGCGAATGATCGTGCAGCCATTCCAGTTCTGCACGATCTCCGGTTTCGGTGCTCAAAAGCCATTCATCCACTTTGTCACAGCTGCCGTCGTCAACAACCGTCAACTGGGGTGAACTTCTATACTGATACCACCTGTAATAACAGAGATAGTTCTGTCTCCCCTTTATACAGACAACCTCTATTTCTTCCCCGAGAATTCTGGTCAGCAGGGGAATTTCTTTCTTGAGAATCTGATCCTGAAGGTTAATGGTTGCCGTGGAGACAACCAGCCGCTTGCCAGACAGGACAGCAGGCAGCAGGTATGCCAGGGTCTTGCCGATTCCGGTCTCCGCTTCAACCAAAAGGATCTCGGCCCTCTCATATTCTCTCTCATTTCCCTTCAGAACATTCTGCACAGCCTCAGCCATCTTCAGCTGGCCGGTCCTGGGTTCAAATTTTTCAAAAGACTTTGCCAGAAGTCCGTTTTCACCAAAATATGTATCCATTACCTCTTTCCGACAAACCCTTTCGAGGAGTTAATTTTTGACGAGTTTTTAGCTGATGCAACTAAAGGACAAGTTATACGTTTTTTATTTTTATTTTTCAACCAAGCCTGTACACTAAATGCATAATACTTGTATATAACAGATTAAGTTTGATAATCTTGTAAAAACCGCGAAGCTCTCAGATGACTGGACAAAAAGCTCGATATATATTTTTGGCAGGCCGCCGACTATACTTCTATATAGAAGTCCCGCCAAAAACCTGCAACCTGGGAGATCGTGCCTTTTGTGACGTCTCCGTGTTTGAGTTTCCGGCTAAAGGACCCCACTTCAAATTGAACCGATGGTAGAGATACTTCCCACAAAAGACATACCCGAATTTCCATCCATCAGGGACCTGCTCTATGACAACGAGATCGTTGTTATAGTAGACGATTCTGCTGAAATTGTACTCCTGCTGGAACATTACCTTACCCGTCAAAATATACCTGTGGCCAAAGCCTCAAACGCTGAAGAACTCTACGCAATATTCAGAAAGGAGAGAGTTGCGCTCATCCTTCTTGACATAGGACTCCCGGGAAAAAGCGGTACCGAAATTCTTTCCGATCTTGTCCCCAACAATCCTGATTTGGGCATCATAATGGTCACCGGAACCACAGATATCCAGACGGCACTGGAATGTCTCAGGAAAGGAGCGGATGATTACCTCACAAAACCTGTGATTCCCGACGAGTTCCTTCATACCCTCAGCCAGACTCTGAAAAAAAGACGCCTTGCTATCGAAAACAGGATATTTCAACGGGAGCTGGAAGTCACGAATTTTCGGACCCAGTTTCTCCACAACCTCAATCTCAAGATGAATTCGGCCTACCTTAATGCACTGGAGCTGGATAGTGTTCTCCAAACCATACTGGCGGGAATTACGTCTGAAGATGGGCTCAAATTCAACAGGGCTTTCCTGGCATTGTACGATAGCAATGGTGAAACTCTCAGCGGTAAACTGGCAACGGGACCATCCACAAGAGAGGAGGCGGAGCAGGTTTGGCAATCAATAAAAACTAAAAATCTTGGATTACACGCCATTCTCAATGGAATAATCGATAACAGCATACATCAGGACACGAAAGTCAACCGGATAGCCAGGGAACTTAAGGTTCAAGCCTCTGAAACAAATCATATTCTGATTCATTCAAGCCTGAAAAGGAAATCAATACTCGTTAAAAACGGCAGGGCAGAGGGTGTTCATGTCCCCAGGGAGTTCCTGCAGTTGCTCAATGAGGAGAATTTTGTTGTCGTTCCTCTCTTCTCTCCGAGCCGATCCCTGGGTGTTCTTATTGCGGATAACTTTGTCACCGGAGCGGAAATTACGTCCGATGACATGATTACTCTCGAAATATTCGCCAATCAGGCGAGTCTTGCTATTGAACACAGTCATCTCTACCGTGATATGAATGAAAAGATCCATGAACTTGAACTTGTCACAGAAGAGCTTGAAAAAAACAAGGATATGCTCATTGAGGCCGAACGCTACTCTACTATAGGATATGTCTCGGCACAACTCGTCCATGCTATCCGCAATCCACTGACTTCGATAGGCGGGACGGCGAGACTCTTACTCCGTCGGGCTCAGGAGGATAATACCAGGAAATTTCTATCTATAATGGCTGAGGAAACCACTAAGATCGAGGAAACTCTGAAAAATCTCTTTCAATTTGTAGATGATATCTCCCTCGAAACGGGACCGCACTCACTCACTGCTACTTTAAGAGAAAGCCTGGCCGTCTTCTATGCAGCATTCAAAAAAACCGGTATCAAGCTGGAGCTTTCTGTTCCGGATAACGACGTAATCCTGAAAATTGATCCACAAATGATGCGCAAGGTTTTCATGCATCTTATCCGCAACAGCATAGAAGCTATGGAGTCGGGAGGAATACTGCGCGTTGAACTTTCCCATAGTGAGGAAGGCACAACCATAAGTATCAGCGATACCGGTTCAGGCATCAGTGATTTCAGCTCCAAACTGGTCAGAGATCCCTTCTATACAACCAAAACCTATGGGACGGGGCTTGGGTTGACTCTCGTAGAGCAGATTCTTGAATTACACGGTGCCGGCTTTTCGCTGCAGCAGGTCTCACCGCACGGAATACGCGCGGTTATCCGTTTCCCTGTGCAGTCCTGATAAATGCGGCATCCGCTATGGAGACTCACCGGCGTCTTAAAGAGATGATCGCTCCGGAGAAGGCAAGAGCAGCAGCAACAAAGAATGTATACCTGAAGGATTGCAGAAATTGTGGCATGAGACCGATATGGTAGCCACCGCCCAATTTCTGTCCATCGGTCAGGAGTTCAAAGAAATAACTGAATATCATGCCGACCAGGGCTACTCCCAGCAGCATTCCCAGATTTCTACAGGTTGCCAGCATTCCTGCTGATATTCCCGTATCCTCAAGGCTGACCCTGGAGAGAACCGAAGCGGTATTAGGCGAAAGAAAAATGGACTGGCCGCAACCGAGCAGGGACAACCTCCAGCCTATATCCAGCAGAGAAGATGTTTCAGTCACTGCAGACAGGAAAATAACCGCACTTCCTGTTACAAACATTCCCATGAATGTCAAATACCTGGATCCCATTCTGTCATATAGTCTCCCCGAGAGCGGGGAAACGACAAAAAGGGTTACCGGGACCGCCATCATCATATACCCTATTTTATCAAAGGAAAGGCCGAGGACATAATTGAAGTAAAACGGCATAAGGATCAGGACAAAAAAGAGAACAGCAAAGGAGAGTGTCACCGACAGCATTGCGACACTGTAGAATTTCTTCCGTAACAAGATGACGGGAATCAGAGGGTCCCCCCTCTTAAATTCCCAACGAAGAAAAAAGACGGTTACCCCAAACAGCAGAAACAGCAGAAAGAGAAACTGGGATATTTTCCAGACATCATGACCGTTGAGGATCACAACCGTCAATGAAACCACGATGCACCACAGCACTGCGCCAAACCAGTCGAAGCGGCTGTCTTCCTTGATATATTTAGGGAGAGTGCCGGCAATGAATATCCAGCCGAAGAGAAAGGCGGTAAAACTGATTGGAACGTTGAGCAGGAAAATTGTACGCCAGTCGTAGGCGTGCAGAATAAAACCGCCAATCAACGGGCCGGTCATCAGCCCAAGCGAAGTGGCAATACCCAGCGAACCAAGCCATCTGCCTATCTGCTCCGGAGGTACGGCAAGGCGTATTATAGCTGGCCCGGTAGACATCATCATAGCGGCGCCAAGCCCCTGAATAAAGCGTGAAACAACAAGTAAAAAAAGATATTGAGAAAAATAGCAGCACAGAGCGCCTAAAGAAAAAACCAGCATGCCGATCAGATAAATGACTCCCTTGCCATATCTATCCGATAGTTTTCCCCAGATCAACAGGGAAACAGAAATGGTTAAAAGATAGATAAGTACAACCCATTCAACTTTGACCAGAGTCGTTGAAAAACTGTCCATGATATACGGCAAGGCAATATTGATCATACTGCTGTCCATGGTCGACAAAAACACTCCGGTTGCAACCATGAAAAAATATGCCGTAGGTTTTTTTGCTAGGCTCATGCTTTCCTTTCATTGACTATTTCACCTATATTCCTACAAGTAAAGGACGATGTCAACCGAGGGATGTGGATGGCCACACGCAACCGAGAAGCCGGCGCCTGTTTTAGTGCAGAAAGGCCTTGCCGGAGGGAATAAAATTGCTAACCGGTCAAACCTGGCCAAAGAAGTTTACTCTTGCCTGCTCTGAATTTAAAAAAATATGAAAATAGATTGGTCACTTTAGATGTGATTCGGCAGTCTTCTTTCTTTGATACCCCTGGATCCGGCTCAAGTTTGGAGTAATGGCGCCAAAAAAAGGGTTTGATCAGGACTGCAGAGCGGGCGGCTGGAATTTTTCTCCGTTCCGTTGGCTAGCGACAAAAAAAGGCCCGGTGAAGCTAACTTCACCGGGCCTTCGAAAATTACAACAACTGCAATGTAGTGTGTCTTAACTTAGAATGCCAGAGAAAGACGCGCACCAACTTCGATCGGATCCTCTTCACCACCAGCAGTAGCATCTCCGGCCAGCAAATAGGCGCCTACCAGATCCAGGTTCAGGTTATCCATGATTTTGTAGGTAACAACCAGGTCGACCTCAAGTCCGAGATCATCTTCACCGAATTCATCTTCTTCAACAAGTTGGGCGTACCAGACATCCAGGCCAATGGTCCATTTAGGCATAGGCACCATTTTGACGCCAACATTGGCGGCCCAGATATTGGAGATTGCGTCGCCCGGGGATCCGTTGGACGGAGTAAGATCGAAAATGCCCAATCCCATGATCTCAGACCAGTAATAGGATTTTCCTGCTGGTAACTGGAAGTCATCGACATCACCATCAAGGTCATCATCATCGCCGCTGGCGTAGAACACCTGACCATGAACATCTGCAGCTCCCATGTTTGCATTTGCCCCGGCAGCCAGCAAGAATGCTGAAACATCGTTATCAAGATAATCTCCGCCGTTATAGATAGCTGTACCCCATGCCCCAAAGGCATCGGTTTTCATATCTACATCCATACCACCCCAGTAGAGATCTGTATCAAAACCTTCGATTTTTGAATAAACTAAATACGGATTCAAGGTCAGAGTATCGCTGACAGTGATAACCGGGAAAAAGGCATAATGATCTTGTTCTACGCCGCCGGTGAATGCATTCGGACGTTTATCTCCCCAGAATTCATACTCTTCAGTAACTTTTATCCATGCGAATGGCAGAGCCACGGTATCGGTAGGATTGAATATTGCCACAACACCGGAAAAATCATCCGCGAAGAGAAAACCACGTGCCAGTGTTGCTCCCTGAACACCAACCTTGAACTGGGAGGAACCAACTTTGAAATCGGCATAGGAGTTCTTAACTTCAAAACTAACACCATCTGCGCCTACATCTCCGAGTGTGTTTCCACCCCAGTGGGAATCAAACTCGAACTTATTAACGAACTGAAAGTTCTCGTTAAAAATTGCGGTATAATAGAGACGAGTACGTGAATCCGCAACTGAGCGGGTACCATCATCATTCATATCAATCATGGTATATCCACGAGCACGCCAGTATCCACCAAATTGGCTTTCCACAGCCGAAACTGAAGAAGCCATGGCGCCAACCATCATCAGGCCGGCAGCTGCAGCAATAATCTTTTTCATTTTTCTCTCCTTGATAACTTTTGTTCCCTTTCTTACGAGGGCCCATTACTCTCCAAAATTCTCATCGACACCGTATTGGCAATCAAAAATCTATTGCCAAATCAACAAGAAAAAACGTATTATCAGTGAAAGTAGCTTGCAGCGCCTTTTCTGTCAAGTTTTTTTTACCTCGGTTTAAATAATTATACTCTATTGTTTCGTCTCTTTTGAATTAACGGGTTTGTCAACTAATTTAAAATCATAGACAACCAGTTTTCCTTTCTGACTGGAGAAATCAAGAAAATCAGCAAAACCTTCATTGGGAATCTGCCCGACCACCAGGCGGACATTGCCGGCCTCTCCCGGTTGCTCCTGCTCCCCGGATGTTTCCCCTTCCCCGGTATAATGAATATATTCGATACCGGTAATATAGCCGTCCAACATGTCGGTGGACCAGAGTTCTTGCATTTCCATGCCATCCCAGCTCAAGCAGACAGCTTTGCCACTGGAAAAGCCGCGGGTATTTTTGAGCACCTTGAAGGTCGACAAGGTATTTTTTGCACTGATTATTTCATCCCTGCCGTCATTGTCAATATCAACTGCTACGAGCCTAACTGGCACATACTGCAGATCAGCAAAGCTTTCCCCATCGTTGGCAACCTCACCAATGACGCCGCTATTATCCTCCTGCCATCTGCTGCCCAGATAAATTTTACTGCCGCCGAAATCATCTTCACTTCTCCACAGGAGCCTGTTGTGTTGACTGTGTACAGCAAGTTCAAGAGTGGAGGTGATTGAAATAATTTCCTTCTCTCCATCACCATCTATATCACCATGGACAAAGTCGAAGAGATTAACCCCCCCCGGCACATTGATTTTTTTACCACGCCTGATCGAATCAGCGTCAGCTTCTATTTCTAAAATATAAAGACCGGGTTCGAGGAAATACGCCTGTGCCTGCGCTCTGCTTTGACCCGCCAGAACAATTCCATCCCCGGGCAGATTTACAGGACGTATTGCCCAGCGGATATCCTTCATATTTACCTGCACGCCCTCCCGGAGATTCCAGGAAAGTACCATCGATGATAAACGGTTGTTTTTCACAGCACTGAGGTATATTTCATCATTGCCGTCATTATCCAGATCGGCAGTGTTCACGGCATGCACGGCGAGGGCCGATTCAAAAGGATACTCTGCACGCTCTTCCAGCATGCCCCGGCTATAATTGAATATTTTCAAATTATTCGGTGAAACAACAATAATCTCTCTGTTACCGTTTCCATCGAGATCACCGGAAGCTAATGAAACTACACCATCGGCAAGGGATGAGCTACGGCGCAAAATATCACCCTGCGCAATTGTTATACCCACATCCTTCATGGACAATGCTGCTCCGGAGACAATATCTTCCTTTAGCCGTCTATCCGGATGTTCAGTCTGGAAAGCCTCTATTCCCTTTTTCTGTTGAAGGGGCAATGCAGAAGCGACCGGGAGAGGCCTAATCCCAAAAACTTCTTCGGTAATTTTTTTTGTGAGTGTTTCAACCGCGGCAAGTATCTGCTGCTCGTTCTCAGCCTCGGTCTTCAGATGAATTGGTGCCGTACCGTTTTCACGATAAAACGTCATCAGCAATGACAACCTGTCTCCCGATGCAGACAGCTGTCCGGCACCGATATATTCCGCATTAAGCTGACTGAAGACGGAAGCGCTCTCTTCAGGATAACCATCAATAAACACCTGCTGCTGCTCAATGCTGAGGCTGTTTTCAACCACGGAAATTCCTTTTCCGGCTTCCAGCCGCCCGGCGATCATAGCCCTTAGGCCATCCCTGAGGTTGCTATATTTCCCGGCTCCCTCAGCGTTAAAGGAAAAAAGCGCTACATTTTCAATATCTTTGCCATAACTCTGAACAGGTACACTGCAGAGAACTACAAGTATGTATAGGAATCGAATTATACATTTTCGCTGCATATTTTCTCCAAATAGTAATATGTTAGCATCCAAAATCAGGCCGAATTGGGTGACGGACACAAAAATGTACCGTGTCGTTTCGCTGGAAGATATAACATGGAAAGACAGGAAAACATTCCGATGAAATTTTTCGAGCAAGCCTGATCAGCCGGGGATGATTTCGGGGACAGACACTTTTAATTTTCTTTTTCCATACTGCAACGTCATCTATATCGTACTTTCCGGCCACTTGCAAAGCTTATGTGAAATGTTCCCGAACTCATTTTCTATTGAAGCAGGCAACTGAGAAGCTGAACTTGTACCGCCCCAAAAAGGCAATTTCGAAGTTCACGTTATCTGTCCTCAATTCCAGGTACCAGATAGATTTTATCGCAGGCATATAATTGATTTCAGAGCTGCGCTTACCCGGAGTTTAATGCTTAACGGAGGAGATGTTTGTGTCAGCACTTCTCTACATATTTCATTTTGATTTCCTCTTGACATTTTATTGTTTGGAGTACACTATATAAAAAAGTTAAAATTTTTGTATTCATGATATATGAATATTGCGCTCATTTTACGATTCATAATTATCATGAGAAGCTGGAAAGTTATCTGGGTTTTTTGAATTTTTCGGTTCTTCTCCGATGAGTAATAACTTTGATAAACCACAACTTCCACGATTGGCAGAAGGACATGAAAACCATATCCGCATACATCCTCGCACTTATTTTTACGGGTATAGTGGTCTCCGGTGCATCCGCAGCCAATCTTGACGGACATGTGCAATACCGTATCGTCAGTTATAGTTTCAGCAGTGATGATCTTTCGGGATATTCCGATTCAGTCGACCTCGGGCCCCTGCTCATTACCGGAACCACATCAGACATTCTCACCGACAGTGGAGCAGGATCATCGAAATTCGGGACAAGCGATCCACAAAACGTAACCGACATTTTCGCCGTTTCAGCTGATTTTTCAGCCACGCCGGATATCTCGTTGCGCGGTGCCTTCGGTATCACCAAGAATCGCTGGGACGCCTCCCTTGATCCCGATTACGATACCGGCTGGGAAGCCAATCTTGGGGTGATATATCAATTGTTCAACAATATTCGCTATGAGGTTCATTTCGGTTATATGGCAACCGGTGACCTTTTCAAGGAGAAGAACACCTACAGCGATGTAGAAAACATCATCATGATCAGCAATCAGTTGACCATGAGTTTCTAGTCATCCGGCTATGCCACATGCCACTTGCGAAGGCTACGCTTCCATAAGAAGGCTTGTCAATACGGGTTCGACGTGACCTTACGAACTCAATTACAATAATACTTTCGCCTTTTCTTCTTTCTTACTATAGCATCGTGGTTATCTGTTTTCTGAGAAGGTCTAATCTGGCCTAGAGACCACCGTGTCGACAGACATGGCGGCAGCATATCGTAGGGCTTTCCTATTTCGTGCAATTTCCTCCAAATCCCATCCGGTGATAGAATAGAACTCTTTTCTCCGTCTATTATTACCTTGGGGGTGACTATGTCCGGAAAGGCAACAAGTGATCCTTGCCGTATCTGTTGAAGGAATGAATCAAAATAAAGACAAGAATGCTCAAGGACCTGTTGCAACGGATCATACTTCTTCTCAAGGTCGGAAGAGTAAGGGATGACTCCCGATGGATCTAAAAATGTACATTGTATCGAATTCTCCCGAACCACGGGTTTTTTTGATCTATGACCAAATGTTTCGGATATCCAAAGAGCCAATGGGCCACTGTTTTCCTGAGCGTCCCTCACTAACTGATACGGCTTTTCCGTTGTTACATCTCCCAAATGGGCATGGAATATCACTTGATCCTTATACCTGCTTTCCATCTTAAGAATTTTAATGATCTTCAGACTGTCGTCACGAGATTCCTGTGATTGCTCAAAAGCGTGCATAGTCAAGCATCTTCCGCTTCCTACAAAAGGGACGCTTCCAGCGATTGATAAGATACCGGTCCCCGAGCCGAATTCACAACCTGTCACTTCCGCAGGCAAATCATCAGACGGTTTCAAATGGATTAGATGATGGACCAGAGCGGCCGTCGCTCGTATATCCAGGATACAATCGAGTGCGCCTAAATGGGCAGAATATCGCTTCAGTATCTTACCCAGATCATCCCCTTTGAGTATCTGCCGTTGCAATAGTTCATAGGGTTTTCGGCCCCGGCGTTCCCAATTGGCGGCTTTTGCATGAAGATCGCGGTTCTTCTTCATGACGCTTTTCAAACCGCTTTCATTCAGGTTAAAGAGGTTTTGAATGTAAAGACGTGTAAAGTCCGCGACCATTGAAGCCTCTTTTTCAAAAGATAAGGCTGTATCCCGCGAATCTACAAGATCATCATAGGCTTTGGCCATCAACACTTCAGGAGAGGGTCTTCTCTTCATAAACATCATCCAATATTTTTTGGCAGCATCTGAAAGTTTTGTGCGGTTTCCTCACCTACACAGCCTCATCTATATACTTTTTCCAGATATTTTTAAAGGACAAGGAAACTTTCACGAGAGAATCTTGACATTAATTTTTAAAATTGATGTCACTTTAAAAACCTGCCTGATAGCTCACTCGAAGCTTTCTGCGGTTTTTCATAGCCTCAATTATGTTATTTTCAAATTATCAGGCGCTACCAAGGTTTTGAGGAAAGCTTGTTGCAGTTTTTTGCTAAGGAGGTGGGCAAATCGCCTGACAGGATTACACGGCTCTACTTGACAAAGGTGCCCCTTCTGCATTAAAAGTTAAGAATATTTAATAAGTATTCTCAAAGATTTGCGCTTTCCAAAAGGAGTCAATGAGGAAACCATGTTTTCATCTTCCGACTACAATATTCTGATGTATTCCCACGATACTTACGGCCTGGGCCACATTCGCAGAACAATGGCCATTGCCAATCATCTTCGTGGTCCGAAAACCAACATCCTTATTCTTACGGGCTCCCCTATTGCCGGACGGTTTTCCTTTCCTGAACATGTCGATTTTGTCCGAATACCCGGTATGATCAAAAAGAAAAACAACGAATATTGTTCCCTCTCCATTCGGATCGACGCCAAACATGCCCTTAAAATCAGAACAGACATCATCAAAGCTACTGCTAAGACATTTCAACCTGATCTTTTTATTGTCGACAAAGAACCACTCGGACTGAAACGTGAAGTCTTGCCGACTCTGAAATGGCTTAAAAAAAGTTTGCCGGCAACTACCACTGTTCTGGGCTTGCGGGATATTCTCGACGAGGCCCGGATAATCCGTAAAGACTGGCAAAAAAAAGGAGTCTACCGCTACCTTGAGAATCTCTATGATGAGATATGGGTATATGGCGAACAGAAAATCTATAATCCAATTGAGCAGTATCAAATTCCGCCGCAGATAGACGGGAAGGTTGTCTTTACAGGCTATATTTCCAGAAAAAAAACAGATGCAGCTAACCGCGCCAAAATACGCAAGCAGTTCAGAATCTTTGATGATGATACATTTATACTGGTTACCACGGGGGGAGGCGGTGACGGCAGCGAAATACTGGAAAATTTTCTCTCCCTTCACGATGAGTATCCAGAGCCGCTACCATTTAAAAGCGTTATCATTACCGGACCTTTTATGCCCCGACAAAAACGGGAAGAATTCAGAATCAGAGCCGACAGGTGCGGAATTAAATTACTGCCTTTCCATCCCCGGCTCGAAGAGCTGATAAATGCGGCAGATCTTGTTGTTACCATGGGAGGCTACAATACACTCTGCGAGATACTTACGCAGCGAACGCCCGCACTGGTAGTCCCCAGGGAATCACCGCGTCTTGAACAGCTCATCCGGGCGGAATGCCTTCATGCCAGAGGACTTATCGAATATATTCCCTGGTCCGAAATCTCTCCCGGCCTACTGCGGGAAAAAATTATCTCCATGGTTTCCCAATCGTCAAAATACAAAAATGCAATGGAGAATTTTTCGCTCTCGGGTCTGGAAACCATGCGCCAGCGCGTAGAAGTGTTCAAAGGGAACAAAAAGCCTGACAGTATAGCGACCACTTCCTGACGATATCGGCCCTCAACAGAATTATCCATACATCCTATGCGCATTCAAAAAAAAATCGATAGTCACAATAAAACAAATGACAAACCCGTGCTGGGATACATCCTCAAGGGCTATCCGCGTATTTCAGAAACATTTATATCAAACGAAATACTCCTTCTCGAGAGCTATGGCTTTAAAATAGTGATCTTTCCAATGCGTCATCCGCGGGAATCTTTTTGCCACGAATCGGTAAAGCGTATTCAGGCCGAGGTGCATTATCTGCCAAGTCATCTTCTCGGGAATTTTTTCAAACTTATTCTTCCCAATATGGCTCTTGCCCTCAAATCTCCAAAACGTTATGGCCTTGCCATCCGTGTGGCGGCAAAACGTCTTGCACGGACAAAAAAAGCGGCAACATTCAAACATCTTTTCCAGGCAGGGTTCATGGTTAATAACCATATCATCAAGGATAGCGCTGTGCGGGTCGACCATCTACACGGCCATTTTGCCCATTCGCCAACCTCTGTGACCATGTTTGCCTCTCTGCTCAGCGGACTGTCATTCAGCTTCACCGCGCACGCCAAGGATATCTACACGTCGAACAAAGAGCAACTCAGGGAAAAAATAGAAAAGGCGCTCTTTGTAGTAACCTGCACCCGCTATAATGCCGAGTATCTTCAGAAAATTGCCGGTTCATCAAACACTCCCATTCATTGCGTCTATCACGGAGTGGATACCGGCCTTTTTCGCTCCCAGGAATCCAGAGAAAACTGCACTCCTCCGTTTACCTTGCTTACAATCGCCCGAATCACCGAAAAAAAGGGTCTACCCGTACTTTACAAGGCCTTGGCCAGATTAAAAAAACTGGGCATCGACTTTCACCATACACTCATCGGCGATGGTGATGACCGCAAAAAGATTCTTGATCTTATCAGTGAGCTTGATCTTACCGACAATTGTGTCTGGCTGGGCACGCAAACTCATGAAGAGGTACTCCGTCACTTTGAAAAGTGCGATCTTTTCCTTCTGAGCTCCCGCGTCGCTGCCGATGGCGACAGGGACGGCATCCCCAATGTTCTGGTGGAAAGTCTGGCCATGGGGGTTCCGGCTATTTCCACCGATGTCTCGGCTATCCCCGAACTGATCCGGCACCGGCACACCGGGCTCATTGTGCCTCCGGATAACAGTGAGGCAATAACCGATGCCATCATATCGCTCCTGAATGACTCCACACTCCGCAGCAAATGCATCAAGGAGGGTCGGAAGCTTGTTCTTGCCCAATTTGATAATGGCCGGCTTACCGCCAAGCTGGCCGATATTTTTACCGGACATGTCGGCGCACAAAAAATGGAGCGGTGAGATCATGGAAAGAGAAGAAAGTAGGGAGAATTTCTCAGCTGATACATGTTTTGGACTGCTGCGCCATGGTACCACACTGTGGAATGAAGAAAAACGCATCCAGGGAAGCCTGGATTCCAGGCTCAGTCTTGCCGGAAAGGAAAAAATGCATGATTGGGCTCGGTTTCTGGCTGCACAGCACTGGAGCAGGATACTGGCAAGTGATCTTGGCAGGGCAAAAGAGAGCGCGGCAATCCTCAATTCCATTATGAAAGTTCCCGTCACTTTTGAAAGCAGGCTTAGAGAGCAACACTGGGGAGAGTGGGAGGGGCGGAGGATCGAGGAGATTAGAGCCAAGTACTCAGAGGAGGTAGCACGACAGGTAGCTTCCGGCTGGGACTTCAGGCCGCCACTGGGAGAGAGCAGACGGGAAGTTCTTCAACGAAGCTGGATCGCTCTTCATGAGGCCTCACTGGCCTGGCCGCAGCAGAAAATCCTGATTGTCTGCCACCAGGGTATAATCAAATGCCTGATTTCCGATATTTTGCACACAAAATTCTTGCCGGACGCTCCCCCACAACTTGATCAAAATTCCCTGCACACCATAATTTTCCGCAACGGCAGTCTCCTCTGCAAGGAACTCAACATCTCTTTGGTATCATGAGAATCGCCTACTACTGCCAAAATGTTCTCGGCATCGGACATTTCCATCGGAGCCTTGAAATCTGTAAACAACTGGCCCGACTCCACAGGGTTACTATGATAACCGGTGGAGCATCTTTGCCGGGAAGCCGGTCCGATATCGACATCTCCTTTTTTCAGCTGCCGGGATTAATGATGGATTCCCGGTTCAACAATCTTGCTCCCTGTGATTCCAGCCAAACTCTAAATGAAACGAAGAAGCTTAGAGCCGAAATGCTCTATGGTTTTTTCCAAAGCTACAAGCCGGATGTATTCCTGATAGAACTCTACCCCTTTGGCAGAAAAGCATTTCGTTTTGAGCTCGATCCGGTTTTAGAGAGCATTAAAAAAGGGCACCTGTCCCCTTGCCTCTGCTTCTGCAGCCTACGAGACATTCTGGTGGAACGGCATGACAGCACAAAATTTGAGAATAGAATCATTGCCACTCTTAACTCTCATTTTGACGGATTATTGATCCATGGGGATCAAAATCTCATTTCCCTTGATCAAACCTTCAGCAGGGTTAGCGATATAACAGTTCCCATTGCCTACACCGGATATGTTACCCCTCCCGTTCCCGATCTCGACCGCGTTCGGCTTCGGAAAAATCTTGGAATTGAAAAAGATACACGTCTTATTGTTGCCAGTATCGGCGGCGGCAATGTTGGCACCGAACTCCTTTTTGCAGTGGCGGAATCTCTTCGGTTCATAGACGATAAATCCTTGTCGCTTCACATTTTCACCGGTCCTTACGCCTCGCAGTCGGTCTATGATTCTCTCAGAAATTCTTCCGACAAAAGAATCAAAGTGGAACGCTTTACCCCGCATTTCACCGACTGGCTCCTGGCTGCGGATCTGTCAGTATCGATGGCAGGCTATAACACCACCATGAATATTCTCTCGACGGGAGTCCCTTCGCTGCTTTACCCCTTCAGCCACAACAGTGAACAATCTCTAAGGATCGGCAAACTTCAAAAAATGGCGCCATTAACAATTCTAAAAGGTGACGAGCTATCTCCCGACAGACTCGCCGCTCTCATTCTTGGCAGGCTTGCAGAAAAACGATTCAATCCCCCAATTCGTCTTGATGGCGCGCAAATCACTGTCACCATTGTGGAGCAATGGTACCAAGCCATGAGGGAGAAGTAATGCGCTATAAGATATCTTCTCTTTACTCTTCCCCCATTCCACACCTGAGCACGAAACTGGGTAATTCCATAGAGTCAGGACTGACTGCGGGTAACGGTTCAGCCGTTGTTTTTTTTCGGGCGGACGATATCGGAGTTCCGTCGCAACAGTTTTTTGAGATGATCTCGCTTTTTATAAAACATGATATGCCGCTTTGCCTTGCAGTCGTACCCACATGGTTGACAGAGAGACGCTGGCACAGACTTAAAGAGGCTACCGCCGGTGCAAGACTGTGCTGGCATCAGCATGGCTGGCGGCATGCCAACCATGAATATTCCGGTAAAAAGCAGGAATTCGGCGACAGCCGTCCTGCAGAGGACCTGCAGAGGGATCTTCTCAGAGGCAGGGAAAGGCTGTCTCAGCTTATCGGCTCTGAATTTTTCCCCTTCTTTACTCCTCCCTGGAACAGATGTGGTGAAAAGACATTGGCACTACTGCAAGAATTTGACTTCAGAGGAATATCAAGAAGCTCCGGTGCGATACCATCGGCAACGGATCTGCCGGATTTTCAGGTAAATGTCGATCTTCATACTGGAAAGGAGCAGGAGCCTGAATTGTCGCTGCACCTCCTGCTCATGCAACTCAGCCGTTCCATGACTTACGGTACTTCCGGGATAATGCTTCATCACCAGCTCATGAATAGTCAGGCACTGCTGTTACTCGATCAACTGCTGCAGTCAGTTCGTGACTTCAAGAGCTTACAGCCCCTCCAATTCCAGGATATGAGCACAGCCTGACTCAAGAAACAGCTCACGATCGTGTCCTAAAACCAAATACGTGACAACGGCACCATTTTTTGGGATAATAATTACTATTGTAATGTTAACTCTTAATGTTAATAATCATTCTCAGGGAGGATCTGCATGAAACGCTTACAAAGACTACCCCTGAAAGTGTCCTTTGGTATTGCCTATAAAAGTATTCGGGTTCGTTTTTTCCGATCACTCATTACCACTTTGAGCCTGATGCTTGCCGTGGCATTTCTCTCCTTCACCCAAATCAGCAACGACATTGCTCAGTCTTTGCTTGTACTTGGCGATGCGGAGCTTTTGGGCAAACTGACCCGACTTGGATATGACATCGACCCAGAAACGTTAAGCGCTACGGGCTCTCCCAAGCAACGCTGGATTGTCTTTCTTTCTCTGCTGGTCTGTATCGTCGGCATTATCAATGCACAACTGATGTCGGTTACCGAACGTTTTCGAGAAATTGGAACCATGAAATGCCTTGGCGCCCTGGATGGATTCGTAGTTGTACTTTTCATCATCGAGGCGGCGATAGAAGGACTTGCCGGGGCGGTGATCGGTGCATTTTTGGGAATACTCTCCGCGCTTCTTACCGGAATCAGTCGGTTTGGCGTGATCTCCGTCACGGCATTATCATGGTGGGAAGTCGGAAATTCTCTGGTGATCGCTGTATTGATCGGTACGTCTCTCAGTCTTTTGGGAGCATTATATCCCGCATTGCTGGCAGCCAGAATGCAGCCGGTTGAGGCCATGCGGGTAGAGCAGTAATCATAAAATCACGACTCAAATTGGACTTGAGGAAAAACCATGGCATCAAAAAACGTAGTCCGGGTGACGGGAGTGACCAAGGACTTCGACCTGGGCAAAATAGTCGTCCCGGTTCTCAAAGGTATAGATCTTGAAATATCCACGGGACATTATATATCCATTATGGGTCCATCAGGCTCCGGCAAATCAACGCTTTTCAACATGATCGGGGGGCTCGACAAACCAACATCCGGAAAAGTGTTTATCGATGAAGTCGATATCGCCCAACTCGATGCCTATGAACTGGCCTGGCTGCGCTGCCGCAAAATCGGTTATATTTTTCAAACCTTCAATCTTATTCCGGTAATGACCGCCCTGGAGAATGTCACCCTGCCCATGACCTTTGCCGGCACTCCCAATGAGGCGGC
Organism: Desulfopila inferna; assembly: GCF_016919005.1. Classification (NCBI taxonomy): domain Bacteria; kingdom Pseudomonadati; phylum Thermodesulfobacteriota; class Desulfobulbia; order Desulfobulbales; family Desulfocapsaceae; genus Desulfopila; species Desulfopila inferna. Next base: position 27,540 of record NZ_JAFFQE010000006.1, read on the forward strand.
AACAAAAAAAGGGATGGAACTTCTCCATCTTGTGGGATTGGATGGCCGTCATTCCCACAGGCCCTCTGAACTCTCCGGCGGACAACAGCAAAGGGTTGCCGTGGCGCGCGCCCTGGCTAATGATCCGGCCATTATCCTCGCTGACGAGCCCACCGGGAACCTGGATCTGACCACGGGAGAAGACATCATCACTTTGCTGAAACAACTCTCCAGTAACAGAGGTGTCACCGTCATTTCAGCGACACATGATTACAAAATGCTCAATGTCTCCGACAAGGTTATCTGGATCAGAGACGGCAAGATAGAGAAAATTCAGGATCGCGATGAACTTGATATACAAACAGGGAAAGTGGAAAATACCAGCGAAAACTAAACCGCTCTCCCGAAAAATTGTTTTTCAATACATAAACCACTACTCGTCCATAAAAGCCATGAGTAGCTACTTAAATTGAAAATGATACCGATACGGAAAATACTCTTATTCCTCCTTGGGGTTCTATTCATGCTGCAAAGCCAGGTTTTGGCCGAAGACAGCAGCCACAAAAGCCTGGTTAAGGAGCTCACCCTCTTCGGTGATCGAAGTACCGGCAGTACGGGAAACAGCAGGGCAGCGGCTTTTATATTCAACCACTTCGAGAAACTTGGGTTTTCTCCACAGCACCATTCTTTTACCGTTCCCGTACGAAAAGTACATGATGCATCAATGCAGCTCGGAGAGGATAGCATTGCTCTCCAACCGTTTTTATATAACGCCATAACTCCCCAGGGTATAGACGGCACGCTTACGGGACCACTTTATTACGTTGCTTCCGGTACCATGCCGGAACTGAGTGGAAAACCCATAAAAGACAGTATCGTCCTGATGGACTTCGACTCCGGACTGAACTGGCAGACAGCAGCCTCCCTGGGAGCCAAAGCCGCCATTCTGGTAGATAAGGGTAATATCAAAGGCAGACATTTCTTTGAAGAGAAAACGGAACTTTCACCCATTCAGTTTCCCATATTCTGGATTACCGAGCAGGAGGCGGTTTCTCTTTTCGGCGATTTGACGGAGAGCACCTCCCCTGTCGCCGAATCCATCACCCTGCACTCTGCAGTGGAGTGGCAGGAGACGATCGGCCAAAATATCTACTGCTTCGTCGAAGGCAACGACCCAAGCCTTCGGGATGAGCTGCTCGTCATCGATGCTTTTTATGACAATTCCGTCTTCCTGCCGGGGCAGGCGCCGGGAGCGGATGAAGCGACCTCCATAGTTACTCTTTTAAAAACCGCAGAACACCTGAGCCGCGCTCCCCCGGGCCGCTCTATCCTGCTCCTGGCCAGCAGCGGTCATAGTGAAGCACTTGCCGGTTTCCGGGAACTCATCTGGTCCCTGCAGTCCAAAGAAAAGGATCTTTCAGGTTATCATAAGCTGCTGATGCATGATATTGAGCAGGCACAGAGTTATCTTGAGGAGCTCGCCTCAGTTGATTTTCCCCTTGCCGTCGACCAGGAGCGCGACAACCGTCTGAAAGAAGCTGTTGACAACACCCTGAAGGCCTCCATAGATCAAGTAACCCGGGAACTCGTCAATCTGCGCCTCAACCGGGAAGCTGCCGAGAACAAGGAAAAAATAGACAAGTTGGTGGAGAGACGGTTCGCCCTGCGACAACTCAGCTGGAAGAGACGATTCGATGATCTCGATAAACGGGAAATCACACTGTTCGAGGAACTTATTCCCGCGACCATTGCTGAACATGAAAAGATTATCGACCTCCGCAAAAAACACCTCGAGGTATTTGAGACAAGCCTGGCCTTCCGGGAAAATATAGAAAAATACCGCATAGCCGCCTTTATCTCGCTGCATCTTTCCAGTCACGGCACCGGCATAGGCGGCTTCCACGAAGGCTGGCTTTATCAGCTCAAACCTAATATCAACCGTACCGGAATATACAGTGCCGCTGGAGATGCCATGCGGCAGTTCGCCCAACAAAGTGGCAGTTCCACACCCTACATAGATTCTCTCAGCCCCTCGAGGATGCGTACCTGGGACACCTGGTTTCTCGGAACCCCCTTCCACGGTGGAGAGGTAAGCTCGCTGGCCGGATATCTGGGGTTCACCCTGGCGACCATCGGCGACGCCAGGCATTTATGGGGCACTCCCTGGGATACTTTCGATTCAGTGGACTGGAAGGCTCTGGTTGAACAGGAAAAGCTGGTAACATATCTTGTCGGCGAACTGAGCAGGGTAGAAAATCTTAGCACGGGCAGGATGCCGAGAAACGGTTTTTCAACAGTCACCGGAAGGGCCAATCTTTTGCTCCAGGGAGAACTCTTTGCCGATTATCCGGCACAGGGCACCACAATCATGGCCTTCCAGGGACAAGCCCGGTTTTACGCCACCGTCGATAGCGGCGGCACCTTCCATCTCAAAGGCGTTGCCGACAGTAAAAACGTAGTGGATAAGGTAATCATCGAAGGGTACCGTTTCGATGGCACGGCAGGCCGGGTGAAATGGGCCATAGATAAAAATGAAACCGACAAGGATAATTACAGATTGAAAATCAGGCGGGAGAATACCAATACCGACCTGACCCTCTTCAGCTGCACGGAAACCACTATTTTCGATCTTCTCGAACCCCGGAACTTCAATTATCTCACAAAAATAGACCTTCTTGATGGTCGTCGGGATGCTCCGCCGACGCATTACTGGTACAGCCGCATCGATACCCGCTCATCGATCATTTCCTCGATTTACACCGAACCCGGAACCTGGCTTAAATTGACACTTTCCGATACCGTTCTTACCCGGAAACTCCTGCTGACAAACAGTACGGAAAAATCTCCCCTCGGCTACGGCTATCCTGTCAACACCTACTCCTCCATTCCCAACACCAGCTATCATGCTGCAGAAGATATCTGGACGCTGCTTAAACCGCGCATCAACAACCTGGAGAAACACGGCATTGTGGACCCTCAGGTAAACGCCCTTGAAAAGAAAGGTCTCGCCGCACTGGAAAAAAGCAGACGTGCTCTCGATGACATGGACTATGGAACTTTTAAAGAATCCACGCTCCAGGCACTGGCACTGGCCGGCAGGGTTTACGTGCAGGTCGAAAAAACTCAGAAAGACGTGCTCTTCGGCGTCCTTTTCTACATTGCCCTCTTCGTCCCCTTTTCCTTCTGCCTTGAGCGCTTTCTTTTCAATTATGCCAATATATACAAGCGAATCAGTGCATTTACCGCCATACTGGTGATTCTGATTAGTGTCATCTATAACGTGCACCCTGCCTTCCAACTGGCTTACAGCCCCATGGTGGTGATCCTGGCTTTTTTTATTATAGGCCTCTCTCTAATGGTGAGTTTCATTGTTTTTTCACGGTTTGAAGAAGAGATGATTATACTGCAGAGGCATGCAAGCCATAAACGCCCCTCCGAGATAAGCCGATGGAAGGCTTTTGTCGCCGCCTTCTTTCTGGGTGTATCCAATTTGCGCAGGCGGCGGCTGCGCACAATCCTGACCTGTCTGACCCTGATCATTCTCACGTTCACCATCATGAGTTTTACTACGGTCAAATCCAGCCTGAAAGCGAACAAACTGCTGTTCCAGGAAGATGCGCCCTATGCAGGACTGCTCATCAAATCCTTCAATTGGCAAAGCCTGCCGAGACAGGCGGAAACGGCAATGTCGGCAGGAAGTGCAGACAGGACAACCGCCGCCCGGATATGGCTGGAGGGAAGAAGCATGACCCGGCCGGTGCAGGTTCCCCTCTATCACCAGGAAAACACGGTTGAACTTAGGGGACTGATCGGTATGGACCCGGCCGAAAGGAAGATATCGGCAATCGACTCCATCCTGACTTCGGGAAGATGGTTCACGAGCGAGGACAGGTATGCCATCCTCCTGGGAGACAGCTCCACCGCCCGCCTTGGTCTGAAAGCAGAAGAGCTGCCGCAGACCGTCTATCTCTGGGGCATGGAATTTACTGTTATCGGCACCTTTTCAGGATCACGGCTCGATGCCATAACCGATCTTGATGGTGAACCACTTACCCCGGTCACCTTTCCCGAGGAGGTTTCCACCGAACTCTCCGAAGTCGAGCAGGAAGCCATGGTATCGGGGGAAGACGTCCGCTCTCTGCAGAGCAGATACCGGCATATCGCCGGCAATCAGGTTGCAGTCATTCCCGCAAAAACCCTTTACGCCATGGGGGGATCGTTAAAAAGCGTAGCCATCAAACCCGGTGCAGGCAGAGATATTCAGGAGATTGCCTCACGCCTGGTGGAGCGTTTCAGCCTGCCGATATTTGCAGGAGATGCCAGTGGTGTCTGGTTCTTCTCTCCCAGCAACACCCTGAGTTACAGCGGTGTTCCGAATATCCTGATTCCTCTGATCATCTCTGTTTTTATTGTGCTAAACACCATGATCAGCTCCGTCTATGAGCGAAAAAACGAGATTGCTGTCTACACCTCCGTGGGGCTCGCCCCTTCGCATGTCTCCTTTCTTTTTATAGCGGAAGCCATGGCCCTTGCGGTCATATCCGTCGTCTTTGGCTATCTGCTGGCACAGGTATCGGCTGCACTTTTTTCCACAACACCTTACTGGGCTGGAATAACAGTTAATTATTCGTCACTTGCCGGAGTCGCGGCGATGATCCTCATTATGGCGGTTGTTCTCCTTTCGGTCATATATCCCTCCCGCGTTGCCGCAAAAATCGCCATCCCCGATGTCAAACAGACCTTTCAGCTGCCCACCCCGGTAAACAACAGAATTGAGGTGACACTTCCCTTTTTTATGAAATATGAAGAAAACGAATCCATTGGCGGGTTCCTCTACAGCTATCTTACCGGCCATCAGGATATCTCCCACGGCATGTTCTCCACCGGTCAGGTGGATATTGTCTTCAGCTGCACTACAGCGGCAGAGATAAAGGAGATGGTGATCAGGGCCGCCGAGCCTTCATCACTGAACTGCCTGCACATAAGGGCCAAAGTGTGGCTTGCTCCCTTCGACTTCGGCATCATGCAATGGATTGATATTCAATTCTGTCCGGTTCGGGAAAATCCAGAATATCTGGAAATTAAAATTTCACTACAGCGCAATTCAGGGGAGATTGAGATGTGGAAGCGTACCAATAAGATATTCCTTCATGATATACGTAAACAGCTGCTGATCTGGCGTTCCCTGGACGATGAAGGACACACATCATACCGGATCGTGTTACAAGAGGCGCTGGGACATCAGGATCCTCTGCCTGCAGGTCAAACAGGATAAAAAAATATGGCGGAAAAACAGGGTCACACCATACGGCTGCGGGCAATCATCGTTGGAGTGGTGTTTGCAATGATTATCTGCCTGCTTACGCCGGTCAACAACATCTATCACCAGGCTACTCCCCTTGGCGGCGGCCATTTCCCACTGGCTCCATTTTTTATCTTCTTTCTCCTTGCCCTGATAATAACCCTGCTCAATCGTTTCTTGCAGAGCCGAATGCTGCTGGGCGGCTATGAGCTCATCGTCATCTGGGTACAGATGGTTATCGGCTCCGGCATCGCCTACACCGGTTTTGCCAGAACATTTCTGATCAATCTGACGGCACCTGTCCATTTCGCCACCGTGGGCAACATGTGGGAAGATAAATTGCTGCCGCTGCTGCCCCGACAGCTTATTCCCGAAGAGGGCGCCATAAGGATTCTTTACAAAGGTATAGAAGGCGGTCGCGACATGGACTGGCGGCAACTCTTCTATCAAATACCGTGGGAGGCATGGCTGACGCCGATGCTGCTTTGGTCGATATTCATTCTTCTCAGCTTTTTGGTGATGTTCTGCATCGTCAACATCCTCTCCCGGCAATGGATACATAATGAGCGAATAAATTTTCCACTGCTCAAGGTGCCCGAAATGATAGGTGCCGCGGTCAACGACAAGACACTGGGCAGTCTCCTGTTGGACAGATTCCTCCTGGCGGGCTTATCAATTCCACTCTTTCTCCACCTGCTCAACGGCGCCGCCTTTTATTTTCCATCTGTTCCCAACATTACAACTCTGGTATTGGCAGGGGGTTATTTCCCGGACTACGGCCTTTTTTCGGGATTCCAGAAACTGCGCATCTATTTCTACCCCGCCTTTATCGGTTTCGCCTTTCTCGCCTCGAGACAAATTTCCTTCTCCTTCTGGTTTTTCTACCTGGCAGGCTGCCTGCTCTATGGCATTCTCAATGTACTGGGATTCATCATCCCGGTATCGGAGTTGGGAGTGACTTTCGGTCCCACCCTGTCGCGGCCCGAGGAGATGCAAATGATCGGGGCTTATGGAGTATTCTTTTTTTTCCTGGTATGGTTGGCCAGGCACCATCTCATGGAAGTCACCCGGGCATCCCTGTTCCTGAAAAAGAGGATCCCCTCCGGAACGGAATGGTTTGATGTGCGTCTGGCTTTCTGGGGTACACTCGGCGGCATGGCCGCGCTCGTCTTCTGGTATATGCAGATGGGTGTGAATATTATTAGCGCCATCCTTATGGTATCCTTTTTTTTCATGATCATGATTGTGGCCACCAGAATTATCTGCCAGGGCGGCCTTGCCTATTTCACTCTAACGGCAGCTCCTCTGGACGGTATTATCGCCCTGTTCGGCCCCAAGCTTTTCGCCGGAGTAAGCGGGGTACTGGCCGGTATGAGCCAAAAAACGCTCTTTGTCGATTTGCGTGAATCACTGATGCCTTCTCTGGTGCACGGCAGAAAGGTGCACCATGGTAACAATCCAGCACTTCTTCTTTTTGCGGGACTGGTGATCACCGTTATTTTTTCACTGGCGGCCTCCTTTATCGCCATGATGATGCTTTGTTACCGATACGGCATGCGGGCACTCAATCAGGAATGGGCCACCGGTTCCACGGTCGCTGTTTACGAGAATATCTTCCGCCTGGTTACAACTCCTCCGGACACGGGAACCTGGGTACTTGGTTTTGCCTTCTTCGGAGCCCTGCTTATGCTGATGCTGGTCATCGCCTATCACCGCTTTATCTGGTGGCCGATTCATCCCATTGGATATCTGACCGCCTACAGTTCGGCGATGAGGATTCTCTGGCTCAGCTTTTTTATAGGATGGGTCTGCAATGTTCTGTGCATGCGCTACGGAGGTATACGTTTTTTTAAAAAATTTCAGCTGTTTTTCGTCGGACTGATCATCGGCGATTTTCTGATGGGCGGTGGCTGGGCCATTGTCGGCCTTTTTACCGACATAGGCTACAAGGTCCTACCCGATTGATGTATTTAATGACGATAACATCCGATCTCGGGCGTTATCACTAAGCTGGACTCTTTACAGTACCCCCTTGAGGGGTATAAGAACCTTTAAGCAGATTATTTTCTTGCAAAAAACACAGGAAAACAATCTGCAAGGCACTAAATGAATATGAGAAAAATCCCATGCTGTCGGTCGAACCGTATTCCGAGGGCATAACAATAAAACCGTTCAGACATCAGGCATAGAGCCGACTATCATGTACGATGACAAGGAACTAAAGGAATACAGGGACCTGCTGCCGACTCCGGATCATTTTGAGGAAGGATTCGACTGGAAAACCATCATCGGCGCCATATTCATAGGATTTCTGATGATGCCCGGCTCCATGTATCTCCAGCTGGTTATCGGCCAGGGGATCGGTCCCGCAGCACGGTGGGTTACTATCATCCTTTTTGCCGAGGTTGCCAAGCGGGCTCATTCCGAGCTGAAGCAGCAGGAGATTTTTCTTCTATACTATATGGCCGGCGCGGCTCTGGCCTCGCCATTCTCCGGGCTGCTGTGGAATCAGTATCTGGTGCAGTCCGATGCTGCCAGAATGCTTGGTCTGACGGAGTACATTCCCACCTGGATAGCACCCGCATCCGACTCGCTCTCTCTGGTTGAGAGATCTTTCCTCCATCGGGACTGGCTCATACCGATTCTGCTGCTGGTGGGATCTCAGATCATCCAGCGTATCGACCATTTCGGGCTGGGGTATGCTCTCTACCGCATTACCTCCGATGTCGAAAAACTTCCTTTCCCCATGGCTCCGGTCGCTGCCCTGGGAACCATGGCCCTGGCGGAATCGACGGAGGAAAAGAAGACCAGCTGGAAATGGCGCGTTTTTTCCATAGGGGGCGTGATCGGCCTTGTTTTTGGGGCGGTATATGTTCTAATTCCTATTGTCTCGAGCCTTATCTTTACCGAACCCATCCGGCTTATCCCCATCCCATGGGTGGAACTGACCAGCCATACTGAAGATATTCTGCCTGCGGTGGCCACCGGAATCCAGCTTGATCTTGGCCTGGTTTTCATCGGTATGGTCATTCCCTTCTGGGCCGTGATCGGTGGTTTAATCGGTCTTGTTATTACCATCGTTCTCAACCCCATCCTCTATTCCCAGGGCATCCTCCATCGCTGGCATCCCGGCATGGCCACGGTTGATACGGTTTTTGCCAACAACTTTGATTTTTATATGAGCTTCGGCATAGGCCTGGGGCTGGCTATCGGCTGTATCGGCATATGGTCGGTGGTTCACTCCTTTCGCCAGGCCAAAGACGAGAATACGTCCTGGCAGGATCTCTTCAATCCGCCCAAGGGGAGAGGTGATTTCAACTTCTGGATATCTATTGCCATCTACGTTTTTTCCACTCTGGCCTACGTCTATCTCTGCGTTCTCCTGGTGCCGAATTTCCCCTGGATTTTCTTTTTGGCCTACGGTTTTATCTATACACCGGTAATTTCCTATATAACCGCACGAATGGAAGGTATTGCCGGGCAGTTTGTCAGCCTTCCTCTTGTTCGTGAAGCAAGTTTCATTGCCGGCGCCCGGTATTTTGGTTACCAGGGAATTGAAATCTGGTATGCCCCGATCCCCATACATAATTATGGCGAAGCCACTGTGCAATTTCGTCAGATTGAGCTCACCGGGACATCTATCCGCGGTATTATTAAAGCGGAAATAATTGTCTTTCCCATTGTGATGATCGCCAGCCTGCTGTTCTCACAATTCATCTGGCGGTTGGCGCCTATTCCTTCATCAAGTTATCCCTACGCCCAGGAACTCTGGCATCTCCAGGCCCTCAATACTCTGCTGATGCAGACATCCACGCTTGAGGGCAATTCCCTGTTCTATCAGGCTCTGAATGGAACAACTGTTTTTGCCGGGCTCACCTTCGGCATCGTCATGTATGGTGTTTTGAGTCTTTTCGGCCTACCGGTGCTTCTCATTTACGGGGTGGTACGTGGTCTGGGACAGTCAACTCCGCACGGGATGATCCTCGAGGTGGCCGGAGCTCTACTGGGAAGATATTACTTTTATAAGCGTTACGGCAAGATGTGGCGGCAGTATGCACCGGTACTACTTGCCGGTTTTTCGTGCGGAATGGGCCTCACGGGAATGTTTGCCATGGGATTTGCCCTCATTGCCAAATCTCTCGGCCATATGGCATATTAATACCGTCTATTCCTTTCACAAGGACAGCCGCCGGCAACCGGAGAAGTATTTTGATTACCAAAAAGCCATTATTTTACTGGATACTCCACAAGTACAGAGGCCTGCAGTTCCTCTTGCTTTTTCTGATCGTCTCCAGTCTCTTTTTCAAGGTATTTCCCCTTGAAATGCAGAGAAAAATCATCAATATCGCCATTAATCTGAGAAAACTCGAACTGCTCTATCTCTACTGTGGTCTGTATATGGGTGCCGTGCTGATAGCCGGACTGATTAAATATTATATCAACTGGCTCCAGGCTATAATCGGTCAGAAAATTCTGATTGAAATGCGCCGGGAGCTCTACAATCATGTTCTTAAGCTTCCTCTCCAGTTTTTCCATAGAACTCAGACAGGCATCATAATTTCGGCCATGACTTCCGAGCTCAATGCCGTGGGAACTTTTCTGGGAGGAGCATTGGCCATTCCCATTTCCTCGATTTTAACTTTTCTCGCCTTTCTGGGTTTCATGATTTATCTCAACCCTGTCCTGGGAATTCTGACCACATTAATATATCCCTTCGAATTTATAGTTATTCCCATGCTACAAAAGAGATATAACATCCTCAACCGCTCACGGGTACACACCGTTCGCTCCATGGCTAATCTGGTAAATGAATCCATTTCCGGTATCCACGAGGTGCAGAGCAACAGCAGTTTCCAACTGGAGCAGGGCAAGCTGGATTACTATATCAAAAAGCTCTACAGAACGATGAGCAAACTGTTTATCTTCAAGTATGGCATCAAATTCAGCAACAATTTCTTCCAGAGCCTTGGTCCCTTTCTTCTTTTCCTGATCGGCGGGTATCTTGCCATCAATGGGCAGTTCACCATCGGAGCGCTGGTTGCCTTTTTATCCGCCTATGAAAAGGTGTACGATCCCTGGAAGGAAATGATAGAATATTACCAGATGTATCAGGATGCCCAGGTCCGCTATCGACAAATCATGGAAACCTTTGACAGTAGCGAACGAACGTTGCTGGAAATACCAGAAAATAAAGAGGCGATAACTCTGCAGGGAACAATCGAAGCAAGAAACCTCGGCTTTCAAATCAGCAGTGACGTGCAACTGCTGGAAGACATATCCTTCGACCTCGAAGCCGGGCAGCATCTTGCCCTCATCGGATTTTCAGGATCCGGCAAGAGCACTTTGAGTCATTTGCTGAGCCAGCTGCTCAATTATACCGACGGTACTCTCAAAATAGACGGTCATGAAGTAAACAGTCTCAGCAAACTTGATATTGCCCGAAACATCAGCGTAGTTTCACAACAGCCTTTCATCTTCACCGGAACGGTAAATGATAATCTTCTCTATTCCTGCGTGGCCCTGCGTTTGGCTGGTATAACCGAGGAACTGCCCGGCAGGGAAAAAGTGCTGGCCATGATGCGGGAGGTCGGCCTTGAAGCGGATGTCATCCGCTGGGGTTACCGGTCTGTATTGCCACTTGAAAAAGCACAGCAACTTGCAGATAAAATTCTCTCCATGCGCCGAATTATCCATAACACCTTGCGGGATGAGTTCGATGGTGTTGTTGAATTTTATGATTCCGAAGCATTTCTGGAATACTCCACAATCGGACAAAACATTATCTTTGGAGAATACACCGGTAATTACAGCAGTGATTATCTTCTTAATCGCAAAGATTTCCTCAATTTTCTCAAACAAACGAACCTTGAAGAAACGCTTTTGGTCCTTGGTAGAAATATTGCTGAAACCACGGTGACGCTGCTCCACGACATGCGTGAAGATGATTTTTTCTTCCAGGGAAGTCCTATGGAACCGGGAGAATATGACAGTTACGCCGGAATTATTAAAAAACTGCAGAAAACAAGCCTGATTAATCTCCGCAAAAATGAAAGACATGATCTTCTCAAATTAGCACTCCTCTATATTCCCGGAAAACATAAAATCTATACCCTGCCTGCCAAATTACGTTCTGCCATTATTAAGGCCCGACACATCTTTTTATATGAAATTGAAAAAATCAACCTGGAGCAGTGTAGAGACGGTACCATCCAGCAACATATTCTCCCAATTGAAGGGCATGAAGAAACACAGGAAGCCCCTCTCAGCACGTTCACCCCGTACTGCACCAGTCAGTATCTCTTCAATCACACACTTCTTGATAATGTTCTCTTCGGTACGGTCATAGACCGCGAGGTTCTCAGAGACAGCCTGGGAGCACTGGCAATTCGTCATTTTTCCGAGCAGGGTCTGCTGGATGAGATACTTGAAATAGGCCTTGACTTCCATGTAGGCAGTAAGGGGGACAACCTTTCGGGAGGGCAGAAGCAGAAGGTTGCACTTGCCAGAGCGCTGCTGAAACAGACCCCTCTTCTTATTCTTGATGAAGCGACGGCGAGCCTGGATAACCAGTCACAAACGCAAATTCAGAAATATATCGATAGTCGGCTGAAGGGAAACACCACCGTCATTGCCGTGGTGCATCGTCTTGACATGATTTCAGGATATGATCATATTCTCGTAATGAGAGCAGGGAAAATCGTTGAATCCGGCACATACGATAAACTGCTGAACCAAAAAGGAGTACTCTATGGGCTCATCAATGAAACCTGATTTTAAATGCAAAATTACCTGTGACTTTGAAGTATTACGGAATTCATCGATTTTTGCCGGAGCAGACGGTGAGATGGTAAAACTCTTTGCCTATCTCGCCGGCAGAAAAAAATATGCCGCTGGTGATTATATTATCCACGAGGGACGGGAAGCAGAAGCCGCCTTTTATCTTCTCTCCGGCAGTGCGGAGGTATCAGTGAGTCACAATGACAGGGAAGTCGTGCTGCAGCAGCTCACCCCACCAGTATTTTTTGGAGAACTTGCACTTCTTGCCCGGTTCAAATGGTTTTTTAATGTTCGAGCTCTAGAGGGATGTGAAACTTTAATTATTACCCGTGAAAGCTTTCAAAAAGTCGTTGAGAAGTTTCCCGCGCGCCGGGAATCCCTTATTGAAAGGATCGTCCAACTGCGGGTGCAACGACTCATTGAGCAGACATCATTCATGCTGGAAAAGGTCCCTGACTCTATTCTCAATAAAGGGGGTCCTCTGCTCTGATGTTTTTAACATTCCATAATTGCTCTCCGGTGGTGGTAATGATATTTTTTCTTCAATGTATAGCAGCACTTGTTCTTCTTGTCGGCTCTCCGCTCCCGGCTTCATCTTCCGTTGTGCCTCACGAGATAGCAGGCATCGAACTAGGCGCCAGTGTTGAAAAATATCCGGATTTTGAACTCTCAAACTATCTCAAGGAAACCGTTGTTGTCGATTGGCACGGTTTCCGGAAGGGCGTTATTTCATATGGAATCTGTAATGCTCCCGGCATTATCGTCAAATTACAAATGAAATATGAGGATTCAAGCAAACGGTTCTATGATATTCTTATGCACCGTTTTACCGAAAAATATGGCCGCCCAAGCGAGTGGGAAGGCGATTCGTTCGGCATCAATCAGGTCTGGAAGTGGAGGTTCGTGGACGAAGATGGAAGAAAGATCAATATGATTCTGCAGCACAATATGCAGGATATTGATGAAAACATAGGCAACCAGGTAAAGCTCTATTATCCTGAGATGATAGAAAAAGAACGGCTCTGTTTCATAGAGCAGTGTAAACAAATCAGCGATCCGGAACAGCAAGCCAGAAAAGAGAAACTGAAAGAAAGCGGCTGGGATTACCTTATTCCCCAATAAATCGACTTGTCACTTATTTTCCGACTGCTCAACTTGCACCATATCGCCATCAACAATGCCTGGATCATCAAATGGAAAATCTAGATAATGCTGAACATCGGTGTATCTGCTGGAATGGCATAACCATTAACGTTCCGAATACGTGGGAAGCTACGGTAGCGGGTTCTCACCACCTTCATTTTGATTGTAACTTCCAGGGGGTCATGGAAATGCGCTGGCTCAACGCATCCTCAAAAAACATCCCGGAACTGATCCAGTCGACCGTCCGACAATATCAAACGCTTACCGGAACCAAGCTTTTGCAGAAAACCGTGTCCGACAGTATCAAAAAAGATCTTCTCCCTCTTCAAGCCCACCGCTTTGCCACTGAGGACAAAAATAACGGCCCTCAGCTCGTCTACCTTCATGATCAGCTTTCTTCAACTTTTGTGATGTTCCAGTTTTTTCGGAAGCTATCCGATATTCAGTTTCGAAGATGTCTTAAGTCACTACAATTTGCCTCAGCCGATGATACTTGCTCCACCTGGGCAATTCAGGATTTCCGCGTTAGAATACCTCAAGATTTCAGACTGATGAACTATACAATGGATGCAGGTCTCAGTACATTGCATTTCCGAAAGGTCCAAACTGGCCTGCATATCTGCCGACTGGCTCCGGCGGGTGTGCGGCTGCGCGGCAACACTCTTGATGAAATACTCGCCTCACTTCTCGATCTGCGTGATTTTCATCCCCAATGGGAGGATTCCGGCAATCGAGTAGATTATGCTCGAAATCCAGGTATCTTACAGCAGATCTCTTACCGACTGCAGGGTAAAAAGCCATTCATGGCGGCCACGCTTCGCCATGATTCCGCAGCAGATCGTCTTCTGGGGGTCTTTATGGAAGGCATTCACCCCCTGGATGATCAACTTCACCATGAAATCACGGCAAGCTATGAAATTACTCCAGTCTGAAAAAAAAGGACCTTCGGCCTTGAGCCGCCAGGAGGCGCTGAAATGCGTTCCCGTCATCAATACCTCGGTCTCCTTCGCAGCATTGGATTCCGGAGAAATACTCCTGGAGTATCCCTTGCGCTTGAAACCATTTTTCCTGAGTGTCTTCCGTCGCTTTCAGCACTCATACCAAATACCGACAAAAAGATTGCAGCTTGATGAAATGGGCAGCCGCGTCTGGAAAGATATAGACGGGGAAAACAATGTCCAGAGTATTATCAGCAACTTTGCAGCCGGGTATAATATTACTCTGCATGAAGCGGAAAAATCAGTAACCGTCTTTCTTGCTGATCTTGGCAGAAGAGGCATTATCGCACTGCGATAGCTCACTGGATTGTAGGAAAAGTACCTGAGTCATCGCCGCAAATGTTTCTCGATGAGCTGCAGGTCCTCCCACGTCGCTTTTTTCATTTCCGGATTTTTCAAAAGGAAGGTCGGGTGATAGGTCGGTATTAGCGGAATCTCCCGGTGCTCATCAAGGTGATAAGTATAAAATCGTCCGCGCAACCGGGAGAGAGGCTGACTGATCTGCAACAGTGTCCGTGTTGCCGCGATTCCCATTGAACAGATGATTTTAGGAGAGGCAGCGGCAATCTGTCTCTCCAGATAAGATACACAGGCATCGATATTCTCAGCTTTAGGCTGAACGTCCTGATTTATCCCGCATTTGATGATATTAGACACAAAGGTTTGGTCGGCGGAGAGATGGATAGCCTGCAGCATCCGCTCAAGCATCAGGTCTTCTTCTCTGCCGAAAACAGCTTCGGTCTTTCCGTCGGCCATCAGCCATCCTCCAACGACAAAGAGCCTTATCTGCTTACTTCCTCCTCTGCCGGCAACAGGAATAATTCTTTTCTCTGCCAGACTGCAACCTCGGCAGGTATTAACTTCTTCAGCTATCTCCACTATTGTGCCCCGGTGGCTGGGCGGCCTTGCGTCCACTTTCCCAGCAGGCCGCTTTGGCTGAAGTTTATCAGTCGTTTCTTTCATCGGGGTCTGCAAAGAGAGCTCCGACCGGAGAAATGCCTTTACCTCCTCAGAGCGCGGATAGGTGCAGAGTCCCGAGCCCTCGTGGTAGGACAATAAAGAATGAAGCTGCTGTAATATTTCAAGTTTGGTTGAACTCATCGGTTTTTGAAACTCCTCACGCAGTTTTGTGAGTCCATCATACCCATTTTCACAAAAGGGATCACATATTTTTTCCTAAGACAACAGTTCAACCAGCAACACAAACCCGATCGATAAATTTCTCTGCCATTGGGGAATCCTGAATTTGCGGGAAGAGCCTTTCTTAATTTTCATATGCACACTAAATAAATTATTTTGAACATGCTCCTATGTTCTTCAAATGACACAATGTCGTGCCGAAGAATCACTGCTTCGACAGTCAAAATTCATACCACGCCGTAGGACTTTATGGTTACATTGTAGTACCTCGAACACCAATCAAGTGTTGAATATAAATAGACAAAAAATTCACAATCTGCTTATTTTTTTCAGGCTAATCTGGAAATTTGTGGTATACTACAACAGAGATAAGATGGAATAGTGCATGATCGATCCGCTATTTTCATCCTTCCGAACCGCAATGCATTAAATAGCAAATGCTCATTACTTCAGGAATTGGCACCGTACAAGACTTGCAATCCAAGAAGTGGGCAGGGAGGAGAAGTTTTGGACAAAAACGAATTTGCAGTCTCCAGAAAAAAACTTGGAAAAACACAGAAACAGCTTGCAGAACTGCTGGGAATGGCCCTAAAAACGGTGCACAGTTACGAGCAGGGCTGGCGCAAAATACCATCCCATATAGAACGCCAAATGTTTTTTCTTCTCTGTAAACAGAGAGCCCGGCACAAAACCCTCACTCCATGCTGGGAGAAAAAGCAGTGCGAAGCCAAACTCGATTGTCCAGCCTGGGAATTTCAAAGCGGTCATCTCTGCTGGTTTCTCAGCGGCACAAAATGTGAGGATATAAAAGGAATGACGGACGAGGAAAAAATCCAGAAGTGCAGAGAGTGTGAAATTTTGTCTTCTCTTCTCATTGAATAGTGCTTACTGTCCTGCAACAAGGAATTAATCAGTTAATGTTTTGCAGCAGGTGGATCCATGCCTATTTATGAGTATAAATGTGAAAAATGCGGTACCGTCTTTGAAACTATAGTGGCAGTGCGTTCAAACGACGATATAGTGTGCAAAAATTGCGGCAGCAGGGAAACCCGCAAGCTGATGTCGGCGGGTATCAAAATCTCTCAAAGCGGAGGCAATCCCGGGTGCCAGCCTCGTGGCGGTTTCTCTTGAGGTTAACACAATTGCAGCCGGTCCGGCTGCTTACTTTTCTTTCTTACTAAAGTCGAAGATCACCTCGTTCTTCTTCAAAAGACCGTGCTTTTCTCTGGCCAGACGCTCAAAATATTCAATATCCGTCTGTATTCGCTCAATCTCCTGAAGCATGATCGCATTCTCCTTTTCCAGCTCATTTTTCTGAAGCTGAAGCGCTTCAAGTCTGTTCTGTTCCCTTTTCAAGGTGACAATGCCCATATTTGGTGCAAAAAGAAGCCATAGAAAGGCTGCGAAGGCCAGCACGGCAATAATTCTTGTCAGTCTTTTTCTCTGCAGCGGCGAAAGTACTTTTTTTGGTTTCTTTTTCATTGATGATATCTTAGAATCACTACTTCTAAATGGTTAGGAGCGTCCGTTCATAAACAGCACTGACTCTCGGAGCCTCATGCTTCGTTTATCGATTGCTCCCAAAATTTTCCCTGACGTATGACTATTCCTCCGGCTGATATATATCTGGTGAGCAGTTGCCTCATGGGCCTGTGTACCCGCTATGACGGCAAACTCAAAGCCAGTGAGGAATGTCGCCTGCTGCTGCAGAGCGCCGTGTGGATTCCGATCTGTCCTGAACAGCTCGGAGGACTACCGACTCCGCGAGAGGCAGCCGACATTATCGGCGGCGACGGCCATGACGTTCTAGCCGGCCGGGCCAAGGTCATCACCAAAAGCGGAGAAGATGTCAGTCGGCAGTTTATCAAAGGAGCACGGCAGGTGCTGGCAATTGCCTTGTCGCAAAAAATCCATTCCGTCATCCTCAAATCCCACAGCCCTTCCTGCGGCGCCTCTGGAAAATCAGGGGTTACTGCGGCCCTTCTCAAGGAGAACGGCATCCACCTGGAAGAGTTTTAGTGCCTTACTCCTACCTCCCCCCTGCAATAATCAACATCCACCAAAGCCCCAATCATCCATCTTAGGTAGCGGATTTATCCAGTGTAGATCATTTAATCCTCATTATCATGAGAATTATAATTCCGGCCTCATATAAAAGATACAGAGGACCACCCATCAGCGTCATGTTGACGATGTCGGGTGTCGGAGTGAGCAGCGCCGCCACAATTGCTATCAATAGCATAGCATATCTCCTGCTTCTTTCAAAAAAAGCTCGCGTGCACACCCCTACTTTTGCAAGAAATACCATAAATATCGGCAGTTCGAAAATTACACCGAAGGCCAGTATGAAGAGGGTGGTAAAGTTTACAAACTTGCCGACGGAGATTACCGGCTGTAGTTCCGCGGAACCGAAGCCAAGCAGAAATTTAATGCCGAAAGGCAAGGTGACATAATAACAGAAAAGCGTCCCGCAATAGAAGAGCAGACAGGTAAAAAATATGAAAGTAATAAGCTGGCCGCCCTTGACGCCGAAAGGTTTGCCGATTGATCTCCATAAAACCGTCATCACCCAGGGCATCAGGGCAAAAAGCGAACTGAAAAGGGCGAGCTTGACATGCGCCAGAAAGGGCCCGGCAACATTAAAAAAATAGAGCTTATCCGCAAGGTGATGCTGCACCATCTCCAGCAAGCGCGGGGCCATAAAAAATACGGTTGTCGTGGTCAAAGCTATTGCAAGCGCAAGCATGCGCACGGATTTGCGAAATTCACTTATAAATATAACTAGATTGTTTCTTGCTTCCATAATCTGTAATTGATCCCCGCAGGTCAACGCCCACCAAAATCCCCATCCGGCAAAAGACAGGACGCCACCGCCCGAAGATAGCAGAACGTCGGAAAGAAAGCAATTATCTTGCTGCCCGGAACGATGCACACCGATCCTGAAGGCATGGAGACAGGCGGCGTGACGGTATCTCTCAATAAAGTGGTCGCAACAGCATCAGAGGTTGCTTTCAACCACCACACATGATACATATTTTTTAAAGAACTCTTACCTTTTTTAACCATAAACAGAAAATAAATAAACTCATCATGCTCGAACTACGATTTCTCCGAGAGAATATAGAACTGGTAAAACAAAAAACAGCCAAACGTGGCCTCTCCCCGGAAATCCTCGATGATTTCCTTGCAGTCGACAAAGAACGTCTTGATATCCTCTCGGAAGTGGAAAATCTTAAAAATTCCCGCAATACCGCTTCCCGGACAATCGCCCAGCTGAAAAAGGGCAATGAGCAAGAGAAGAAAAAGGCTGACCCTCTCATCGCGGAGATGAAAAAGACCTCTCAAAAAATTAAAGATCTGGATGCCAGGCTCAGCGAAATCCAGGACAATCTGCAGCACATCGTCATGGCCATTCCCAATATCTGCGATGACTCCGTACCGGAAGGCCAAGACGATTCGGATAATATAGAGATAAAGGTATGGGGAGAAAAACCCCAATTTTCCTTTACTCCCAAGCCCCATTACGAATTAGGGGAGAACCTGCAGATCATTGATTTTGAATGTGGTGCCAAATTAGCCGGCAGCAGGTTTTCCCTCCTGCGCGGCTTTGCCTCCAAGCTCGATAGAGCGCTCACCAATTTTATGCTGGATCTGCATACCGAGAAGCATGGCTATACCGAAGTCCTTCCTCCCTTCATGGTCAATACGGCAAGCATGACTGCAACCGGTCAGCTGCCCAAGTTTGAGGAAGATCTTTTTAAAATAAAGGATTGGGATCTCTATCTCATTCCCACTGCAGAAGTACCGGTAACCAATATTTACAGAGATGAAACTATCGCCGAAAAGGATCTGCCGATTAAATTCACCTCTTTTACGCCCTGCTTCCGCTCCGAGGCAGGATCTCATGGCCGGGACACCAGGGGGCTGATTCGTCAGCATCAGTTCACCAAGGTTGAGTTGGTTAAATTTACGACTCCGGAAACCTCCATGGACGAACTGGAATCACTGCTGGCAGATGCCGAGGAAGTTCTGCAGCTCCTCGGCCTGCACTACCGGATTGTCACGCTCTGTTCCGGTGACCTGGGCTTTTCCGCCACAAAAACATATGATATCGAAGTGTGGCTGCCGGGTCAGCAGGCATATAGAGAAATATCATCCTGCTCTAATTTTCTCGATTTCCAGGCAAGGAGAGGCTCTATACGATATCGCCCCGAAGGGCAGAAAAAGAGTACCCTGGTACATACCTTGAATGGTTCTGGACTGGCCGTCGGACGAACACTTCTCGCGGTAATGGAGAATTATCAACGTGAAGACGGTACAATTCAGGTGCCGGAAGTTCTCGAACCTTACTTTACCAGGAGATTCTGATTTTCCCCCAATGAATAGAAGCCATCCCGAAGATGCCCCCGCCATGAAGGTCATAGGCAAGGAATCCATTTTCACCTCCCTTAAACAGGATGGACCGTTTTCCTGTGAGGAGAGTGTTTCCTGCGCCCATCCCTTCTCCAGGGAAGTCAAAAACTGGGTGCGTGACCACTGCCGCGAGCAGATAGACGTCACTAAATACCGCAGCGTCCGCAACCAGATTTTCGAATTTCTCGACATCCAGTCTTTCAGGGATATACAGACTCTCATCGATAGCGAGGAAGAGCGCGACAAACGGCAAAAGAGATCGAAAATGCTGTTGGGCAACATGTTCGGCATTGAAGGCAATGTTCGCGAAATCGAGGGCAAGCTCAGCGATTATGCCAGAACTGCAAATGATGTAATCATCTATCTGCGCAGCAAAATTCTTGCACCCTTCTCTTCGCATATCGAAACAACCAATGAGATACAGATAACCAGTAATCCCCTGGATTTGCTGCTCATCGTCTTCAATGACAGGTATCACAAGAAAGCGCGGTTTGAAGCCAAACGGAAGTTGACCCTGATGAACCTTGCCGCCTTAATCGATCAGCGGGAACGGGAAACGGGAATTGAGGACAAGTTCTCCAGATTCCTGACCTTTCTCAATGAGTATGTCTGGAGCCCCTCGATGAAAATCGGTGAGCTGGAAATCGCCTATCTGGTCAGCAGCCATGAGCCCCGGTTCTTTTCCTGTACCGGAGTGGAGGTGATCTCCGAGGACCAGCTGCAAGCGGCAGAGCATATTCCGGGAAGGAAAATAACCTTGATCAAGCGAAGGCGCTTCCGCTCCAGAGACAGGGATTATCCAATCTACGTTACCATCCGTAAAAAAACACCCGAAGCAAAAGTTCTGAAGCTGCTGCGCAAAAACGAAAAGAATCCTGCAGTGGCCGTTGACGACGAACTTGGTCTTATGGCTGTCCTCAATACCATCAATGATGTCAAACAGTTTCAGCGGCACCTTACCAACAGCGCTCTCAAGATTGACTCATTCATGACCCTTGAGGATATTTCCGACACCCTCACCGGTAAGGAATATCAAAGTTCAGCAGTGGGCAGTTCTACCAGAACCCAGATGCTCAAGTTCTTTGCCCGACTGGGCGGCATTCGCGTGGAATTCATCCTTCATACCAACAAATCCTATCTGAATTATATCTATCAACGCGATGTGTCACACGATGAATATGAGGTAAAGAGGATATTTGATACCGGTGTCGCCATGCTGCTTTTTCCCTCCGACATATACCGTCTCGACCACCGTAACCTCAGGGAAAAGCAGCTCCGTCGATTTCGCAGACTGATTGAAGATTATTAGCGTTTCCAGTAAGCCGGGAAATCCGGGAGTACTGCAATTTTCTGCTCCATCGCGTTAACACCGGTATCATCGTTTCATAATCTACCTTGTTACGACAACAGAATAAAGATTACCATGAGTGGATCCGCACCATATTCAAGCGATCCTGCCCTGGAAAGGTCGGCTTTGATCGTCACTACTCTGACCTCATTCATGGGACCGTTTATGATTTCCTCGGTCAATGTCGCCCTGCCGGCAATCCAGAAAGATCTGCACATGAATGCGGTCCAGCTGAGTTGGATCGCCACCGCCTATCTTCTGGCAGTTGCCATTGCCCTCGTTCCTGCCGGAAAGATTGCCGACATTTATGGCAGAAAAAAGATCTTTGCCGCGGGCCTGGGTGTATACACTCTTGGATCAGCCGCGGCCCTGCTGGCCCATTCAGCCGCCGCACTCATCGCCACACGCGCCCTCCAGGGATTCGGCGCAGCCATGTTCGTTTCTACGGGAATGGCGATTTTAACCTCGGTTTTTCCCGTGAATAAACGCGGAAAGGCCATCGGCATCTATGTTGCGGCGGTCTATATCGGTTTATCGGCCGGGCCGTTTGTCGGTGGTTTACTGACCCAGCACTTCGGCTGGCGCAGCATCTTCGTGATCATGCTGCCGCTGGGTATCTTCTCCCTTCTGCTGACTCTGCACTATCTCAAGGGTGAATGGCGCGGGGAACCCGGCCAGCGGTTCGATCTGTTCGGCAGCCTACTCTATATTACCGCAGTCCTGGCCCTGGTCTATGGCGCAACGCGGCTGCCGTCCCTTGCGGGCAGCATGCTGCTTTTTAGTGGTCTGCTTCTTTTAGGGTTCTTCATCAGACATCAGTTGTCGGCACGCTTTCCAGTGTTTGATGTCCGCCTTTTTAGTGAGAATAGGACCTTTGCATTTTCGAGCACCGCTGCCCTGCTCAACTACTCAGCTACGTTTGCGGTTACCTTCCTGCTAAGCCTCTATCTCCAATATATTAAGGGAATGTCTCCGCAGGTCGCGGGAACAGTGCTGATGGCCCAGCCTGTGATGATGGCATTGCTCTCTCCTGTTGCCGGTCGATGGTCTGACAGGATCGAGCCCCGCCTCATAGCCAGCATCGGCATGCTGATAACCGTTATCGGTGTAATCCTGTTTATCATGCTGCAACCTGATACCGAAACATATTTGATCGTCGCCAACCTGATCCTGCTCGGCACCGGATTTGCCTTGTTCAGCTCTCCTAACATGAACGCAATAATGAGCGCCGTGGAAAAGCGGCATTACGGACTGGCCTCGGGAGTGGTAGCCACCATGCGGCTGCTTGGGCAGATGTTCAGTATGGCCATGGTCACAGTGGTCCTTGCCCTGATTGTCGGGCGCCAGGCGATCACCCCCGAGAACTACGATCTGTTTCTGCAAAGCATCCACATAATTTTCACCATATCGGCCGTTCTCTGTCTCACGGGCGTCTTTTTTTCCTGGTTTCGGGGTTCCCTGCACGCATCCCCGGAAAAGACGGATAGCTGATTACTCCTTTGCAGATGTATCCCTGTCAGTGAGTCGTATCCTGATCTCAATTTCTTTTATCCCGTCTGTAAGTTTGAGCGCCTCGACAAAACCGACGACCGTGCCGGCCAGGCTATCCTGGATGAATTCCTTAATAGGAATTTTTCTGCCATTCACCAGCAAAGATGTTTTCTCCGGCCGCTTGTTACGCTCGCGAATATATCGCTTTTCGATAAAAGAGGCAATTTCCGGAGCTTCATCCATCCGAAAGATATAATCTCCAGAAATATCCAGATCGGTAACCACGGCAATTACTCCGTGAACTTCAGCGCGAAGATCCTGATCTCTGTTGCTGCGCACTTCAATCTTGGGAATCTTGCGGGCATGCTTGAACCCCTCACCAATGACTATATCCACATCCGGGAAATACCGATGAGCCAGAGTAATAATCGAATGGTGACTGGGCCCGGTCTGCAGCACCATCTGGTCAGGCCCCACAAAGAGAACTGAATCGGCACCGGCCTGACGATGCTTATAGGTATCGGTGCCCTCTTTATCAAAAGCGATCCCGGGTTCATTGCTGGATTTTATCACCGCTACACGATGGCCGAGGTTTTTGAGATTTGAGACAACCCGGCTTACAAGTTCGGTCTTCCCGCTGTCATGATACCCGATAAAAGTTACTACAGCCGACATACTCCCCTCCATGACCAACTCGGTTCTTAACGAATGTCCTTATAGAATACCTACCACAATTAAGCAAAGGGCTCATCAAGAAAAAACCTCACCAAGCCGGGCACCGCAGTATATATATTATGGAACATTGGTCGACAAGGTTATTTGTTCAGAAGGCGAAGACGCAAAAAGGCGGATTAACCTTATGGTCAATCCGCCTTCATTTTCTTACTCCTGAAAATCTGTCTAAAGGGTCTTTTCCAGCTGAGCTGAGTTTGTTTTATAATTATACCTGCTGTGCAGGATATCAACTTCTTCCTGTGGCTTATATCCGGTCCTCATACTCTGCAGGGAACCTTCTATCGCAAAGACAGACATGTAGAAATGAGTGAAATAGAAGGCCACGATGCCCATTCCAAGGATATTATGGATTATGGTGTAAATCCTGACGGTATCCACCCCTGCACCGAATCCCCAGATGATATAGCCCGTATATGCCATAACTCCGCCACCCAGCGTTGCAAACCAGAAGTACATCTTCTGTCCGGCGTTAAACTTACCTGCAGGCACCGGTTTCTTCTTCTTGCTGAGATATCCCCCCACAATAAGCATCCAGGAGATATCATGGAGCTGCGGCAGCATGTCCTTGAACCAGAGAAGAAACATGAGCAAGCCCGGAACAGCAAAAACCATAGCCGAGGCCAAATGGACATATCTTGTACCCCGGATGAAGGCTCCTCCACCGAAAAAAGCGCCAAAAATGATGAGCAGCCCGGTGATAACCAGCAATGAGAACGAAACTGCGGCAATAAAATGGACGATTCTGGCATATTTGCTGAAGAAAAGTATCTGTTCGCCGTCATGGTCGAAATGCTTGGCTCCGACAATCAGATAGTGCAGCAGGAATACAACGGGTACTGCTGTGATAACGATAAGAAACAGTTTCCGAAACCATTCCCCTTGTAAAAGGGTAAAGAGTTCACCGTACTCCTGCCAGTTTCCAGCAATACCGTTCATGAACTGCGTATAATACATGGAAAGAGATGTAGTCAAACCCTGCTGCGCCAGAGGTTCCTGCGCAAATGCCACACCTGCTGACCCTGCCACACATACAATTCCCAGCAGAAACGCAGATGCGATACTTCTCTGCATATCATGCTCCTGTAATAATATGTTGCGCTGCTTCATCCATTTTTGAATGGAAAAAGCAGCGCTGATTGATGAGTAATCCCGTCATTGAAGATTACTTTTTCTCATAAGCCTTATCCCAACCCCAGGCATTTACACCGGAACCCCGTTGGAAGACCCGTTCGCGATAAACATCGGCGACCACATCGGCATCACCTGCCAATAAAGCTTTGGTAGAACACATTCCAGCACACAGAGGTACTTTCCCCTCAGCGATCCGGTTCTGGCCATAGAGACGCTTTTCCTCCTCACTAAAGGTTTCTTCGGGACCGCCGGCACAGAAAGTGCACTTATCCATGGCTCCACGAGCTCCGAAAAAACCGGACTGAGGAAACTGCGGCGCCCCGAAGGGGCAGGCCATAAAGCAGTATCCGCAGCCGATACAGGCCTTTTTATCCACCAGGACAATACCGTCATCACGCTGATATACGGCATCAACCGGACATACCGCGAGACAGGGAGCATCAGCACAATGCATACATGATACTGAAATCGATTTTTCTCCGGGTTTGCCCTGATTCAGGGTAATCACCCGCCGGCGATTCACCCCGACAGGTATATGGTTGCCTTCCTTACAGGCGACGACGCACCCGCTACAATCGATGCAGCGCTCTGCATCGCATAAGAATTTTACTCTTGCCATATCATTTCCTCCTCATCAGGCCTTGCTGATTTTGCACAGTCCATCCTTGGTGGCCTGAATTTGCGTGACAATGTCATATCCGTAATTGGTGACCACATTACCGCATTCTCCGACAACATACGGCGCATGACCTTCAGGATATTTATCGACGAGTGACTCACCCATGAGCACACCTGCAAAATGGTATGGCAGAAAGATAGTCTTCTCATCCACTCTTTCGGTGACAAAGGCCTTGACCTTGATCTTGCCTCCTTCGGGAGACTCCACCCACATCATCTGACCGTCGCGAATTCCCATATCATTGGCCAGCCGTGGATTGATCTCCGCATACATATCCGGCTGCAACTCAGCCAGGTACTGATTGCTGCGGGTTTCGGCGCCGGCCCCCATATGCTCGACCATCCGGCCGGTGGTGATGACGTAGGGAAATTCCTTAACCAGCTCAGGATTCTGCTCACTCTTGAACCTGGTATCGACACGGTAATGATTTTCCTTATCCTCATAGGTAGGATACCGTTTGATAAGATCGGGCCGCGGCGAATGCAGGGGCTCGCGATGGATCGGTATCTGATCCGGAAATTGCCAGACGATGCAGCGGGCTCTGGCGTTGCCGAACGGCGCCATGCCACGGGAGATGGCATTTCGCAATGTCTCCTGGGACAGATCGGTTTTCCAGTTCGTTCCCGGCACGACATCCTTGAATTCAGCATATCCGCCGTTTACTTCGCTTCCGGGATTAGCCACACCCTCGGCAGCCAGCTGGTTTTCCGTACGTCCGCTGGAATCATAGGTTTTCTCGAGTCCGAACCGGTTCCTGAACGGCAGGCCGCCTTCTGCGACCGGTTTGGAAATATCGTAGAGAATTGGTGTTCCCGGATGATCCTCGGTCCAGCACGGCCACGGCATTCCATAGTATTCGCCGTCGCAGGGGCCGCCTTTGGCCTGCATGGAATCGATATCGAAGGTATGCCAGTTCTCCATATGCTTCTTGATTCGTTCCGGAGTCTGGCCGTTATAGCCGATGGTCAGTGATCCCGAACCCAGCTCACGGGTAATATCTTCAGGGACCTGTTTGATATTCTTGTAGAATTTATCGGCGAATCCCAGTTTGTTGACCAGCAGTTCCATAATCTGATAGTCGTCCTTGCTGTTATGAACAGGATCGACAACCTTGTAGCGCCACTGTATCTGCCGCGAGGTAGAGGTGACACTGCCGGATGTCTCATATTGGCTGGCGCTGGGCAGCAGGTAGATGTTGTCGGTCCCGCAGGCGGCGGCAGCCATTGTTGGAAAGGGATCAATCACCACCAGCAGGTCTAGTTTATCATAGGCCTGCTTCACCTTGTGGTACTGGGAGTTGGAGTTGGCCCCACATCCCCACTGAATCATGGCTTTGATAGGAGTATACTGATGGATCTTCTCCTCCTGGTTGACGCCTTCATACCAGCGGGAAAGGGTGAATCCTGGTTTTTGCATCCACTCCGGAGACTTAAACCTGGAGGCAATCCAGTCAAAGTCGACATCCCAGACCCTGCACCAATGCTTCCACGCTCCTTCTGCAAGCCCGTAATATGCCGGCAGGCTGTGAGAGAGGATACACATATCTGTTGAGCCCTGAACATTGTCATGGCCACGGAAGATATTGGTTCCTCCACCGGATTTTCCCATATTGCCCAGGACCAGTTGGAGCAGACAGAAGCTTCTGGTGATCGAACTGCCGATTGAATGCTGGGTTCCACCCATGCACCAGGTGAGGCTGGTCGGCCTGTTATTGGCCAGCAGTTTGGCAACATGGCGGGTCTGATCGGCCGGAATCCCGGTAACATCCTCCACTTCTTCCGGAGTATATTTCTGGACGGTTTCAAGAAGTTCCTCGTAGCCGGAAACCCGGGTCCTGATGAATTCCTTGTCTTCCCAGCCGTTAGCCACGATTTCACGAATCAGGCCCAGCATAAATGCCGCATCCGTTCCTGGACGTATTCGTACATAGTCGCTTGCTTTTGCCGCCAGTTTTGATCTGCGCGGGTCGACGACTATGATCGGTGCATTATTTTTTTCCTTTGCATGCAGGATATGCTGCATGGCCACCGGATGCGCTTCCGGCGGATTCGAGCCGATAAATATGAAACTTTTGGCATGTCTCATATCGTTCAGGCTGTTTGTCATTGCTCCGTAACCCCAAGTATTGGCGACACCTGCCACCGTTGCGGAGTGTCAGATACGGGCCTGGTGATCGACATTATTCGACCCCCAGAAGGCGGCAAATTTCCGGTGTTGATAAGCCATTTCGGTGGAGACCTTGGCGCTGCCGTTGAAATGCAGGGCATCAGGCCCGTCATTTTCACGAATTTCCATGAGCTTGTCACCTATCTCGTTCATGGCCTGATCCCAGCTGATGGTGGTCCATTTGCCATTCACTTTTTTCATGGGATGCTTGAGGCGCTTGGGGCTGGTGACCATATCAATGGCGCCGGCCCCTTTGCAGCAGTGTGATCCTCGTGAAACCGGGTGATCGGCGGCGATATCCTGGCGAACCCAGACACCGTTGTGAACTTCAGCTTCTATTCCACAGCCGACCGAACAGTAGGTACAAATGGTATTGATCTTTTCCGAGTTTGCATAAGGACTGGATTTGCCCTTCGCCGCCTGGGCCCTGGTGGTAAGTTTGGTGGTCATTGCAGCTCCGGTCAGAGCCGCGGTTGCCGCGGATATCTTCAGAAAAGATCTCCTGGCAATTTTAGGGTTGAGAGTAACTCTTCGGCCGGTACTTTCTATGCCCGTTTCCGAAGATTTACGAATTTTACATCTTGCCATATTCTAGCCTCCTTAAGTGCGTGTTCTCCATGCAACCTTGTCGGTTGGCGACTTACATTGAAAAAACGAGGAACTACGATCGCAGAGATTGATAATACTTCTTAAATTTCTCACTCTCATGATAAAGCACATCTTCACCTTCCCGCCTCAGAGAGACGGATTTGGCCTTGGCAGGTTTTATAGCGGCAATACTACCTGCCACAACAGTTGCCCCAGCCAGGATATGCTTAAGAAACGAACGTCGTTTATCCTGATCCTTTTTCATTTTTCCTCCTCCTTAGTTAGCGTCTGTCCGGGGGTGAGCAATTTGGAAGTCTGCGCTGTCTGTTCAAAATCCAAGCACTCGATGAATTCAACCACTGGCATATACTTAATATTCCCTGGATTAAATTTTGCGAGCAACGAAGAGTTAGGGCAGGTAAGCATAGACTCCGAAAGTGCCATTTATGGACAGCACTATTTATTAACATGCCGATTCACCCATTACGGATGTACGACAGATCCAGTCAACCCCTTCTCAAGTTCCAGATAGCCACAGAAGAAGCGGCTGCATGCTTCATAAAAAAGGGCCGAGTCATTTTTTTCGCAGGCCGCCTTAAAATCAGCAGCCAAAGGAATCAGATAATTATTGAGAAGCTCTGCCTGCAGCTCCTCAGTTTTATCTTTAGCCATACCCTCTTCATTCTCAATAAGCCGGGTCAGCACATCAAGCAAAACCACCAGGGAATCCTCCGTTTCGATAACTTCCTTTTTCTTGGAGAGTCCCATCCCGGAAAGGAAAGTACGCAGCTCAACCAGAGTCTTACCATGGCTCCTGCCGTCGAGATAAAACGATGCTGAAGTGCTCAACTGTTCTTCCCCAAAGGGATCTACAAAAAGAGTGTAATATTCATCTTGCAGAGCCTTGAGGTTGCCTTTTTCCAGAAATCGATGGATTTGGGTGACACTTTCGTCGAGGGCAGGGTTAACCCTCTCTCTGGCCAGGGCGTTGAATGTTCCTCTCCAGCGGCTGATCTTCTCTCCATCCGGCTCTTCGATGAAGAACGACTTGAGCAGGTCGAGGAGGCGCAGCCGTACTTTTCGTATTTCTTTTTCTTCCATATCGATCATGTTTTTTCCGCCTCAAATAGTTGTATTACCCGGCAGGTTTCGCAATATTCGAAATGCTCGACATTCACCGACTCCCGCGACGATAAAATCTGCAGTACACGATCCAGGCTCTTCCGGGTGCCGAAGATTTTACCGCACTTTTTACATATGGCCGGATCACCCTGAGAGAGAACCTTCCTGCTGAAATACTCCTCGCCGACATCTTTCATGCCGGACAGACTGAGAACCCCTTCCGGGCAGATCCGGACACAAATGCCGCACCCCACACAAAGTCCGGCCGTATAGGTAAGAGACATGCTTTTTTCATCGGCAAGCAGGGCTCCGGTTGTGCACTCATTCAAACAGGCCAGACACTGGGTACAGCCTGCCGTATCGCATGAAACGGCGGGAAAATCGTTGGAAATCGTCTCCGTCTCCAACTCTTTGTCCGCCTCGCCGATCAAATGGTGAAAGAGAGCGGAGAACAGGGCTCTTCGATTGATGAAAGCAGACACATCCAGAAGTGCTTTGAGCGGATGAGACAGGTCGGTCTCATGCATCGCGGCATCATATTCCTCGACAGGAAGGCAATGCGCAAAGTCCCTTCCGAAAAGAGACGATACTACCTTGTTGGCCCTTTTCATTTCCGGGTGTTGTTTGGCTGCATCCTGCAAAAGGATGATCCGCCGGAACCCCGAAGCGAAAAAGAGGAGAAGATGAAAATATGAAAGCGCCTCAATCATGGAATACTCGAGATAAAAGGCCTTATTCGATCTCCCGCGGCCATTTTGCCACCAGAGAAGATGCAACTCCTGCTCCTCTCCGATAATGAGATCCCTTCCCGGGTCGATATCCAGTTTCCGCAGATACCGCCACAAAGCTTCATCGTTGAAATAACCGTTCTGCATAGCACCCGTCGGGCATGACGCTATACAGGTGCCACACTCCCGACAGAGGCTATGATCGATGACGATGCCTTTTTTCTGTCTGCTCAAAGCCTGATAAAGACAACTGTCAACACAGCGGCTACAACCTATTTCAAGCCGGCCGCTGTATTGGCAGATGCTGTTGTTATGGCAGACAACCTCTTTTATTTCAGCAGAAGACAGCGTCTTGAAAAACTCCGGCAACTGCTTTTCGTGGTATACGCAATCAGCCTTTTCAGGCAGTTCGAGCTCTGCCTCGCCCAGGAAAATCAGGGCAGGCACGTGGAGGATAATTTCCTCCACCCCGTGGACATCCAGGGCATCATTCCTGCATGCCTTCTCGCATTCTTTGCAGAATGTGCAATGCGAATAATCAATATGGAGATGTGGCGAGATACATTTTTCCGGGCAGGCCTCACCGCATGCTCCGCAGTATGTACAGAGTTCACGGTTTAGCGATGCTCGTTTGCGATAACGGATTCTGCAGCTATGCTCGGCTTCTTCTATCACTATCTCGGTTACGGCGGGATAATCGGGGTTCGATCCACGAAGCGGAAGGGCATGAATATCGAGAATGCCCCCGTAGATATCCACGAAAGCGTCGAGCTCCGCGGCGGTTGTGCCGATTACACATATACGTGGGTCGGCATCGATCTGATAGCTGTTATATTGTATTGACTGGTAGCGCTGCAGTTCAGCATCGGCAACGGAAAAAAGCTCACTATCGCTAAGATCGGTGAGTTCCGCCTGCAACTGCAGGGTTGGCGACAGGGGAAAACTGGTTTCGGGAGAAAGCTCCGGGAATCCTCCGGCCAGTAGAATGGTGTCGTTATCGGGCAGCACCAACGATCGTCCCGGCTGAATACTCCCTTGGTATGACCTGAAGTCGACATCACCATTATGATCAGTGCATATATATCTTGTGGAAAACACTTTTTCCATGCATCTCCTCATCCATTGGGGTCCAAGATAACTCCGTCATGGGAAAAACCCTGACTGAGCAAGGCAACCGGAGGTTCCGGCCAGGATACCTTGGCTGCGTCAGGTTTGTGAAATCCCTATAGCAGCCTTGCGGTATGGTTGTACAGTATAGAAAAAAAGAGGGAGAGAGGAAATCGGTGAAAAACCTTAAATCAGGTAAGGAAAAACCAGGTGAAGATGTAGGTTATTTGCCTACGTCGACAGCTTTCTGTGAACCAAATGTATCTTTCTCCGTCCAGAGAACCGCCCTTCTGGTGAGTTCGGAGCCGCTCTTGATGCAGAGTTTCTGCTTTATTCTGTCACGATACGTTCCAATGGTTTTTACACCAAGGTTCATTCGTGAGGCTATTTCCCGGGTGGATAACCCCAGCCCTATCAGGCGAAAGACCTCGAGCTCTCTATCTGTCAGGGCCTCTTCCGTACAGGCCGTGCTGGAGTCGGGGTTGACGTGGAATTTATCAAGCAGACGAGCCATAATTTTATCACTGACATGCACCTTGCCGGCTAGTATGTTTCTGACTGCAGTAACTATGGATTCGGCAGCTTCCTTCTTCATGATATAGCCGCGCGCGCCGGCCCTGATAGCCCGCTCCGCCCAGACTGATTCATCATGCATGGAAAGAACCAGGATGGCCATGTTTCTATTGCTGCCATTGATCTCCTTGACCAGATCGAGCCCGTTTTCTCCTGCCAGTGATATATCGATTATGGCCATATCCGGTCCAGTCTCTCTGATCGCTTTTCTCGCGGAAGAAATATTCTCGGCAACGGCGCATACCTCAAAGCCATCCTCCTGGTTGAGAAGCTCCCTCATGCCCATTCTCAAAATGGGATGGTCATCGACAATAAGTATTTTCGTCATCTTTTATACTCTCATAAGAAAGTCATTGGCCCAGATGGGCTCTGCGATAAGTCAGACTTCGAGAAAGCTTGATGGCAGGCGTCGTATCTGAAACGACGTAGATCGAGCTTTTTACGAGTCCATCACTTTTACTTTTCTCCTTCCAGCGAAATACTGGTGCCCTGGCCCACTTTTGATTCGACGACGAGGCTTGCACCTATAGCCTTGGCCCGGTATTTCATGGTATGCAGACCGATGCCGAGCTGAGTCGACTTTTCTTTAAATCCACAACCGTCATCGTCAATTTTCAAACTGAGCCGTCGCTTTTCAATGAGCAGATGTATTTCAATATTCAGTGGACGTCCATGTCTGGCGGCATTGAAGACAGCCTCTCTGGTAATATAATACAGATGGATAGCCCTCGAGGGATCCATCTGTTCATCGTCAATATCTATAATTAAATTGCACTGCAGATCAAAAAGATTTTCAATCTCCACCTTCAATTCACCGAAGGATGATTCAAGACCATGTTCCACCACATGAACCGGGTATAACCCCTGAGCAAGTCTCCTGGTTATTTCAATGGCCTCCCGGATCAGATTTCTGATAGCGTCAAGTTCTTCCACCTTATCGGGGGCATCCTGTTTCAACTTTTTCTGCAGGACCATGCACAGCAATTCGACCCCGCTGAGATGAGAACCGAGATCGTCGTGAAGATCCCTGCCGATGGTGCTGCGTTCTTCTTCGCTGACCGCTATGATCTGACGCTCCAATCTGGTCATTTCCTCTTCGGCGCAAACTTTCAGGACATGAAGCCAGAGACCGTCAAGCAGCATTGTCATCTGACGGATGTCAGAGGTGTCATAATCCCGGCCGTTGTTATAAACACCGGCAACAATGACAATCTTGCCGCTGTTGTAAATCGGCACATTAAGATGTCGATGTACCATCCTTTTATAAGGAAAGAGCTGCTGTGTACCGGGATACCCGTTGCAGACTACCGCCTCTCCCCGGATCACCGCTTTTCCGGGAAGTCCTGCCTGCTCGAGCGGTCTTGAAATACCAGACACCTGGATGGTTTTTCCTTCCCCTTCAGCTGATATTTCATAACAGCAATAGAGATTGAGGTGCGTTTGTGCCGTGTTGACAAGCGCGAGATACCCCCCTTCACTGCGGGTGATCCTGACTATCCGTTCCAAAATAAACTCATATTTATCCTGGAAACATCGATCTTCCATCATACCGAGTTGCAGTAATGTATCAAGCCGGAGTTCATCCCGCCTGATCAGGAGTTCTTTCTGGGAGAGATCATCCACCATCTGATTGGCCAGGTATCGCAGATCTTCAAATTCCGTAAAGGCCAGATGGGTGTCCTCTATCCTGTTCTTTTCATCAACGGCTCTTCTTAAGAAATTGGTGAAAAGGCTGATGCCGTGTTTGATTCTCAGTGAGTAGAAATAGGCAAAAAGTAACATCAGGGAGACGGCTACGATAAAGAGACTGATGAAAAGAGTGATATTTTCAAAATTAATACGAAGATATGTTTTGCGCTCTTTCTCGATGGCCTGCTCCATATCATCCATGGACATTGTTGCGACAAAGATCCAACCCCAGCTGTCATACGCCTTTACATAGGCAAGATTACGATTGTTTTTAACATCCTGAGAATCCTTGGAAGAGACATAACGCACGAAACCTTCAGCATCCGTGGATATACCTTTTTGCCACATCTCACTGCCAAACTTATATTCCTGATCATCACCAAAATCAGAAATGGAGCGCCCGATAAAACGTTCGTCCCGATGACATATTATGGTGCCGTCGAAACGGAAACCGAGAATCTCGCCATCCCTGCCGAAGCGAATATTCTGAATTCTCGCGAGGACATCGTCCTGCAGGGTCTTTTCCAAATCGTCTATATAGATCCCTGCTCCGATATACCAGTCAAATGGCTTGAAATATTTCACGAATGAGATTTTGGGATATACTCTGCCGACTGCTTCGGGCTTGGTCCAGTTATAACGATATATTCCAGCGCCTTTTTCCTTGACGATCCCGGTAATATCCCGAAATTTTTTACGCGCCTCGCGCAGTTCCGGAGAAAACCGGCTCTTTCCTTCATAAAACGGGTCATCGCCATACAGGTCGATAATGCCGCTTTCAACACCGCCGGCAAAATAATACCCCCTGCCGTTACTCCATCTGATCGGGCGCAGTACCTCAACCACAAGATCCTTAAGCTCTATCTCCGCCATTTCATCCTTGTGCCTGCTGTACATGTGCGAAGAGATTGAATAAGCGGACTGGACCCTGTCACGGATTTCACTTTCGATTCGCTGCACCGCCTGCGAGCGTCTGTACTCCACGAAATCTATTACCTTCTCCACCTCCTCCCGAACACGTTCACGATAGCGGGCATCATAGCTCTGCCTGATATTCTCGATACTCTCGTTATAGGCTTCATATTCATTAAATGCCCAGAAAATAGCCATAAAAACACCAAGCGATATAATCACCGCAGCGGAGGCGTAGAAGGGAGACGAGGAAAGAGAAATTCTTCGGGGGCCGATATTCATCCTCTGCCATATGTTTTTTTTCATATTAAGCAATTACGATCGACATGAGGCTATTTTCGGCATTATTGCACTGCTGTTTCGATGACTTGGATAGTGGGCATTATTCTGGTCAGATAAATCTCATCCAGACCCTGATGATCTTTCTCACCAAAGCTGAGGACGAGTCCGCCGAGGTCGAAGCGGCCAATGGATTCCATAGTGTCCACAAAATTCTTCCTGGTCAACTCTCCCTGGACATGAGTGGCAATTTCAGAGAAGAGTTTCCCGGCGATGTAGCCTTCAAGAGAAGTGAAGCTGATGGGCACATCATGCTGGTATTTGCTCATCGCTTCGAGATATTCCTTAATCAGAGGAAGGGAAGAGTCCCGGGGATTGGGAACCACTTGAGAGACAATCACGTTTTCGGCATAACGGCCGAGAGCCTTCTGCAGACTCTCGGTACCGACAAAAGAAATGCTGCAGTAGATCCTTTCGCCCTCCTCCTTGACCTTGCTCAGTTTGATAAATTCAGCGCAGGCCGAGTAGGCCCCAACCAGAACTATGGCCTCCGGGTTACCCTTATGCACATCCCGCAATCCTCCCATGACCGCCACGGTATTGCGTTCATAAGTCCCTTCGGAGACCAGTTTCATCCCTCTTCTTTTAAGAGCTTGTCTGATGCCCTGCAGGCCGTCAAGCCCGTAACTGTCGTTCTGATAAAAGCAGGCTATTCTGCTGATCTTTTTTTCATCGATGAGATATGAGGCCAGCTTTTCCATCTCCTGATAATAACTGCCCCTGACATTGATAATATTCTTCCTGAATGGTTCACGCAGAAATTCTGCACCGGTAAACGGACCGAAAAACGGCACTTCATGTTGCTCAATTAACGGAATTACCGCCTTTGATGTGGGGGTGCCGACCTCACCTATTATCATAAACACGTTGTGTTTTTCGATGAAGGACCGGATATTCCTTATTGCCCTGTCGGGTTCATAGCCATCATCTCTACTGATAAGGAGAATATCTCTACCCCGAATTCCACCTTCATCGTTTTTCTTGGAAAAGGCGGCCAACAGGCCGGCCCGCAATTCCAAACCAAGATTTTGAGCGGGGCCCGACAGGGCACAGGACTGCCCCAGGACTATTGGCTGATGTTTTACTGCCAGTAGAGGCTCATCGCTCATGGCCGGCACCGTGAAAACAATGGAAAAAGCCACTATCAAAGATACGACTGGAACTGAAATGCTCCTTCGTGTGATCATAATTTACTTGCCTTCATTTGTTTCTGCCTGGAGAGTGATCCGCAATGAAAAAAAAACGGCTCACCTGACACCCCGCAAAAGATAGATAAAAAATTACCTAATAGCAAGGAAAAGCAAACATCAGGATAGGGCCGGAACTTCAGGCTCAGTCGCTGAAACCTGATGATTTCCCAAAAGTCATCAACGCTTGCGAGGATGGTCTCTGCGCTAAGCGCGGGCTCGAAAAGGTTAATAGTTTTTTTAGCAAGAAAATAATCTGTCTGAAGGCTCTTATCCAGCTCAGCCGGGTTAGATATTTTAGGCACCCCCTTTACTTTACCCGGAGGGCTGAGTATTAATAGCTTGAAAATTATTTTATGGTGTTTTCTCAGGAAAATGGTTCTGGAGGAATGTAATGTAAAATCCATGAAATAGGCGGCACTATCTCAGGGGAATGCCCTGATCAGCTTCGCTTGTGGGGGCAGTAGTCCCGGCTCGTTTCCTGGAGGAACAGGTAATCCGTGCCGAAAACAACTATTCTAACAACAGAAACTGAGGTAAAAAAAATCATGAAAATAATACTCTCCGGATCTCTGGCCTATGATAGAATTATGGACTTTCCGGAACTTTTTTCCGACCATCTCCTTCCCGACAAGCTGGATGAAATCAACATCAGCTTCATGGTCAATGGCGTCACCGAAAACTTTGGCGGAACAGCCGGAAATATAGCATACGCCCTAAAGCTTATGGGTGGTGATCCTGAAATCAGTGCCACCATTGGTTTCGATCATCACCGCTACTTCAAGTGGCTGCAAAAAAACGGCATCTCTTCCGAACATATTCACATTGTCGAGGATGAATGGACGGCCGGAGCCTATATTACCACCGATAGAAAGGACAACCAGATTACCGGATTCAACCCCGGTGCCATGAAATATTCATCCAGGTTGAACTTCGATACTCTCGACCGGGACTCCCTGCTGGTAATATCTCCTGGAAATCTCGAGGATATGGTCGAATATCCCAAAAAGGCAAAAGAGAGGGATCTCAAATACATTTTTGATCCAGGCCAGGCCCTGCCCATGTTGCAGAAAGAGGAACTGCTGAATTGCATAGACGGCTGCATGCTCCTGATGGTCAACGACTACGAAATGAATCTGATCCAGAAAAAAACCGGCCTTGCCAGAGAAGAAATCATAGCTCGTTCCGGCTCCACGATTGTCACTCTGGGTCATGAAGGCTCGCGTCTCCACAACAATGGTTCAGCCGTAAAAATTCCCGTTTTTCCGGGAACCAAAGCCACCGATCCGACGGGAGCGGGTGATGCTTACCGGGGCGGGCTCTTAAGCGGTCTGGTTGAAGGAAAAACTCTCGAGGAGAGCTGTATTCTTGGCAGTGTCTGTGCATCGTTTGCCGTGGAACATTACGGAACACAGGTGTATTCATTCTCCAGAGAAGAATTCAACACCAGGCTTAGCCTGCATTAAGCAGGACCGTTATTACCTTACTCCGGATTTGTTGTTAACTTATCCAGCTCCGCTGGGTTAGATACCTTTTTTGAAATAGATGATGAGCAGTCAAGTAACAGTACCTCATAAAACGATAGTAGTGACGCCGCAGGGCAGAGAGGAGCGGGAAGAACTTCTCGCCCTGGAAACTCCCTATACCGTGGCCTTGAATGACCGCGACATCGGCTCGTCCATGGTCCTGCCCGTGGGACTGGAAGAGTTCGGAGTAGGTTTTCTTTTTGGTCAGGGCTTCATCAAACGGCCGCAAGAGGTGGTCGAGGTTCTGGTTTGCCCCGATGGCCGTATCTCCGTGTATGCCGATGTCGATGAGACTTCAAACCATGAAGTTATAATCACCTCCGGCTGCGGCGGCACTGGAAAAATCTCCAGGGAAATGCTGGAAGGCGCCTTTGAACCGCTCCAGGAGGCCACGATCACCTTTCCGGAAATCAAAGATTTCATCCTTTCCGTCCTGCAGATATCACCGCTTGGGGCTCAGACGCACTGCGTTCATGGGTGCGGTCTCTGGGCAGAGGGAAAGCTACAGGTCTTCCACGAGGATGTCGGCAGGCATAATGCCGTCGACAAGGTGCTGGGAGCCATCCTCCTGGGTAATGCCCCGGCAAACGGGGCGATTTACACCACAGGCAGGCTTACCTCAGATATGGTGTTGAAATGTGCACGCATCGGAATACCGATAATAATGTCTAGAACCGCGCCATCTTCTCTCGGCCTGGCCATTGCCAAAAGGGCGGGAGCAACACTTGCAGCTTACGCCAGGCCGGAGAGGCTCAATATATTTCATGGGATTGAACGTATAAAGGTATAGTTGATCCGCAAAGCGGAAATGGCTATTTCTCTTATGGGTACCTTGAAAAATGAGAATTTTCGCCCAAGGTCGAGGCGTGGCAGGAAATTTTAACAGAGGCTTATGGTTGATATTCCGATGTTAAAATTTATTGACACACCGAAGAGATTGGCTGAAAAGGCCATTTTTCAATGTGCCTTATCTTCCCTCAAGTCCTAGTTCAATGAGTTTTTCGAGCATTGCCGAAAAACTCAGGCCATACGCAGATGCCGCCTGTGGGAAAAGACTGGTAGGCGTCATGCCGGGTATCGTATTGGTCTCCAGGAGAAAAAGATCCCCCGCCTCGGAAATGATCATATCGGTGCGGGAATATCCTCTCAGCTGCAGTGCCTTATGTGCAGTCACCCCGAATTCCTGAGCCCGCCGAGTCAGCTCGGAGTCAACCTCCGCCGGACAGACCTCTCGGGTTGCGCCGGGCTGATATTTGGCGTCGTAATTAAAAAATTCAAAATCCTTTCCGGGAATAATCTCGACAAGCGGTAATGCCACAGGGGCATCATTGCCCAAAACCCCCACAGTTACCTCCCTGCCCCGGACAAAACTCTCAACCATGGCTCTCCCGCCATGCTGCTGTGCTATTGCTATACCCGCCGCAAGTTCCGAAACATCCCGAACGATGGTCATGCCCAGGCTTGAGCCGTCAGATACAGGCTTGACCACCAGGGGCAGCCCCAGAGCGGCAACAATTTCTTCAGCTGAATACTCTTTGGCAGTCTCAATAATACGCCATGGAGCTACCGGTAATCCATGAAGTTTGTAAAGTTCCTTTGCCAGATTCTTATCCATGGCCAGAGCGCTTCCGATCACTCCCGACCCCTGATAAGGAATATCCAGGAGATCGAGAAAACCCTGCATGGTACCATCCTCTCCCCACAGGCCATGCAGCAGGATAAATGCAAAATCGATTTTTCCGGCATCTGCTGCTATTCTTGCCAAATCCGTTAAAGGATCATACCGGGTCACATTGAATTTTTTTTGGTCAAGTGCCTTCTCGACCCCTTCTGCTCCCATTAAGGAAACTTCCCGCTCTCCCGAGCGGCCTCCAGCGAGTAATGCCAGGTTTATTCCGTCTCGATTCATTGCTGTCCTCCTATTTCTTGGTAAGGCTGCTCTTGATGGGTGAAACAGTCACTGATCTAGTGTCTTAAATAGTACACTTAAAAAAAACAACAAGCTCTTTTCTTTTTTATAAAACAACGAGAGTCGACATAATTATAATACGTGAATATCACGTGAATATTGGAATAAAAGCAGCATCGGACCACTCAAAACCTCTTGAAAAAGATATTGACACCACACACCATATCTACTATATGTAATAGGTTATTGTTGCATAATCGGGTACATTTACACATACCCTTTTCGATATTACCAGACCAAAAAAACGCTAACGGAGCAAACAATGATAGAAGTCGAAGTTCGTGGAGACCTTGAGTACGCTATTAGACAGTTAAAGAAAAAGCTTCAGATCGACGGCATCAAGCGAGAACTGAAGCGCCGCGAATATTATGAAAAGCCCAGTGTTAAGAAACGTCGCAAGCAGGCTGAAGCTCGGCGTAAGCTCCGTAAGTTTAACCGTATGAAGAAAAGTTTCTGACCCTGTAGATAACAAGAACTACACCCCCTGGTCTCTTCATTTACCTGAAGCGTTGGTAAATGACGGGAAAGAGATTTACAGGATGACCTGAGCAATGGCCGACGGTTAGTGGACGTTGCTCCTTTTTGTAGCCACCACTATACTATACCGATCGACAAAAGAGAAAAAACACCTCTGCCTGAATTGTTTGATGCCCTGCAGGAACAGTTCTACCGGTACCTGATCACGGAGAGACGGCTATCAGACAATAGCGTATCAGCTTATGTTGCTGATATTCAAGGATTTCTTAGCTTCATCTGCCAAAATAAAATTACCCGCCTCAACAACGTTGATATTGCTGTCATCCACCGCTACCTCGAACGCGCCCGAAAAAACAGAATATCTCATCGCACCAATGCCAGGCGCATATCTGCCCTGAAAACCTTTTTTATCTTTCTCCTGCAGGAAAGGATTGTCACTTTCAATCCCTTCTACTCAATTGACCTGCCGAAGAGCGGACGGACATTGCCCAAGGCCTTGACCATCGAAGAGGTCGGCAATCTGCTGAAAGCGCCTGCTGTCTCTACTCCAATAAGTCAGAGAAACCGGACTATGGTCTACCTGCTCTACTCCACGGGACTGCGGGTGACGGAACTGGTGCAATTGCCGCTGAGGGCATGCAATATCAGCTCTGGCTTTGTCAGGGTAATGGGAAAAGGCGGAAAAGAACGTCTTATACCTTTTGGGGAGGCGGCAAAGACACAGCTTGAAAACTACCTCGGCAATGCACGGGCTCATATTCTCGGCGGCAAACGTAGCAATTTCCTTTTTGTCACCAACCGGGGCGGTGCCATGACCCGGCTGCGATTCTGGCAGATTCTCAGAGGAATTGCCACAGCTGCAGGCATCAGCAAAAACATCTCCCCGCACATGCTGCGTCATTCTTTTGCCACTCATCTGCTCGCCCATGGTGCCGATCTGCGGGCTGTCCAACTTATGCTGGGCCACTCCGATATTACCACGACCCAGATCTACACCCATATAGACCAGGACAGGCTCAAGGATATCCATAAGAAATTTCATCCCCGGGGCTGACCCTGCGATGGTGTACACACAAACAAACCCGTCCATTGGAAAGAGGAATTGCTTATTCACCTTTAATGGCCATTGCCGATGCAAATTATAACCACCCATCTCAATGCCGATTTTGACGGTCTGGCTTCTATGATAGCTGCAAAAAAGCTCTATCCCGAAGCCATAATGGCCTTCTCTGGATCTCAGGAAAAGAATGTCCGCGATTTTATAGGAGAAAACCTCGCCTATCGTTACGACTTTCAAAAGTTGAAAAGTATCGATCTCACCAAAGTGACACAGCTCATTGTCGTCGATAACCGTTCCTCCGCCCGTCTAGGTCCAATCAGCCGCTGTCTTGAAAATAAAAACCTGTCCATTCATATATACGATCATCACCCGAAAAA
Organism: Desulfopila inferna; assembly: GCF_016919005.1. Lineage (NCBI taxonomy): Bacteria > Pseudomonadati > Thermodesulfobacteriota > Desulfobulbia > Desulfobulbales > Desulfocapsaceae > Desulfopila > Desulfopila inferna. The sequence continues at coordinate 68,496 of NZ_JAFFQE010000006.1, forward strand.
TCCCGGAGATATGGTTGGTGAACTGCAGGTTATTGAGGATGTCGGCTCTACCGCCACCATTCTAATGAGGCTCCTCAAGGAAAAAAACATTGAAGTCACAGAGGATGAGGCAACAATTTTCTGCCTTGGAATCTACGAAGACACCGGCTCCCTGACCCATACCACCACTACTCCTCAGGATCTCCGAACGGTTGCCTGGCTTCTCGAAAAGGGGGCCAAGCTTGATCTTGTCTCTCAATTTATCACCTATGAACTGACGACGCAGCAAGTTCAGCTGCTGGGTGAATTGATGAAGACCGCGAACAGCTATGTCATCCAGAATATTCCCATAGTGGTGGTAACCCTGACCCTGAGAGACTATATCGATGACTTTGCCCTCATTGTCAGGCGTTTCATGAACATGGAAAATCTTGATACCCTTTTTGCCCTGATATCAATGGCCGGCAGGATTTATCTCATCGCCAGAAGCAGAATACCGGATGTCAACGTCGGTCTGGTGGCCCGGGATTTCGGCGGAGGAGGTCACGCTTCCGCGGCATCGGCGACGGTACGCAACATGACCCTGATCGAGGCGCAGGAAAAGCTCATCATGATCCTGCACAGACATGTCCGTCCCCAGCCTGTTGCCGAAGAGATGATGTCCCGGCCCGTCATAACTATCCCCACCACAACCACCATCGCCGAAGCCAAGGATATTCTGACGCGCTATAACATCACGGTTCTCCCCGTGGTTCCCAAACCTCGGGAGACCGGTGCGGATAAGGGGCAGATTGTGGCCGGCACCATATCGAGAAGGGTGGTGGAGAAAGCCATTCATCATGACCTCGGCCACCTGCCCGTGAGCGATTACATGACCTCCGATATTGAAACTCTCCCGCTCAAGGCAACACTGGCTGATATTCAGGAACTTATCATCGAGCATCGCCAGCGCCTTCTGCCGGTCATACATGAGAATAAACTGGTCGGGATCATTACCCGCACGGATCTGCTCAACAGGCTGGTCAACGACCCGGCCAACATGCCGAAGAACCTGCTGCATGAGGCAGACTATCCATCCCTGGAAAGAACCAGGAATCTCAACTCAATCATGGTCGAACGTCTCGGCAAAGGGGTTATCAGTCTGCTGCGCAACATAGGCGAAGTGGCCGATGTGCTGAGCTTCAAGGCCTATGCAGTCGGCGGTTTCGTCCGTGATCTGCTCTTGAAGAAGCCCAATTTTGATCTGGATATAGTTATTGAAGGAGAGGGCATAGAGTATGCGAAAGCGCTGGCAGCAAGACTCGGGGGGCGAGTCATTATGCATGAACGCTTTGCTACTGCCAAGGTGCTGCTCCCGGACGGCATGAAAATCGATATCGCCACGGCACGGTTGGAATACTATGAGTATCCGGCGGCGCTACCCACCATAGAGCTCTCATCCTTAAAACTTGACCTTTTTCGCCGCGACTTTACCATAAATGCCATGGCCGTTCAGCTCAACAGTCGGAGCTTTGGAACCCTCAATGATTTCTTCAACTGCCAGAATGACCTGAAATACAAATCTATAAAGGTTCTCCATAATCTCAGCTTCGTTGAGGATCCAACCCGCATCTTCAGGGCGATCAGACTGGAAAAACGAATGGATTTTACCATCGCCAAGCATACCGAACGGCTGATGCGCAATGCCGTCAAGATGGAACTCTTCGGCAAAGCCGACGATCCTCGTTTTTTCACTGAGATAAAGATAATCCTCTCTGAAGAGGATCCCATCCCTGCGATCGAAAGGCTTGCGGAGTTTGATCTTTTCCGCTTTCTCTGGCCTGATCTCAAACCATATCTTAAAATCGACAGACGTTTTCATCACATATTGACCCAGGCGCACAGGGCCATTTCCTGGTTCAAGCTACTCTACCTCAGGGATAATCTGGAAACCTGGATGGTCTATCTCCTTGCCATCATGGGGAGATCCGGAACCAGAGAGCTACAGTCGTTTTGTACACGGTTCAATATTCCCCGGAAAATCTCCTCAACGCTTATTCTCCAGAAAGAACGCAGTGATAAGGTTGCCGATCTCCTGCTGCGCCGCAGGATCATGAACAACAGTGAACTCTATTGGATTTTTGAAGAACTGAGCAATGAAAGCCTTCTTTATCTTATGGCGATTGCGAGAAAAAATCACATTAAACGATATATCTCCAACTATGTCACCACACTGCGCCAGGTCAAACCCTTCACCACCGGTAAAAAACTCGAAAAAATGGGATACACCCCCGGCCCTCTTTTTAAATTAATCCTCAATGACCTGCTGAGTGCCAAACTTGACAATCTGGTACAGACCGAAAGGGACGAAAGGGCTTTTCTGCGGGAGCATTACCCTTTATGAGAGGAGCATCACCGTCGCTTCTTGTTTTTTCCATTCCGATGTTTTATCTGTATCATGTCGTTCGATACCTTGAACACCCTCTACCTGTTGTTCCAGACAGAGTATTTTTTATCATTAAAAAAGAGTGGCAGAATAGATCATGACCGAAATTCTCACAAAGATAGTACTGCTGGCGCCGCCGATACTGCTGGCCCTGACGCTTCACGAGTTTGCCCATGGCTATGTTGCCTACAGGCTGGGCGACCCGACAGCTAAGACCTCAGGAAGATTGACATTGAACCCGATAAGTCACCTCGATCCCTTCGGTACACTGGCCTTTTTCCTCATCAATATCGGCTGGGCAAAACCGGTTCCGGTTAATGGCGCGTATTTCAGGAATCCCCGGAAAGATATGCTCTGGGTGGCTCTTGCCGGTCCGGTCACCAATCTAATTCTCGCTATTGCCAGTGCTCTTGTCGCCAAATTCCTGTACCAGATGTTGTATATTCTGCCCGACTCAGGGATCATCCCAGCCATAATCGCGCCTCTGTTTGAAATGATCAAAGCATCCATCTGGATCAATCTGGTTCTTTGCATCTTCAACTTTCTACCGATACCACCACTTGACGGCAGCCGTATCCTCATGGGCCTCCTGCCTGATAAAATGGCTGAAACATTCTCCTCTTTCGAGAGATATGGCTTTGTTCTCATTCTTATTCTGGCTTTTACCGGGATCCTTTCAAAAATGATCTTCCCCGTGATTCAATTTGCCGGTAACCTGCTGCTCTCCTGAGAGATACATGCATTCAGTGAGAATATGCTTCCTTACAATACTGTCTTAATTTGACACCAACATACTTTTCAGATACGCTCAATTGAGGAAGTAATTTTCTACAGCTGCACCTCCGCTTTTCTCCCGTGACCTCCTGACATGATGGCATTTGTAAAATCGCCCTTCATGAAAGGATACGATTCGCCGCACCATGCCCTAAGGAGTTGCCATGCAATCCGAAAAACCCGGTAAAATGTTCCAGAGAGGTTTCATCCTGAAAATCCTGCGCCGCACCGTTGCGGCCATACTTCTTTTGGGATTTGTCTATGGTATTGTTGCCGCCATTTATGCGACCAAAACCATCTTCAAGGTAAAAGAAAACTATGCCGTCGTTTTGGAGAAATTTGGCGGTAAACGTGATGCGGTGACCGATGTCGGCTGGCATGTCCGGCTGCCGTTTTTCACCCGCATAGAACAGGAGGTCACGCTGATGAACCAGACCATGTTCCTGGGAGGTGAGATTGCACCCCTGCGTATTATCTCTCGGGAAAATGTCGCCCTGTGGACCTCCGGGCTGCTCACTTACAGAATCAGAGACCTTGACCAGTGGGCCATTGAAAATCTACTTCCCATGACCCTTCTCCAGGGCGATTACGATGGAATCGTCAAGGATATTCTGCAAGCCCAGTCCCTCAATAACCTGATCAGTGATCGCGAAGAGATCAAAGAGGAAATATTTCTGGCGCTGAAGTCCCGCCCTATCAACGAAGGTGGGCCATCTCTTGAACAGAAGTATGGGATAGATGTGGTCAGCTTTGTCCTGCGCGACACCCGCTTCGGAGACCAGCTCATAGCAGCATCGGAGGAGAAAAAACGCCGCGAGCTGATAGCAGAAGGTGAAAACTATGCAGCGAGCCAGGAGGCCGACAGAATAAGGAAACTCTATGCCGCCTATCTGGAAGGCATCAGTGCCCTGCAGGAAGGACTCGGCAGCCGGCAGGACGCCTCCACCGATCAGGCATTGCTCCAGTTTCTGGCCCAGCAGAAATGGGCGGACGCCTATGAGAAAAACCAGGCCGGCCAGAATACCGTGGTTATCCAAAGCAGCGGAAATACAACGCCGGTTACTCTGCCTCTGCCTGCCATTGACAAAGCCAAAAACAAAGCCAGAAACAGAGACAAAGACGTGGACACAGAGTAACTTTTTGTGATGGTGGTGACGCAATGCCTAAACGATATACCAAAAAAATATATTATGTATGCCTGCCTGAAAAGCGCATCGCCGAAATCGAATCACTGATTGATTCCTGGTCCTACGACACCAAAGAATTTATGCGGGCCCGGCTCAACCAGTACACCCCACCACAGGGACCGATTCACAGGATCTACACCTCCATCAAAAAGCTTTTCTACCTGAAAAAAGAGAAAAACTTCATCATCCTTCGTGAACCGGCCATACTGACGGACTGGCAGCGCCGCTTTGAACTCTCCGGCGAGACAATTCCCCGGAAAGCCTGGAACAACATACTTGAAAAGGAGGTCAGCAGGAAAGACCACGCCCTGATGCTCGCTATTCTTAACAGGGAGCTCTCCGATGTACATATCCCGGAAGAATTTGCCGAACTCCTCGAGAAGATCTATAAAGCGCATATTCGCAAGGAATATATCTCCGACCCACAGGTTCCCAAAGCTCCGCTGGTGCTGCTTACCGGCTCCAGCGGCAGCGGCAAGACCGCTACTGCAATCGAAGCGATAGAGCAGATAATCTTTTCCAAGGATGTTCGTCCGGAAGTTGACCTGGCTCAGAAGAAAGCCAATGTCATGGCCTCCCTGCCTGTGTGGAAATCACTTGAAGAAGTGGATCCAGAACTTGCCCTGGAAATCGAACGCCGGAAAAAGCTCAAGGTATACCAATTTCTCTCCAGTCTGCCGTTGGTCAGGCTGATTTTCAAAAAGCATATCAGCCGTCATCTCAACGAACTTGAGGAGCAGCACCTGCTTGTCGACTATTCACGCATCACTCCCAATGATTATCAGACCGCACTTTCCGGCGAGCCCGGCAACTATCTGAAAAAGGCCTTTGGCGCAGCCAACCGCACTTCGATCAGACATCTGGAAGAGGCTCACAGCGCCTTCGCCCGCACCGAAAATTCCGGTTCGGGAGGAGTGGAGAGACAGCAGCGCACTCTGGTTGACACCTCAAATATCATCATCGATGAGATTATCAATGGCAGCAGAGACTGTCTGCTTATCGCCACCTCTGACAAGCCGGAGGTTTTCGACTCTGCCATCTACCGTCGATTTGTGGAAAAAGGCATTATCATAGATGTTTCGGAATATTGGATGAAGAAGAACAATCTTCTCGAAATAATTCGGATTGAGCTGAGGAGAAACAATATTCGCACCTATGCGGGGAAAACGCGGCGGCAGGGTGAGACAACATTGCTCAACTATGAAGATCTCAATCTGGCGGTAGGTAAATTTTATGCGATTTTTGCTGAAAGAGCGCTGCAGGTCACACCTGCCTATGTGCGAAAACTGGTCAGTTTTCTTATCAGCATCAAAGGAGATTTCCGCACCGAATATTTGGATGATTCACTGCTGGTGCGGAATGCCTTCGAACTCGTGGCCAAAAATTCCTTCGGGGATCTTTTCAAGAAGGTGGTAGACCGCATTGACCGGACAACCCATTGGAACGACTATATCGGCGAAATCAAAGACACCTTTTCCGAAATGGCCAACAACTGTCTGCTCTATAATGTCAGCGAAGAAAAAGGAGTAGTTTTAAACGGTCCTCCCGGCAGCGGCAAAACCTTCCTGGTCAGATCATGGCTCAGCGAAAACACCAAGATTCACGATATCTCGACCAGCCCCAGTGCCTTGCACAATCCATCTGATCCTGTCGACGGCACCGTTGCCAATCTAACCAAAGTCTACGATATCGCCAAGATGATCGCTCCCACCGTGGTCTTTTTCGATGAAGGCGATTCGCTTGCTCCAAAAAGAAGCAGTACCGGAGGTTCTCCTTCCGACCGGCTGACAAATAAATTCCTTTCCATCGTTGATGGAGAACAACCCTACTCCAAAGTATTCACTGTGCTGACTACAAACCGGCTCGATTTGCTCGATCCGGCCCTTATACGTTCCAAGAGACTTAAGGTGCTCGAAATTTCGGGTCAGCTAGGTCAAAGAGACATCAGCGCCATTATCCACGCCGCCCTGCAGGACATTCCCCGGGCCGATGATTTAACGCCGGAAGCTATCATTGCTGCTGCCAAGGGAGTATGCAACACTCCCGCAGATTATGCCGCCTTCGTCGACAAGGCTCTCTCGCTCAGATCCACCGAGTTGACTGTTCTAAAAAAATTCCAGTCCATTTCCTCCCTCTCCAAGGAGAAGCAGCAGAAATTTCTCACATTCAACCTGAAAACAATCAGCGGCATTATCGATGCGCTTGGCGGCAATCCCGAATTACAGCTCGCGTTGAAAGAATCTCCGGGGGCATTCCTTGATCATTACAGTGAAGCCAAGGAACTCTTCTCCTCTGTCTCTGACGAAAAAGATTATCCTCTCGGCCAATCGCATCTTCGTAATGTGCGCAAGGAGATTTCCCAAAGCCCGATCAGGCGCGGCAAGGTGGAGCTTGATACTTTTCTGGAGGCGGAACTGAGCCAGGAACCGCAGATAGGATTTATCGTTGGGGTTGGTGCAAGTGATGTTGACGGCGTACTCCTCCCCATAGCAACCAGTCTTACCTATGGCCTCACTTCGGAAAGAGTATTGGTAACCGGTGCAGTTTCAGCCTCCGGTTCAGCAACCGCCCAGATGGAAATGGCGGTAAAAATGACCGAACAATCCGCTCAAGAGGCGCTGACCCTGGTAAAAAACTATTTCCAGGCCCTTGATCATGAAATCAGTATGGCCAAGCTCCTCGGCCGATTTCTTTCAAAAATGACCATTCACCATCAGCTGCTTTCAGCCTCCTATAATGTCGGCGGTCCCTCTGCGGGCTATGCCCTGGCACTCAACACCCTTTCGGCCATCCTGCATATCCCTATCTACAATGACTTCGGCATAACCGGCGCACCCTGGACCAAAGGCGTCACTAAATCCGCAGTCGGCGGTTCTGTGATCATTGGCGGCCACAAGAAAAAAACAGAAAAGGTACTGCAGTACCTCCGCAGAATGTATATGCCCAGTCAGAACTACAACAGCCTTGAAATCGATTTTCTGATTAATTACTGGCTGCAGAACAAGGATATTCTAGGAGTGACTCACTTTGGCGATCTGGTACCGGAAACGATCTGGCTGAACGAAGAATATGAAAAGCTTGTGCAGGAATTGACGGAGCAGCGCATCAAATTCAAGCTGAACAAATATCAGCACAATATTTCCGAAGAGGCTGCCAAGGAAAATATTATCAGGCTTAAATCAATGCTGCGGCAGAAGGCGGAAAAAGAGATAGTCCGTAAATTGCGGGCGATACGCAATCACCTGCAAAACCCCAACCATGATCCGCTCTCTTCTCTGGACTCCATCTTCAGGGAGAAAAATCCAACGGTTAAACAGGTGGTTGGCGTATTCGATCCGCTCAAGGAATATGTAAAAATGAGCCGTTTAAGATGGAAGAAAAGCTGAAAGGCCGGGAGCTATTCAGCAGCACCCGGAGTCGGATTTTGCCGCTCGGGATGCTTACCTCTGAACAGTTACAGTTCAGGCTGAACTACTGGTTTTTATCTCTTTGCTGAATAGTTAAAAAGAAATAGATTTCGGCGTTAGTTATTGAGCAGTGTCGAGCCCCAGCGGTGCAATAATCCGGCTGTTAAAGAGGTTCTGAACAAAATCGTCGGGATCTTTTTCTATTCTTCGGGAAATTGCCAGAACTTTCTCAGCCAGTTCCATATTTTTATTTCTGCAGCGGACAGCGGCATCTTCGATATGGCTCCAGTTATTATCTTGGCTGAAGCTTTCCCAGGCTTCGGCCAGCTCGGGAAACAAAATCTTGCGCACGCCTTCAAGAAGGCTCATATACAAGCCCAGGGAGGTTTCACGCCGTTCCCTGGTGATGTATGAGAGAAGACCCTGGGGGTGAGTATCGGCGAGAATATCCTTTATTGAGCGGCAAACCAGCTCTATAGCGGAGCCCGGGAATCGACGGACTATTTTTTCCAGCGTTGCACTCTGCAACGTATCCTGTAAAATCTCGCCCACTTCATGATAAATAAACACATTCATTTCTTCATCGACGATGGTATCGAGCTTTTCCTTAAGTCCCTCCTGATCAAGTTCGCCCTCTTTCAGCAGGCCGTACAGTTTCAGGGTATGACGGAATGGTACTCTAAGCGAAGAGCGCAACTCCTGAATCTGGTCCCAGAGAAAGTAGCGCAGGGAATCCCTGCGAATATATACTACTCCATCCTGGGCCATGGCGAAGGGACTGGCCATTTCTCTGGCTCTTTCCCTCCCCAGTATTATTACGGGACAGCCGGCGACATTGCGCTCCTCAAGTTTGTCGGCAAGAAAGAAAACGGACTTCATCGAACGGCCGTATCCGGCCCCATAAACCAGTCCGTCACCGGAAAAGAGCCGGTTTACGTCCATCAGATTATCAGGTGAATAGGTTTTCCCATTGACACCGAGCAAGCGAAACGACTCATCGGCAATGGAACTCCAGTAATTTTCCTTGCAATCGATCCAGTCAAGCAGATCGGCTGGCTCCGCCTCCTCCCATGGCTCAAGGTCATGCTCCCATTTGTAGAGATTGCGAAGCTTGAGCACCATGGTGCACATGGAATAGATGCCGTGATCCCTGGCATCTGAAATATGACAGTTGTGCTGTATATCTTCGATTATACTTTTATCCTGAAGTGATATCGTCATAAAATTCTCACATTCTGCAGGGAAAGTCACATGGGATGATATGTCTTGATAAATGATGTTTCCTTATTATCAAGGTAATCACTTCTGGGGAAAAGTGGACGACAGATTATTCAACTTCTCCATAACTGTTCAGCAGAAAACTGTGGACCAGCAGTTTGCCCCGGAGCTGTAACATTTCTTCTTTCAGGGCACCATGCTCTGCCCGTCATAAAGATATCGTTTGATCTTATGTGTTGCCGTTTTGATAAAAGGTTCGCGTCTTTCAAATATTTTGCTGATCCGTGAAGCGGTGGAAAGCTGACTGTTGAGTTCCTTGCGCATATCCTCCATAAGCTTATCGACATATTCCTGGCGTTTACTGCGGGCCTGATCGGCGGTTTGCTCGTCGATCAGTTCGTAATCAGGATAAATCCAGGCATCCAGTTGACCGTTATTCTCAACTACCAAAGCCTCTACAACCCAGCCGTAACCGTTTATTTTATGCTCAATGGTTTCCGGATAGACGTTCTCGCCGTTGGACATGACAATGACATTCTTGGATCTGCCGCGAATATAAAGATTGCCGGCATCATCGAGGAATCCCAGGTCACCGGTGGAAAGCCAGCCATCTTTGCTGATCACCTCCGCTGTCCCCTCCTCATCATCGTAATATCCTTTCATTATATTTGGTCCACAGCCACAAATCTCACCAATTCCTGTCTGCGGGTCAGGATCTTTAATGGTTATCTCCACGCCCGGGATAGGCTTCCCGGTGGAACCGGGCACAATGGTGGGATCACCAAGAGGACCTCCGGCAAGAAGCGGTGCCGATTCGGTCAGACCATAACCGATCAGATAGGGAAATCCGGCAGTTACCAGAAATTTTTCGACATCGGGATTGAGGGCTGCTCCGCCTACTCCCATGAACATCAGTTTGCCACCGAAGAACTCAAGCAGTTTTTTGCCTATCCGCTTGTAGATAATTTTCTGCCCTAAGCCCATCCTGCAGAACAGCTTCAGAGCCTTGCTGCCTTCTATCTTGGCGACTATCCGTTTTTTATATATTTTCTCCAAGACCAGGGGAACGGCAAAAATGACATCAGGTCGTTCATGTTGACAAAGCTTCTGCAAAATCGCAGGCGTCGGGGTCTTGCCGGCATAGGCTATGCGACACCCTTTTATCAACGGCAGAATAAAACCGCAGGTAAATTCATAGGTGTGCGAAATAGGCAGGATCGAAAGGAACACATGGCCCACCTTCAACTCCGCAAGTCCTGAGGCTGCATAGGCGTTCGAGGTAAGATTCTTGTGGGACAGCATTACCGCTTTTGAATAGCCTGAAGTTCCCGAAGTATAGAGAATCGAGGCGATATCATCCTCTTCGACTGACGGAAATTGCGTTGCGTCTTTCCCGGCATGCTCCTCAAACTGTTTCTCGGCCTCCTCAAGGTAATCTGAAAATTTGGTAATTTCCAGAACGCCCGAAATTCCAACATAATCGTCAAGAGTAATAATGGGACCCTTAAGTTTCTGTTTGAGCTCATATACCTTATCTATCTGTCTCTGAGTGGTAAAGAGAAGCTTAACTTTCATTTCATTGAGGATATGATGAACATCGGCCTCGGGAAGATCCGGCAGGATAGGGACAGCAATAGCCCCGGTCCGAACCACGGCAAGATAGACAGTACCCCAGTTATGAGAATTTTCGGCGAGAATTGCAACATGGTCGCCTTTTTTCACTCCCTCTCTCATCATTTTCGCGGCCAGCGAGAGTATTCGTCCATGGAATTCTCTATAGCTGAGCGGTGCGGTCATGGCCATGCCGATCGCCGGCTCATCACCATACTTATCGCAGCTGGAATCAATGATGTAGTTCAAGGTCATACGTACTTCCGTCCCCTCTACCATAACTTCACCTCGCAGGAGCTGAGGAGCCTTTCATCGCTCCATATACCTGAAATATTATAATTTTACCTATTGTTAGACTGTTTGAGTATTCCACAAATGAATCGGCAGGTCAATCAAGAAGAAGGATTTTTGCGGCCAGGATCTGTAGGCGAGAGAGTTTTTCCACTTATAATGGCCATACCATAAGGTTTTATAAACCTACTGAAAAATTCCCAGGGACTAATGCTCTTGACAAGTACGCGGACAGGGAATAAAGAATGAGCAGGTCTGTTCAGAAATGAGTCCCCATCTACTTTACAATAAAAGCAAAATTTAAGGCAAAATGTTTTCTAAGATTTCCAGCCATCTGCCGGTTTTTGTATTCCTCCTTGCCCTTCTCTGGATTTTCTCTCTTTCGATAACCACCCTTGCCATGCCGGCTTTGGAAGCCGACAAGAGTCCAGTTTCCATGAAAATTCTGGGAAAATATGGCGATTTTTCCACCATTAAAAAGCAAAATGTTACATACGCTCTGGCTTCGGCAGAAAAACGTGTTGTCAAAAATCTCTCCGCCGCCAGCGTTCTGGTTCTCGATGCCGTCAGTGAAGAAATCATCTTCGCCAAAGATCCGGATACACCGCGTCAGCCGGCAAGCACCATAAAGGTTTTAACCGGCATGATTGCTCTCAAGTCCCTGAAAGAAAGCGACAATATAGCCGTCAGCGCAAAGGCCGCCCGGCAGCCAAGTTCCAAGATCTATCTGGACCAGAGAAAGGAGTACCCTGCAGGTGATCTCATCAATGCAGTTCTACTGTCCTCCGCCAACGATGCCGGGGTGGCCCTGGCGGAGAAGATTGCCGGCTCGGAGCAGGTGTTTGCCAAAATGATGACCCTGCGAGCCAAACTCTGGGGAGCGAAGATGACCGTCTGCAAGACAGCTACAGGCCTCACGGCAAAAGGCCAGCACAGCACTGCCCGCGATTTGGCCATCATCTTCAATCATGCCATGAAGGATGGTGATTTTGCCGAAATAATGAAACACAGCAAGACACGGACAACCGAGGGGAAACTTCTTCGCAACCACAACAAGGCCTTATGGCAGATAGATGGCGCAGAAGGCGGCAAGACCGGCTATACCAATGCCGCCCGGCAGACCTATGTCGGCAAGTTTAAGCGCGGCACGGCAGAGATTGTTGTTGCCATTCTGGGCAGCGAAAAAATGTGGGATGATTTGAAGTTGCTGGTGGAGTATGGCTTTCAGACCAAGCAGCTTATTGCCGAACAGCAGTTGGAAATGACTCAGATGGCCGATGCGACGCCTTAAATCTTCTTCAGTGAAGCAATTCCCGGACCACCTTCAGTATCTCCGATTTTTTAAACGGCTTGGCCATGGCCCTGACATTATCCAGGTATCCGGCAACCGCCAGGTATCTTTCCTTGGCTATTGCCCCACCTCCGGAGATGGCAATCACCGGCACGCTCTCATTGATTTGGCGCAGTTCAAGAATCGTTTTCAGACCGTCTTTTACAGGCATGACAATGTCGGTTATAACAAGATCTGTCGGTTTTTCGCGAAACAGCCGCAGCCCTATCTCGCCATTCAAGGCAAGATACACAATGTAGCCTTCTTCCATCAGCACCTTTTCTAAAAACCGGAGCGTGAGCTCCTCGTCATCTATGATCAGAATTTTTTTCACACCATTCCTCTTCAACTTGATCTGGGAGTGTGTCCGAAAACAGGCATTTTTCGGAGTCGTCGCACTTCATTTCGCTATCTGCGAGCATTGATTTTCTGATTCACCGGCAATCGTAAAAGCTTTTCGAACATAATGGACTCGGCGACTTCGATGAACTATGGAGTCCTGGTATTGTAAGTTACACCTTTACCTTACTTTTTCCAATGCGTCAACTCTATCAACCGTCAAGGTAACCGCCCCAAAATCACTTTCCACCAGCCCATCGAGGACATAAGGTTTTCCCGAACGCAGGATATTGGCATAGCGCCGATAGACACGGGGAAAAAATGTAGCCTCCACCAGACCATATTCGTCTTCAAAGGTGAGAAATTCCATAGCTTCGCCGGTTTTGGTCGACACCAGTTTTCCGGTGAGGAGCCAGCCGAGGAAACGGATGCGTTTCCCTACATGACTTTTAAAATTACGGGAGATCACCATAGTACCGACCCTTTTCCTGAAAAGAACCACGGGATGGACGCTGCACAGAAACCCCAGCGCCTGATACTCCCTTCGCAGCATTTCCTCAGGAGCAGGCTCAGCAAGATCGGGGGCAGGCGGCAGCTGAATCCGGAACAGCGGCGCCTTTTTGCCGGATGCCGTCAGCCTGCGAAAGCGGGCCAGTTCCCAGAGCAGCACCGTCCGATTCGCCTTGTGCTGCAGCGAATCGAGAGCTCCGCAGTGGATGAGCTGCCGGGCCTCATCCTCGGAGGGCTGCGTCCTCTGAAAAAAATCGGCGGGATCTTTATAGTTGCCGCCCTGTTCCCTGTTAGAGCAAATGCGTTCAATCAGTTTTTCCGAAACACCATGTACAGCCCGCAGCCCCACGCGAATACGACGATTTTTACCTTTCCATTTCCTGCCGCTTAAATTGACATCGGGAGGCAAAATTGTCACTCCGCAGCGCTTTACCTCCGAGACATAGGCAAAGGTGGAATAATACCCTCCCTCATTGGAAATCACCGCCGCCATGAATTCCGCGGGAAAGTAGGTCTTCAGGTAGGCCGCCTGGAAAGATACCCGTGCATAGGAGGCCGAATGCGGCTTGCAGAACGAGTACCCGTCAAAGCTCATCATCATCGCCCAGATGGCCTCAACTTCCCTTTCTCCTATGTCCCTGGCGCTGCAGCCTGCAAAGAACTCCTGCCGATAGTCGGCGAGTTTGTGCTCCTTATCCTTTTTCGACATGATCTTGCGCAGGCCATCCGCCCGGGCATGACTGAACCCGGCCAGATGCACAGCCACCCGGGAAACATCCTCCTGATATACCATCAGGCCGAAGGTCTCATCCAGAACATCTTTCAACTCATAATGAAGCGGCTGCCACTCTCCCCCATGAAGACGACGCACATATTCACGGACAAATTCATTTGCCGCGGGACGGATGATGGATGACTGGATGACAAGCTGTTCATAGTCTCCATCGCCCGCCTTCTGCTGGAGCAGACGCATGGCCGGACTTTCTATGTAAAAACACCCCATGGTGGCACCGCGGCCCACGGTTTTCCGGGTCGGCTCATCGTCCTCCGGCACCCAGCCCCGTTCCCGAAAAATCACACCATGAGCGCGCACCCCGGCGATGCAGTCACGAATAACCCCGAGGCTCCTGTTGCCCAGCAGATCTATCTTGACCAGCCCCGCATCCTCGGCACCGTCCTTTTCCCATTGAATAATCGGCACTCCCTTGGGAGCATACTCCACCGGTACATAATTGCTGATCGGCTGCGGCGTGATAATCACCCCTCCCGGATGAACCGAAATATATCGGGGAATGCCGATAATTTTTGCGGCAACCCGTATAATCTCAGGCCAGGGGCCGCTCAGGTTCTCCCCCCGTAATGTCGGCATATTTCCCATCTGCTCAAGGAGATCCGCGCCCCGGGAAAACCACGGCAGTTTTTTGGTAATGCGCGAAATCTCATATCCCGGCATACCGTAGGCTTTGGCGGTTTCACGAATGGCCATTCGCGGTTTGAAAAAAATATGATTGCACACCATAGCCGCATGGCCCTGATGATCGTTGAGCACCTCATGCAGGACTTCGTCTCTTTCATCCCAGGCAAAGTCGATATCGATATCAGGGGGGTCGATGCGGCCGGGGTTGAGAAATCGTTCGAAGTAGAGATTGTATTTAATGGGACATACATTGGTAATTTCAAGGCAATAGGCCACCAGAGAGGCGGCGCCCGACCCCCTGCCGCAGATGCGCCGTTTCCTTCTGCTGCCGTCTTTCCGAGGGCGGTGCACGATATTGCGGACCACCAGAAAATACGAGGAAAAGCCCATGCTCTCAATAACTGCCAGTTCATGCTCCAGTCGGTCGACGACCACCTCGGTCAAATCGGTGCCATACCTCTTTTCGGCCCCGCGATAGGCCCACTGCCGCAGAGTGTGTGCCGCAGATTCGCTTCCTTTCCACGGAGGCATGACCAGACCGAAGTCCGGGCCGTCAAAGAGGCATTCTCCGGCCAGACGGTAACTCTCTCTGAGAGTCTCCGGCCATATGGCAAAACGGGCGCTGTAGACATCGGGCGCAGCAAAGCTGTTAACGACGGTGCATTTTTCCGCTTCCAGTGCCTCTGAAATACTTATATTCCGATCTATTGCCCGCAGCAGGACATAAAGAGCGATATCCTCCTGTTCAGCAATGCCGCAGTCATGTGTTGCCACGGCTCTGATCCGCTTCTGCTGCGCCCATTTGCGCAGTACGGCTGCCTTCTCGGTTGGCCGCGGCCCTAAATCGGCAACCGGATTGGCACCTTTTTCCTGCAGAAAACGCAGGATTTGCTGATCCCGGGAGAGCACAAATAACCCATCTGAAAACTGCGCCAGTGCTTTTTCCAGGCTGAAGTTTTTCTCCGTATGTCTCCTGGTCAGCAGATTGCACAGATGGCTGTATCCTGTCCGGTTGCGTACCAGACAGGTCACTATCCGGTCCGTTCCGGGTTCGCTGATCTCGCTGCCGATGATGGGCCTGATCCCCTCCCTCCGGCAGGCCGCGAGAAAGGCCCACGTCCCATACAAGTTGTCCCGGTCGGTCAGGGCCACGCTTTTATAGCCATACCTTTTAGCCCGGGCACAGATTTCCGCAGGCGACATAGTCCCCCGCATGAGTGAATAATAGGAACGAACATGAAGTGGAAACACTACAATAGACCTGCGCTAAAAATAAAGTAACTCTTCAGCAGCACACCATATGGCGCACCCGGAGTCGGAGTTTATTCCCGTCAGGGTGCTTACCTCTAACCCAGCTGAGCTGGACTCTTTACAGTACCCCCTTGAGGGGTATAAGTACCTTGGCTGTATGTGTAAGTTGACGGCTTTTAAGACAGTTTCCATTTTCTTGTTTTATGTGTCGGTTTTTGGGGAGTAAGGTACTAAACAGTTACAGACAGAGGGTTGCCAAATAATGAGAATCAACCTGAATAGTTACAAAATAAATATACCTGATTACCCCTAACCCTCAGCTCAAGGCCAGAAAATACTGAGTTTCAGGGGTAACCAGAAAAAAATAGGTGATTGGGTAATTGCCAACCCCGGCATCATGAGGGCTGAAGCGTCGTTTCCCGTCCGTGCCGTGGCGCGCCACTACTGCCGGCGTGTATCAGAGAAGACCCAAAACGGTTCCTGATTTCATCCATCGCCCCCAAAATTTTCTCATCTCCTTTATTTTTTGGAGATTCCGCAGGAAATAAAGAAAGCTGCGGTGATTGACGATGCAGCCGGTCACAGACAAGATAACAGCTTCGTATCCGTGTCCGCCGCCTCCAGGCGCGCTGCAGGGCAAGCATGGCCATATCCCTGAGGACAAAATCACTGGAGGTACCGACCCGCCGCGACGCCTGGCGAATAACCGCGGCACCATCGGAGTAAATGATTCTGATCCCGAGACGCCGTGCCTCCCGCCTGGTGGAACGCAGCTCGCTTCCCGCCTCGGCGGCCATGCGGCCGACCACATTCCGCACCTCTTCTCTGTCGTTGGTGTCATCGCCAAAATGATGTTCATGACTGACGGAGACCGCCTGTTTAACTCCCCCGGCAACCATCTCCCGGCTGACTCCGCGACTGGTCTCGTAGAAGAATTCGCCGCGGCGGCCGAAGGGCACCATCAATTCCTGCCTGCTCAGCCGGGCAATCTCCCCTATTCTGGTGATATTGAATTCACGAAGCCTGCGCATTTCCACCGCACTGACTCCCGGCAGCAGAAAGACGGAGAGCGGCGCCAGGAATTCTTCCTCTTCGCCGCATGCAACAATATATTCTCCCACCGGTTTGACCAGACGGGAGGCCACTTTGGCGACAAGCTTGTTGGATGACAGGGTCCAGATAGGATCAACCCCCAGGTCGCGGCACACCTCCTTGCGCACCTTCCAGCCGATATCCGGAGCAGGACCGAACAGTCGGTGGGTTCCGGTCACATCGACAAAAAGATGACCGTCAGCCGGACCGTATTCGATCAGCGGGGAAAATCGTTTGGCTCTTTTCAGAAAATCACGCATGGCCCGCTGGTAGAGACCCACTTTCGGCGGCAGAATCTCGGCAGCTCGGCATATCCTGGTCGCCTGAAATAGCGGCATTCCTTTGCGCACTCCCTCCTGAAAAGCCTCTTCGCTCATATCATAAACCACCGCTCTGGCGGCTTGCAGCGGCGCGATGATAAGAGGCTTGCCGCGCAGAGAGATGTCGACAACCCTTTCCACGGCCACGGCAAAATCAGCCACATTGAAATGAAGTATGGATCGTTCGCGCTGCATCTTGTTCTAGGAGTCTCTTAGTATGCGCTGCAGTTCCCCGGCGTTTCTCGGTGCCTGAGCCCGCACGTGGTTATTGAAGAAAATCATACCCTTTGAAGTCTTTTCCGACATGGTGCGAATGCCTCCCCTTGCCCACTCCTGCAGCTCAGCCGTCGAATAGTCATAATCGAACTTCTTCTGCATATTGCTGGATCTCCAGCCGCTCCGGTTGCGCCCATGGAAACGCAGATAAAAAAAATCCGTACTGGTAACGATATCAAGAGGCGGGAACAGCCCCGGCAAAGGCGGAGCATCGACGGCAACCAGAGCGATATTGCGTCGTTCAAGTTCGGCAAAGACCTGATCGACGGCCCAGGAGGCATGACGAAACTCCACCGCCAGCGGCAATCCCTGCAGCCCGTCAAGCAGCTTTGCCAGGTAATAGCGATTCTGTTCAGTCCTGTTGAAATTTGGCGGTAGCTGGATAAGCACGGCGGCCAGACGATCGCCCAGCGGCTCGATTCCCCGGCGATACAATTGCAGCTGGGTATCCCGGTCTTCCCGGCGCTCATGGGTCAGGGTTCTGGTCAGCTTTGCCGCAAAACGAAAATCAGCGGGCACCTTGACCGCCATCCGGGCAACGGCTTCGGCCCGGGGCATCTGGTACCAGGTATAGTTGAGTTCCACCACGGGAAAGAACCGCATATACAGGCCGAGCATATCGGCGGTCCTGGTACCTGGGGGATAAAAACCGCTGTCGCTCCATTCGGTATACGAATAGCCGGAGGTGCCGATCAGCAGTGGGCAACCGGTGCTGCCGACCACTGGTTTGCTCAGCGCAGAGAGCCCAAACATCATGGCTCCCGGTTCAGCTGTGGCAGTCATCATCGATTGCTTCCTCCGATATCATCAATGGTATCACGGATAACACCCACAACCTTTCCCTGGACAAGCAATTCTCCGAACTGATAGTGCATGGTCCTGTACGCCGTGTTTTCCGGGCGCATTTCAATATGATCGTTTTTCAGGAAAAAACGTTTCACCGTCGCCTCCTCTCCATGGATCAACGCCGCGACGATCTCGCCGTTTTCCGCATACTGCCTCGCCTCGCAGATCACCAGATCACCATCGAGGATACCGGCATCCTGCATGGAATCCCCGGTAATGCGCAGACAGAAAAGATTGTCGCCGCGAAACCGGTTGCCGTCGACCACAACGGTGCCCTCCCATTCCTGCTGAGCATACATAGGCAGACCGGCGGTAATCTGGCCGATAACGGGAAGCTCACGTACCCGCTGCCCCTGGTCTCCGCCGACTGTACCATCCCGCAGACGAAGAGTGCGGCTATAGTGGCCGTCGCGCTCCAGCAGACCCTTTTTTTCAAGCTGCTGTATCATCTGGGCCACGGCGGTATGGCTTACACCCATCTCAAGCGCGGCCTCTCTCAGACTCGGCGCCCCTCCATTCTCGGTTATCTTCTTTTTAAGATAACTGAAAAAATGCTCCTGTTTCTCGGTCAGTTCCATATGCTCTCCAGCTTAATGTATATGTACATTTTCCTAATAATATCATTTCAAGGATTATTGTCAATTTACATTTATAAATGTCAAGCGCTTCCGGCAACAGTATATGTCAGGCTCTACAGATGAACCCATTGATTCGCAAATGGATTTTTTCTGCTGATCGGTACAGGAAAAAAAATCAGGAATGAAATGCTGGTGATTAAACATGCAGGAGGGGGAGCCAGCTTGAAGGACGTGTGTTACTGGCAGGTTTGATATAGGTAGTTATACCAGAGACCTGCCAGGAACCTGCAAATGCGGAAGAGCGGACTTTCTCGATCGGATGCTTATGGCGACGCTATCGAAATTACGATCTACGCCCACCCTTGCCGCCACCACCGCGGCCCCGACCGCCGCCGGTACCGTCACGACGGCCTTTTCCACCACCACGCCCGAGTCCTCTGCCGGGTTGTTCCTGATTGGGATTCTTCCGAAAAGAGTCCTTTTTATTGTCCTGCTGGGTCGTTCCGCTTCCGCCCTTTCTGTTCCTGTCTTCCTGTTGCATTTTGCTGCCCTCCTTGAAAATGGCATGGTTGCCGACCAATCATTTTGTACATTTGCCCATAATGTAGTGATTAAACTTTTTCATGCAACTACTATTATGCCAACCACCAATTCAGGAAAATGCCAGGGAATCCCCATAATCCTTCCGAATCGGATCGTTTATTCCTGCAAGACAGGACCGCAGGCGGCAATCATAGCAGCTCCGCCTTTGCTCTTCTCTTCAATCCATGAACTGGCGCAGACATTCAACGCAAGACTTCTCTACAGATCCGAACGGCACGTTTTTTGCTTTTACAGAATAAAGATACCTGATTACCCCTGATCCTCAGCTCCAGACCGAAATGCTGAGTTTCAGGGGGAATCAGATAAAGAATCTCGTAAAAGTCATCGAAGTTGCCGAGATGGGCTCTGCGATAAGCACCCGTGCGGACATAAACTCCGACTTCGAGAAAGCTCGATATACTCCTACACAGCGGAGGGATGCCCATGCAGACACGGGAGCCGGTATCGGCTTTAAGCGAAGCAAAAGATATCTTCAATCAGCTGCAGAGGGAACTTCCGGCCATTTTCCTCGACTATGACGGCACCCTCACGCCGATTGTCGACGATCCAACCGAAGCAAGACTTGATGATACAACCAGAGAGGTGCTGCAGAGGCTGGCCAAACATATGTTCGTCGCCATCATCAGCGGCAGGGGGATTGAAGATGTCCGGGAGATGGCCGGGATCGACAACCTCACCTATGCCGGCAGCCATGGCTTTGAGATCAGCGACGGCAGCGGCTATTTTGATGAGGATGACCGCAAAGAGCAGTTTCTTTCCACCCTGAAGAAAGCGGAAGAGGATCTCGAGACTGCAACAAAGGATATACCAGGCGTTCAAATCGAGAGAAAACCTTTTGCCATTGCCGTTCATTACCGAGGCGCCGCAGAAAAAGCTATTGCCGACGCCGAGAAACAGGTCAACACAATTATTGACCAACATGACGAACTGAAAAAGACTTCCGGCAAGAAAATCTTTGAGCTGCGCCCGGATGTGGACTGGGACAAAGGCAAAGCGCTGCAGACAATGCTCAGTCGCTTTCATGTCGATTGCTCCAGGATAACACCGTTATATATAGGTGACGACACTACCGACGAGGACGCTTTTCGCTGTATCGGCAACAGCGGCATCACTATCCTGGTCAGCGATCATCCCCGCCCCACCCGAGCCCGCTACATCCTGCGTGATCCAACGGAGGTAACCTCCTTTCTGGAAAGACTGGCCGAAATAGCCGACAGAGCGACAACCAAGGGAATCTGGTCGCTGACCTATGAAGGTTATGATCCCGAAAGCGAAAAACTGCGCGAGGCTCTCTGTACCCTCGGCAACGGCTTTTTCGCCAGCCGCGGCGCAAGCCTGCAGTCATCCGCCGACGAAAAACATTATCCGGGAAGCTATATCGCCGGCTGCTATAACCGTCTGCAAAGCAAAGTTGCCGGAAAGATTATCGAAAACGAAAGTCTCGTCAATATTCCCAACTGGCTCCCCCTTAGCTTCCGCCTTGACGAGGGTCCCTGGTTTGACTGCGATACCATCAAGCCGGCTGACTATCATCAGGAGCTTGACATGGCCTCCGGCATTTTAAACAGGACCATCCGCTTCGTCGATGAGCAGCAGAGAGAGGTTCACCTGAGGGAGCGCCGGTTCGTCAATATGGACATACCTCATCTTGCCGGACTTGAAACCGTAATCACCATAAAAAACTGGTCGGGCACCATCCACTTGCGCACTGCTCTGGACGGCGGAGTGGCTAATACGCTGGTCGCCCGCTATAGAGATCTTAACAACAACCATTTGAGAACAGTTGAACAGGGCATCGATGAAGATGGTGAGATCATCTGGCTGCAATCGGAAACCAGGCAATCGCATATCCGCATTGCCGAGGCGGCACGTACCCGGTTCTTCCTCGATGAGGAGCTTATAACTGAAGCAGAACGACGCCCCCTGCGCGAATCCGATTATATAGGCCAGGAAGTAACCCTTTCGATCAAGGCCGGAGAAGAATTGCGCCTTGAAAAAATAGTCGCCGTTTTTTGTTCAAGGGACCGCGCCATCTCCGAAAGTCTTGACGAAGCACGGCTGCGAATCGCCCATGCCCCAGGCTTCGGGGTCCTGCTCAAGGCTCATCAGCGGGCCTGGCGCCATCTCTGGCAGCGTTGTGGTTTTGATCTGCAGGCATCGCATCCGAGAATCTCCCAGATCCTCAACCTCCATGTTTTTCACATGCTGCAGACCGTATCGGTGCATTCCATCGATCTTGATGCCGGCATTCCTCCACGGGGACTGCATGGCGAAGCATACCGCGGCCTGATCATGTGGGATGAATTATTCGTCTTTCCCTTTTTTAACCTGCGTATTCCCGATCTTACCCGGGCATTCCTCAGATACCGCTACAAGAGGCTGCCACAAGCCAGGCTGGCGGCTGCAGAGGCGGGCTTTAACGGCGCCATGTTCCCATGGCAGAGCGGCAGCAACGGCCGGGAAGAAGCACAGACACTGCATCTCAACCCGCAATCGGGCCGCTGGATTCCCGATAATACCCAACTGCAGCGCCATATCAATATCGCCGTGGCCTACAATGTCTGGCTCTATTATCAGGTAACCGATGACCGTGATTTCATGTCATACTACGGTGCCGAAATGATAATCGAAATAGCCAGATTCTGGGCAAGCCTTACCAGCTATAACGACTCAGTTCAACGCTATGAAATCCACGGAGTTATGGGTCCCGACGAATTCCACACCGCTTATCCGGACTCCACCGAGTCCGGACTGACCAATAACGCCTACACCAATGTCATGGTGGCCTGGCTGTTCTGCAGGGCATTGGAGGTTTTTAAGATGCTGCCGGAAGAACGCAGGCAGTCGACGCGGGAAAATCTCTCTTTAGATGATAAGGAAATTGCGCTTTGGGAGGATATCAGCCGCAAAATGCGGATCGCTTTTCATGATGACGGCATCATCAGCCAGTTCGAAGGATACGATCAACTCGAGGAGTTTGACTGGGAGAGATATAAAAACAAATATGGCGATATTCACCGCCTCGACCGCATCCTCGAGGCGGAAAACGACAGCACCAACCGCTATAAACTTTCCAAACAGGCCGACGTACTCATGCTCTTCTTTCTGCTTTCCGCGGATGAACTGGGCCAGCTCTTCAAACGCCTGGGATATTCCCTGGAGTACGAGAGTATTCCTAAAAACATCGACTATTATCTCAAACGCACTTCACACGGATCAACGCTCAGCCGGGTTGTTCACGCCTGGGTACTGGCCAGATCCAGACGTGAACAATCCTGGCACCTCTTTTGCGATGCCCTGAAAAGCGATGTCTCGGATATTCAGGGGGGTACCACCCACGAAGGCATTCACCTTGGAGCCATGGCAGGAACTGTGGATCTGATGCAGCGCTGCTACACCGGTCTGGAAACACGCCAGGACATCCTCTGGTTTAACCCGGCCCTGCCCGATGAGGTGCAAAGCATGGCTTTTAATATCCTTTATCGCCGGCATTGGCTGCGGGTGACAATCCATCGGGAAAGCATTACCATCAACAGCAGACAGGGACGGACTGCCCCTCCCATTAAAGTAGGGGTGCGGGATACTCTTCATGAACTGCAGCCCGGATGCTCCATTGAACTGGGGCTGAAACGATAGGATTCTCGCTGCTATTTATTTTGCCTCGGCCTCGAGGGCGCAGGCGATACAGGTCAACACGCTGGGATCAAAGCGCAGGCGGCCCTCACTGATTTCCTCTTCGCAAACAACACAGTATCCATACTTCTGGGATTCAATACGTTTAAGAGCCGACTCGATGCGCTGCCGCTCGAGATCCGTCAGCCGGGCCGTCGCCTTATCCATAGCCTGTTGCTGCATGGCGTCCATACGCGACAGGCGCCCCATTCGCGTCTGATCGAGCTCAAGCGGAGTGTCTTCTTTTTTTGCCTGCCTGGCCGCCATTATTTCCGCCAAGCGTTCAATAAGACGCTTTGTATAATACTCTAAATCAATATTGCCATGCATGTTCCATCCTCTTATATTTTTGTCGGGACTACGCTCCGGCGCAGTATCGCACGATAATCGGAGATTCTATGGTCATCGCTAACCAGGCGGTTGATTAAACCTAAAGACCACTGCGCTTTGCTTTTTTTTGAAAAGTATGGTGTGCCGGTTGAGTCTGAATATATAAGCCAAAAAAAAAGTGAACCGGAACAAACCTGCTCTGTGATTATGCCTTAGCTGTACCGGCGACTACTTTCTCTTTTGCCAGTTCATTTTTAACCGCCAGAGCAATATCTTCAAAAAGATAGGGCTTCCTGATATAACTTCCCGCGCCAAGACGGAGGGCCTCTTTTACCTGTTCAGTTTCGGAATAACCGGTGGTGATTACGGCTCTCTGGCCGGGGTGAATCTGCAGAATACGTCTATACGTTTCCAGCCCGTTCATTCCGCCGTCCATCAGCATGTCAAGAAGAAGCAGATCTACGGAATGTTGATTCAGAAAATCGATGGCCTTTTCGCCGCTCGGCACAGTTATGACATTATAGCCCATCCGGCCGAACATCATCGATGCTAAATCGCGCTGTTCCGTCATATCGTCTATAACCAGAATACTTTCCCCCCTGCCGTGGTAATCATTCTTAGTCAGCTCCAGCTGCTCCTGCAGGAGTACTCTTCTCGTCACCGGAAAATACAGACTGAAGGTGGTTCCTTCGCCGGGAACCGTCTGCAGGTCAATATAACCTTCATGATCCTCGACAGCCCCCCAGACAACAGCCATGCCAAGGCCGGTGCCACTTCTTCCCATTACCTTGGTGGTAAAGAAAGGCTCATAAATACGGTCCTGATCCTCCGGGCTGATGCCTGCGCCGGTATCGCCTATAACCAGAACAACATATTCGCCCACACCTATCTTTTCCGTCCTGGGATCCTCATCATCTATAATTGTCACTGCTGTGGCGATTGAAACATATCCGGATTCCTGGATGGCTTCGACAGCATTGATTACCAGATTCATGATGGTTTTAGAGAGATGCAGAGAGGAGCCGAGAATATTGACCAGCCCCGGCTGCAGATCGACCTTTATTTCGACATGAGGGTTATCACGGATTAGTTGCCGATGCTCGGGGCTCTCAAGATATCGGTTGACGACGTTGTTGAGATTGATCACTTCATTGACCACGACACCTCGACGTGCCAGGGTAAGAAGATCCTGAACAATGGCGGAGGCCTTCAATCCCGTATCTTTAATGATCTGCAGAGGAACCTTGAGACTGCTGTCGTCCGGATACTGCACAAGGAGCAAGTCCGGATAACTGACGATACCGGATAGAATGTTGTTGAGATCATGGGCAATGCCGCCGGCAAGGGTAGCGATAGACTCCATTTTCTGTGCTTTTCTCAGTTGTGATCTGGTCTCATCGCTCTTCAGCTCGAGCTCCTTTTTTTCAGTAATGTCAAAGGCAATCTGAAATTTGACGCTGCGGCCGTTAACCCACCTGATGATCCGATCATGATGGACATACCAGTTCCCGTTCACGGGATTTCTGCCCTCCCAGGTCAGCACCTTCGTCGGAATTTCACAGGGGGAAGGAGGTTGCATGCTTTGGCATCTCCTGCAGGGTTCGGTATTATCATATACCACCTTATGGCATTTCCCGCCGATCCTGTTGCCTCCGAAAGATTCAGACATACACGCATTCATGAAGAGGATCTCCCGGGTCTCTATATCACTTACGTATATTGTTGCCTGAATAGAGTTCAAAACCGTAAGCAAGGTGCTGTGAGACTCCTGCAGGGCTTTTTCCGCCTGAGCACGAGCAGAAATATCGCGGACCACATTCAGAATTACCACCTGGTTTCTCAAGACGATCTTTCGAGCATGACACTCTACAGAAAGATGTTTCCCCGCAGAATCCATAATTTCTGTCTCGAAGACAAGCTGTTCTTTTTCTGTCTGCAGAGTCTCCAGCTTTCTTTGCAGCATGTTTTTCTGCACGGGGAGCACGAGGTCGTAGAGATTTTTCCGGGTTAGCTCGGCAAAAGGGTAACCGAGTTTATCAAGTGCTACTTTATTGACATCAATCATTGATCCATGGAGATCATTGATAAAGACCATATCGGCCACGCCTTCAAAAAGATCCTGATAGCGTTCCATTTCACGCGCCTGGCGGATATGATCAAGCATGGAAAAGAGCGAAACTCTCAAACGATTGAACTCGTAGATGCGTGAAGTCGCCAAGGTATTTGAAATATCGTTTTCACCTGAGGTTATCTTATGAGCGAACCTGGTAAGCTGCCGCAAGGGCTCAACAAGTTTTCTGCTAAGAAAAATTGAGGTCAGCAGGGTCAGCAGGATGACAATAATGGCGGGAAACAGCACGGCATTGAGGACGCGATTCTTGGCGGCCCTGAGATTTCGCAGATTACCGAAAAAATAAACCCCGTCAAACTCAGCTCTTTTTGAGACGGCAAAATCCTCACCATTGAGGGTAATGTAGTCCAGAGAGTTGTCGTGATAGAAAGAGGCGGGAAAGGTAAGGGAGGAAGAAAGCTTTCTTCCGGAGAGAAGATCCCAGACCTCACCTTTGTCAAAATAAACCAGCTTATCGGCATATTTTCCTTCCTTGCCGAAAAGTGACTGAAGATGCTCGTCCTTGCTTATCTGGTAGGTGGCCGCGGCCACTCCAACCTGTTCCTGCTGTCTTCTTATCGGCACGCTCTGGATTAACTGGAATCCACCATTTTCGATAGTATTGACCAAAACAGGCTCGGATGTTTGCACCGGAAAGACTTTTTCAATCTGTCTGCCATCGATCCAGACTTCAGAAGGAGTAAAAAAGGAACCTGAAGCCGCATCCTTAATAATAAAATGTAGGTCGGGAATATTGTTATAGACGGTATGGAGATGCTGGGACAACTGTCGATGGGCTCCCAGCATAAGCGTGACGCGAACGGTATTATCATGCGCCAGCGCATTCAGCCTGTTGCTGAGTCTGTTTATGCGGTTTTGAAAGACCTGCCCCGCCTCCCCGCCTTTCGCCTGTATACCTTCCTCAAACTCACTGTTCAGGCTCTTATTGAGGGTGAAGTAAAGAATTCCCGATACCGCTGTGACTGAAACAATAACGAGCAGAACAATAACAACCGTCAGATACCCGGCTAGAGGATAAGCCGGAACGGGCACGTCGAGCGGTTCATCTACATCCTCACTTGCTGAATACTTCATCTGCCGCCAAAAGGATATCTGCAGGAATTTTCAGCCCCAGCTGCTCTGCACGTTTAAGGTTGAAAACAAGGGCGACTCGGGGAGCATCTTCAATAGGAAGACTGCCGGGCTCGGCTCCACTGAGAACAGCCGCCGCTTTTTTGCCGGCCAGCTCTCCCATGGAGAAAAAATCCACGGTGGCGCCGCCGAAAAGCCCCAGTTTGATGAAGGCGTAATTTAATCCTATGGTGGGCTTGTGCGCATGCAGAAGCGTGTGGTTTATAATTTCCGGTGCGGTGTAAACCCGGCCTTTTTTATCCTTAAGCAGCAGCGTACCGAGGTACAGGGCACCAAATTCGGCTGAGTCGTTAAATTGGGCAAGGGTGCTGACGAACTCCTCCCAGGAATTCATCATCTGCAACTCCACCGCCGGAACCGGTATATTACTTTCTTCGTTGAGCTCAAGTTCCACCTGTTGCTGTATGGCTTTACCGGTAGGCGACATGTCGCCCAGAAAGAGAACGCTGTTCATCTCATGCAGAGAGGATAGGACGCGTATGGCTTCGCGGATATAAAGCTTCTCATACACTCCGGTAATATTGTTCCCCGGTATTGAGCGATCAGCCATGAACTCCTTTTGCCGATCATAATTTTCAGGCTGATTGTTCATGCCTGAAAAAATATAGGGAGTGGAAGTGCCGGAAGCTGGCAGCGCCACGGCACGAAAGGCATTATCATCAAGGGTTAGGACAACATCGGGCTGAAAAGCGGCAATTTCCTCCACTGCCAGATTTGCCTGCTCGGCAATAAGTTCCGGAGTATTGTTGTTCTTTTTGGTATCCATATAATACGTTGCGACCTCAAGGTTTTCCCCCTGTTTCCAGCCGGCATCGTTCAACGCCTTAATTGCGCCATCATGCTGTGGCTGACCGCATATATGATCTTTTTCGTAACTGTGGACAATGAAGAGCTTTTTAACATCCGCAGCCATTCCAGAAGAGGAGCCACAGACAATGGCGAGAGAACACGCCATGCTGAAAAATCTCTTACACAACTTCACCATAAACCACCTCATTGCTTGATTAATGCCTTACCCCGACAAATGCCACGATACGAAAAAGAAACGAAAAATGAATTCCAATCTGTGATTTGTCTCTGGAGGAGCTGCGACTGAGTTTGATCGACCCTAAGTCTTTTTCGATGCGCATTTTGCTCATATTGCAACAAACATACTCGCCGAATGACAACATATTCATTCAAACATGCAATGACTTACTCTGTCCGGGCAGCAACAAATCAACCCACTGAGGTTACAGTACCGCAACCTGCATTACAATGGTGAAATCTAAAAATTTGAAGGAGAAAAATGAAGTAGGAAATCAAGGGAATATTGGTGGGAGATGAAATTTCTTATTGATTACCAATCAAAATCAGCCAAAAAATGTTTGTATATTATTGTATTCAAAGGAAAATACACCTATATTATCATTCCAGGTTTGATAACGATATGACGACAAATACAATGTTTTTGCCATATCTTCAAGCCTGCCGGCATGACAGCTGAATAGCATTGGTAATCAGTAATGTGTATGTGGTTAATTTCTGGAAAATATGACGATCTGTGTGGCAATGTTACTTCAGTGCCTCCAGAATCTCATCGGTGACATCCCTGCCGCCGACAATCAAGGAATTGGCATCGAAAATATAATCATAGCCCTTTTCATCTGCTATTTTCTGCAGATCCTTTTTCATTTCCTTGAGAGCCTCTTCCTGCAATTGTTCGCCTCTCTGTTGCATCTGCTGCTGCATCTGCTGCTGGGCCATCATCTGTTCCTCTTCGGCCATACCCTGCAACTCCTCCTGCATCCCCTGGATTTCCGTTCCAAACTCTTCCTGGGCTTTGAGGAAAGCAGGGTGCACTTCGATAATTTTCCCGATATCAACGAAAACAATATTTTTGGGGTCGTTTTTTTCGGCAGCCACCTGACCAACTGGGTACATCAGCATGGTGACCATAAAAAAAATGGCTACAATACCGGCCGCCCGGAAAGAAACTTCCCTGCTGCTCTTTATTTTTTCATACATTCTTTAACCCTCCCCTTCAATTTTTCAAAAAAAAGAGCCGCGAAGACAAACGGTTAACCCTCGCATTCTGTTGAGTGTTTCAGCTGCGCACTCAGACATTCTGCGAGCCTGCCAATACTTCACGACCCTACCTTTGACGCCTGATGTTATATTAAGAGTTTAAGCATCACATCATGTAATTGTCAAATCAGACGCTGCAAACCGCCATTGATACTGCTTCATTTTCACCAGGCGGCTCAAAATTTCTACTTTGAGTTTTTGTGTTGCGGCGATGAGCGCTGCTGCATGGCAGTATCGCTTGGCGTGGCATTGGTTATTGCATTTTTTTCCTGATTCCCCCTGATCCTCAGCTCAAGGTCGGGACTGCACTTTTTACGGGTCTCTGCAGCCCGGACGGCTGCAGCGAAGCCCCCATGGACGGGTGTATGGCGTCCCGGATGAAAAGAGCAGTCCCGGCCTGGGCCATGTGGTGCTGAGTTTCAAGGGTGATCAGATTTTTTTTTAACCGATTTCAGCTCGATATGGTAAAAGATACATACCCCCCACGAAACAACTGAGAGGATTTTTATGAAAGTGACACTGCCTTTAGCAAATGGAGACCACTACCAACTCAGTCCCAGCAAAATAGTGGCTCTGGGTCTTAATTACCTTGAGCATATCAAAGAAAGCCAGTCTGTTGATGTCCGTAATTTTACAGAGGAGGTGCCGACAGAGCCGGTTTTGTTCCCCAAGACTCCGAATGTTCTCATCGGGCCGGGAGAAACAATCATTCTGCCTTCTTTTGTGCGGGATTATGGCTTTACAGACTGCCGTACCGATCATGAGGCGGAACTCGCCATAATCATCAAAGACAGGGTGAAAAATCTGCCTCCAGAACAGGCTCTGCAGCACGTCCTGGGCTTTACCTGCTTTAATGATATCAGCCAGAGAAACCTGCAGAAAGGCGATAAAGCCGGATGGTTTCGCGGAAAATCACTCGACACCTTCGGACCCATCGGCCCGGTAATTGTACCGCCCGAGGCGATCGGCGATCCACAAAATCTTGCTATCCGCTGCCGCCTCAACGGCAAAACTGTTCAGGATTCCAATACCCGTCATATGATT
The DNA here is from genome assembly GCF_016919005.1 of Desulfopila inferna. Lineage (NCBI taxonomy): Bacteria > Pseudomonadati > Thermodesulfobacteriota > Desulfobulbia > Desulfobulbales > Desulfocapsaceae > Desulfopila > Desulfopila inferna. The sequence continues at coordinate 98,325 of NZ_JAFFQE010000006.1, forward strand.
TTTCCGATTCCTGAGATAATATCTTTCGTCTCGAAGAATTTCACCCTCGAACCCGGTGATATTATCATCACCGGCACTCCGAGTGGTGTTGGACCGTTGAAAGATGGAGATACGGTGGAGGTTGAGATTGAGAACATAGGTACGCTGAGCAACCCGGTGAAAGAAGAAAGATAAGGTTGGCGCAGCACACAAGAGGCATTAAAATAGCGTGAGAAGGAGGATACGTTTTCTCACATCAAGGAGGCACAATGAGCACGAAAGCGATTTTCGAAGCGGTGGATCTCGGCAACCGCATGGAGCACGTCTTCGTGACCACCACAAACGGCAATGGCCTGCCCCACCTGGCTGCCGCCGGCATCATCCGTTACATTAGCGAAGACCATATTAGCGTTGAAGCATGGTTTTGTCCAGCCACGATTCAAAATCTTGGCGACAACCCCCTTATTTCAGTGGTCGCCTGGGATCCTGCGACTGATATCGGACATCAAATTCTCGGAGAAGTTGAAAAAGTCGAGGAGATCGCCATGATGGATGGTTTCACTGGGGATCTTGAGAGCGAAGAACAGCTGCCTCAGTCCGAGAGCAGGCTGATTATCCGCGTCGACCAGGTACTCGCCTTCAGCCATGCCCCCCACAGCGATACCGTGGAATGAGCTGATATCTCAATCTGGAAAAGAGATTGTCCATGCTTTTGGAGTGAAGACCGCAGGTCATAAGCCGATACCGCTGCGGGTTTCCGCCACCTGCACGCCGCGCCGTTCTATCAGACTACCCTCGGCCAGATAGAGCTGTACCAGGGCGATGCGGTAATTGACCACGGCCTCTACCTCGGCTATTTGAGTCCGGAGCAGATCACGCTGGGCTTGAGCAACCAGAAGGGCGGTGCTGCTCCCTACTTCAAATCGCTCCTCTTCCGCCTTCAGGGTCTGCTCCTGAAAGATACGGGTTGCCCTGCTCGCCTCGATCTGCCGGCGGAGCCGCTCCACCTCGTTAATAGCCAGGTAGACATCCAACTGAACTATCTGGCGAAGATTCTCAATTGCCTCTACGGCCTGTCTGCGCTGAGCAAAAGCGGCCAGATTGGCTCCCTCGGCAGCACGGTTGCCCAGAAAATGACTCAGACGCAATCCGGCAGTGAAAGCATAGGAGTCGCCGACCACGTCGCTAAAGGAATCGCCAAATGATTCGCCATACCCGTTTTTCCCCAAAGTCATGAAAAGTTCGAGCCGGGGCAGAAGTCCATTGCGCGTCATAATCGTCTCCAGGCGATTGCGGTGCAGCCTCAGCCTGGCTTCACCAAGATCGGGGCGGATCTGCTCCGCCAACTTCAGGCGGTCCTCTGTGTTGTCAATCGGCCGGGGCGATACCCCTGGATCAGTTATGGCTATGATCCTGCTGTTGCGGGCATTGTCAAGGCGGGGGCTGATCAGGCGAAGCAGACGGAGGCGACGATCCTCCAGAAGGCTTTCGGCATTGATCAGGGCCTGCACCCGCAAGGCTTCTTCCGCTCTGGCGGCAGCTGCCTCGAATTCAGGCAGGAATCCCACTTCGATGCTCAACTCGATCTCTTCTCGCTGCTTGCGGGCAACCTCGAGTGACTGCTCAAATATGTCAATCTCCTTGCGCGCCAGAACATACTGCCAGTAAGCAGTTTCAGTATCGGCAAGAAGGATGTTGATAAACCCCTTCAACTCTTCAATGCTCGCCATTGTGTCAATTTCAGCCTGACGTATACTGACCAGATTGACCGACGACCCGAAACCGCGCAGCAGAGACTGGGTTACGCTGAGCTCGGCCCGTGCCTCCTGCTCCTCATCGTCCTCATCAAAAACTGTGGTTTCCCGACCGACCAAAGCCTCGAGCGTAGTCCCGGAGGGCAGGATCTGCCTTACTCCGGCGGCAAATTGGGTTTCCCTGGTAGAATCATCCCGCCGCACAATGGTACCCCCCCGGTCGCTGTCTCTTTTTTCCCGGAAATACCGGAGTTCGGCAAAGAGTTCGGGGTCATAGACTCCACGCTCGATCAATTCGAAAGTTCCGGCAATCACCGGTGAGAGCTGATTGACCTGCAGGTCGCTGTTGTGGCGAAGAGCCAGCATGACTGCCTGCTCCACCGCAAGCTCTTGCGGAATATCGCTTTCTGATTTCTCCATGATCGGCTCCCCGCGGATCTGCAGCTGGGTGGGAATAAGTGCCGGATCATCGGCTTTTTCAAAGACAGGCTGCTCCATCGTATCGGCAAAAATCGGTAGACGCTCAACGGAGGCACAACCGGCGGTAACCATCGCCAATAATCCACCACAGAAGATCATTACAAACCCATAATGATACTCTCGTAAAAATATATCGAAGCCTCCGAGAGGGACTCTGGAAAAAGCTCGATATACTAGGCGCAGTGCCTGAAACGGCGACTTGGCTGAACATGTGGTACGGCAAATTGCCGTTTCAGAACTACAACGACGTTGATCGAGCTTCTTACAAGTCCATCGATGATCAAATATCTTCATGCAGTAGCTTCCCTTTTTTCGGGATGACAAAGTGAATAGACTGCCGGAATCAGAACCAGGGTTATCAGGGCCGAACCGCCCAATCCGCCTACTACCGCACGCGCCAGTGGAGCCTGGGCATCTGCGCCCTCTCCTACTCCCAGAGCAAGAGGGGTCAGGGCCAGAATGGTTGTCAATGAAGTCATCAAAATAGGGCGCAGACGTCTCCTTCCGGCCTCGGCTACGGCCTCGTTGACCTTCATACCGTCGCTACGGAGTTTTCCTGTCTGATCGACCAGGAGAATGGCGTTGTTGACCACAATGCCGCCAAGCATGATGCATCCTATATAGGACTGTAGATTCAAGGTGGTCCCGGTGAGAAAGAGAATCAACAGAACCCCCACCGCGGCAACCGGAACGGAGGCCATCACCACAAACGGATCGCGCAGGGATTCATATTGACAGGCCAGCACCATATAGACAAGGAGCAGGGCAAGCAAGAGCGAGGTCATCAAATCCCTAAAAGCCTTTTGCTGTTCTTCGAAATTGCCGGCCACCATGAGATCATAACCGACAGGACGGGGAATCCGTTCAATCACAGCCTGGACATCTTCGGCAACAGATCCCAGATCCCTGCCCGCCACATTGGCCTGGACCGTGACTATCCTCTGCTGGTCCTTCCTGTTGATCAAGATAGGTCCCAATCCGGAACTGTCCCGCACCAGATTACGCAAGGATACCTGATCACCCGAAGCCGTAGTCAGAGTCAGGTCGAGAATTTCATCCAGGGAGCGATTTTCGGCATCTTCAAGCTGCACGAAAATACGGTACGAATTGCCTTCAGCGCGATACTCTCCGGCCTTGCTGCCGGCAATCGAGGTTTCCAGAACTGTGACGACATCCCGCACACTAAGACCGAGATCGGCAGCTTTGTCGCGGTCGACACGAATTTCCTGCTGCGGTAAGCCGGCTTCCTTGCTCGTTTCAATATCGGTGATTCCCGGAATATCCTCGATCAGTAAGGCTGTCCTTGCAGCCAGCATATCCAGAGTCGGCAGGTCAAATCCTCGAATCTCAATAGTAATCCCCTCGATACCTCCAAGTATTCTCTCCAGCAGAAACTGTCCCTGAGGAGCACGGGTTCGAATGGTCATGCCGGGAATTCTGCCATCTAGTTTCTGCCGCAGATCTTCTGCAATCTCGGTATTGGAACGGTCCCGCTCGGACGCAGGAACCAGTGACAGGCGAATATTGGCCTTGACGGCATCGCCTGGCCTCCAGCCGGAAGCGCCCATGCGAATTACCCGTGAAACAGCCTCGGGCACGGCGGCATAGACAATTTCCTCCATTTTTCTGGCCTGTTGATCAATCACCCCAAGGCGGGTTCCTATCGCCATCTCGCCGCTGACTCTCACTTCGCCCTCGTCACTGGGAGGCAGAAACTCACTCCCGATAAAGGGGAGGAGCAGCAGACTGGCACCAAGCAATGTCAGCGCCATAAAGACGGTAAGCAGGCGATGGCGCAGAACTCTGAGCAACAGACTGCGATAGCCGATATCCAGGTTTTTGAAAAGCTCATCCGCCCGTGTCATCAGTGACCTGATGCGGGGAGAGTGGTTTTTGCCCCTCTGTCCGGGAGCCTCGAGAAGCCTGGAGGCCAGCATCGGCAGAAGAGTCAGCGAAACCAGCAGCGAACAGATCAGAGCAAAGACAATCACGTAGGAGAGTTCCTGAAAAAGGATCCCGGCCACACCACGCACAAACACCAGAGGTAGAAAGATAACCAGAGTAGTGATGGTCGCCGCAACGATGGCCGGTCCCACCTCGCGGGCTCCGTTCACCGCGGCTATCCGAGGACTTTCATGGTCTTCTTCGCGGCGCCTGAAAATATTTTCGAGAACCACCACGGAGCTGTCAACCATCATGCCGACCCCCAGTGCCAGACCGCCGAGGGTCATCATATTCAGGGTAAAACCGCCGAAATAAATGAGGGCGAAGGTGGCTATCACCGAAATAGGAATAGCCAGTGATATCACTACCGTCGAGCGAATATTGCGCAGAAAAAAGAGAAGTACCAGAACGGAGAGCCCGCCGCCGTAGAGGACCGAACGGGCCACATTGGCAATCGACCGTTCGATAAAATTGCCCTGGTTGATAATGGGCACAACACTGATCTGAGGAAAAGCCCTGTTGACTTCGTCTATCTCTTCGAGCACGGCATTGGCTACTTCCACCGTATTGGCATCAGCCTGCTTGCGGATACCGACATGCAGACCCCGCTGCCCGTTTACCCGGACAATGCGCGTCGGTTTCTCATAGGTGTCCAATACCTTGGCAATCTGCCCCAAAGTTACCGCGGCACCCTCCTGGCGAAAGATAATGGTGTTACGGATCTGGTCAAGAGAGGTAAATTCTGCGGGTGCCCGCAGAGTGAGCTCGTACCTTCCCCGGACAATTTTGCCGGTGGGCAGATCGATATTGGCATTGCGAATGGCCTGCAGCACCTGGTTTAGCGGCAGTCTCAGAGCTTTGATGCGGTCGGGATCAAGCTCGACGCGGACCTCGCGGTTAAAACCGCCGAAAAGATCGACCTGGGCAACCCCCGGCACCCTGCCGAAGCGGTAGCGCACCTGGTTCTCGACCAGCTCCGTCAATTCCACCGGATCAAGATTGCTGGAAATGCCCAGGATGACCACGGGAAAGCCGGCTATATCCCACTTGCTTACCCGGGGGCGGCCGACATCGTCCGGCAGCTCATTGATTTCATCCTCCAGCTTGGCCTGCACATCAAGGGCGGCCATGTCGACATCGGTTCCCCAGCTGAAGGTGACACGCACGGTACTGCTGCCTTCGGACGACTGCGAGGTCATCTCCACAACACCTGGAACAGTTCCGACAATCTCTTCTATAATCTGGGTTACCAGGCGCTCCATTACTTCCGGGCTGGCTCCGTCATAATTGGTTCGTATCGAAATGGTCGGCAGTTCGATGCTGGGGAGCAGATCGATCTTCAGGCGGTCCAGGGAAAATAGACCCATAATGATCACAATCAGGGTGATCATTGTCGTAAAAACAGGACGGCGAACACTGAAGCCGGGAAGATTCATTGTATCGCCTTTTCCGTAGAACCGTTGGTAACCGATATTTCATCGGGAATGGTAATTTGCGAACCGTCATTAAGCAGCTGCTGGCCCAGGGTAACCACGCGTCCGGTGAGCTGATCACCGACAATCTGAACAGCGTCGCCCTCACGAATGCCCGTATCGACCGGCTTCCAACTGACCGAGCGACCATCTTCACTCACCAGAAAGATTCCGCTTCGATCATCACGCTTGGCCAAAGCCTCTTCGGGTACCAAAGTAGCCTCTGCTATTTGCTCAAGAACTACTGTGGCCCGGATAAACATTCCCGGTTTCAGGCGCAGCTGATCATTGTCAACAACCAGTTCAACCCGCGCCTGACGAGTCGCCTCTTTAAAAACCGGGGCGATACGTTCTATGGTTCCTGAAAATTTTTCACCGGGATAGGCATCGGTTACCAGAGAGACACCGAGGCCTGGCTGCATTCTCGCGTAATCATGTTCTGTTACAAAAATCACACCGATAATGGGATCGATCTCAACAATGCGAAGCAGAGGGGTGTTCGCCGAAACCGTTGCTCCCTCGTCGACGAAACGCTCCGCGACTACCCGTCTGTCGGCGCCTCCACTCCATCCTGCCGTAATCCTGGTATACCCCAGCCGGATATTGGCCGTCGCCACCTGTGATTCGGCCCGGGTTACATTCGCCTCAGCCACTTCGCGTTTTGCCCGCTTGGCAAGATGAGCCGCTTTGGCCGAATCAAGCTGAGTCTCGGAGGCGACTCCCCGCTTCCGCAGGGTCTCCACCCTTTCCAGCTCACGACCGGCAATCTCCGCCTCACTGCGGGCCTCGGAGAGATTGGCCTGGGCCACGGCAAGATCTGCCCGGGCGAGGGCTACTGCCTGAATATATTCATCGTTCTCCAACTCGGCTACCACCTGGCCGCGCCCAACGAAATCGGCAAGATTGACACTCAACCGTTCCAAGCGGCCACCTACCTTTGGGGCCACCACAAATTCCGCTCGGGGTTCAAGAGCCCCGCTGAATGTTCGACGCAGCTGGATGGAATCATGAGTTATGGCTGCAACCTCTACGGGAATCACACGATCTCCACTTTCCTTCTTCAGTGAATCACCGGACTCTTTGAAAAAGGGTCCATACATCCACAAGAGTCCGCCAATCCCGGCAAGCAGAAGTATGAAGAATGCGAGTTTGCTCAATGAATATTTCATTAATATCTTCCCAAGGAATATGTCTTACTCGAAGGTGTAGTAAAAATGACCAAATTACCACATCAGGATTGCTTTTCATATAAGATTCGGAAGTAGCGGAACGATGCTTTGACCTGAGAACACTTTTTCGGAATCGAGTATAATAATCGACAGAACGGCAGATCGGTTTTCCTTTGCAAGGCCGCAGGAATTTCTTTGGGGGTTCCAGCTTTCGGATATTCTGGAAGAATTTCTTTACTCTTCCAATTTCTTTGAATCACTCACAACGGTTTTGGCCAGATCCGCAAAAACAAAATGGTGCAGAGGAGTGACCGCATACCAGTAGAGTCTGCCCAGCAGTCCACGCGGAATATAGTGGGCTGTTTGCACCAGCTGCTCGGGTTGGCAGTCAAACTCCAGCCAGGCCTGGCCCGGCAGTTTCATCTGGGCGTAAAGCAGCAGACGTTTTCCGTTTTTGATATCAGCTACTTTCCAGAAATCGAGAGCATCCCCGATCCGCAGCTCACGGTGCTGCCTTCTGCCCCTGTTGAGACCGTACCCTCCTGATATTTTATCTATGAATCCCCGCATTCGCCAGAGAATGTTGTACTTGAACCAGCCCTTTTGCCCACCGAGATCACAGGCAGCCTGAAAAACCTGCTCCTGTTTTTCTCCATTGGCATAGGGAACAATACGGATATCGCGGAATACCGCCCCTCCTGGATCATCGAAATCCTTGACGTCACAGGCCTGTTCGCCGCTGCTGTCGCACCAGCGGCTGATTACCTGATTCTGTTGAAGTTCGTTGTTGGCCCTGATGACCGCCTCGCGGAAGGACATGGGCCTTATCTCGGGGTAATATTTTTCGGCATGGTCATTCTGCATGACGGTTTCACTCTTCAGCCCTTCGACAAGGGCGGTTGCCAGCCGGAAAGGCAGAGGGGTGATGAGGATTACCCAGTAGGAAGAGAGACGGGGCGTAAGCAGAGGTACCGGCAGCAGAAACCGCTTCAGCCCCATTACTTCGGCAGTCTGCATCATCATCTCCTCGAAACTCAAGCGTTCAGCCCCGATATCCACCACTAGATCTCTGTAATATCCAATATTTATGGAGGACTCCAGATAATTGAGAACATCTTCTATGCTGATCGGCTGGGTTTTGGTGCGCACCCACTTGGGCGTGATCATAACAGGCAGCTTTTGGGTAAGATGACGAATGATCTCAAAGCTTGAACTGCCTGAGCCAATGATTGCCCCGGCGCGCAGCCAGATGGTCTGTATTTTCCCCGGTTCGGCACCGAGAACCTCGCCGGTCTCCAGCCGGCTGAGCAGATGCTTGCTTGCACTTTCCTTGACCCCGAGACCACCGAGGTAAACGATGCGTTTGACCCCGGCTTCAATACAGGCCGTGCGGAAATTGTCGGCACTTTTTTTATCAAGCTCCCAGTAATTTTCCTTGCCTCCCATGGAATGAATCAGATAAAAAGCCGTGTCTACTCCGGCAAGGGCCTGCCTCAGCGGCTCCATGTCAAATGTACTCCCTTCGACAATCTCCACCTGGTCAGCCACTGCGGTGTGAACCTTGCGGCGGTTGCGCACCAGAAGGCGCAGCCTGTATTCATCTCTCGGCAGGAGACGTTGACACAATCTTCTGCCGATATATCCGGTTGCACCCGTGATCAGGATTGTTTTTTCAGGCATGATTTCTCAGCTTCAGCTCCGTGGGATGCGGTTTGAGATAATATTGATCGAGCAGATAGGTTTCGTGGTATTTTCCGGCATAATGATTGATCAGAGTGATAGGCACTATCAGCGGTACAAAATGCTGCTTATAGTTGTCAATTACCTTGAGCAGTTCCTGCTTTTCATCACGGCTGAGCATTTTCTTGAAATAACCCATCATGTGCATGAGTACATTGACGTGAGAATTGGAGGTGGGTTTGATCTTCATGGCCTCCATCAGCCCCTGTTGATAATTCTGAAACAGTTCAGGGACGTCCGCGCTGCCTGCCTGCGCCACCAGTTTCCCGAGGTTTCTGTAGATCCTTTCGCTGTGGGCCAGAAGAAGCAGCTTATGTCTGGTATGGAAGGTAACCAGCGCTCCGGGAGTTCTCTGCCGCAGGGTTTGCCGCCAGCGCCTGTAGACAAAAACGGATTCTATGAAATTTTCGCGCAATACCATGTCATGCAGCCTTCCTTCCTCTTCCGTCGGAAGCAATGGAAAATGATCCTTGAATATCCCGGCAAAGATCCCTACACCAACATTATGGGGAATGGTATCATCATCATAGACCTTTACCCTTTCCATTCCCGACGAAGGCGATCTGCTTTTAAAGATAAAGCCGCAAAGATCCGCAGTTTCAAGCTCCCGGACGCGTTTTAATGCCCAGGATTTCATTCTCTCAGTATGATCCGTTCCTGTCTTAACGGTGACCAGACGTGGATTTTTCGGATCGCCGATCAGCCGCATGGCCTCACGCGGAATAGGCAGACCGCATTCGACCTCTGGACAGACCGGTACAAAATCAAAATAATGGCCCAGTGTTTCGGTTATATATTTATCGTGCTTATGTCCCCCGTCATACCGGACGCTTTGGCCAAGCAGGCATGAGCTGACCCCCATGTGAATTTTTTCGGGCTGCATGTTTTCAGGCATAAGTCCCTCATTAGCGCGGCAACTTTCGTGGTTTTTACGAGTTTATCATTATAATATAGTATACCACATAATATAGCCGTTGCTGCGGGAGAACAATGTCTGCGACACCATTTTATACAAAAACCTGCAATGCGGGAGATCGGGCTTTTCCGAAGTTGGAGTTTATGCCCGTACGGGTGCTTATCGCGATGTCATTTTCGTCCGGGAAACGCGAAATGTCGTCATAACAATGCCTGCAGATATCAATGAAACACCGAAGATATGATAGAGATACACTTTTTCACCAAGGAAGATGATGGCGAGTATGGTGCTGAACACCGGCATGAGATATATAAATGGTCCGGCCTTGTTGGCGCCTACCATTCTTACCGCCCGGTTCCAGAAAATAAAAGCCAGAACCGAGGCGAACAGGGCCACATAGAGTATGGCCGCCAGGGAGGAGCCGCTTAAATGCATTGCCTTGCCCAAAGAAATTTCGATGATGTAGAGCGGGAGAAGAAAAATCAGGCCGACGATGACGATACCCGAGAGATAGCTGAAGGGATGCAATTCGGCTGGATATCTTTTCAGGTTGGCTGAGTATAAAGCCCAGAAAAGGGCGGCTACCAGTACGAGCACATCTCCCCGATTGAAATCCAGACTCAGCAGAAACATCATATCTCCTCTGGCCAGGATCAGAGAAACACCGCACAAGGATGTCAACACCCCTAAAACCTGCCTGACGCTCATCACCTCTTTATACATAATCCAGGAACATACGGCAATCAGCACGGGAATGCAGGAATTTACCAGCACGGCATTGATAGCCGTCGTCGTCTGCATCGCCAGGTAGATAAGGCTGTTAAAGCCGGTGACCCCCAGGATACCCTGAATGACGATAAAGCGCAGATGCTGTCGTGCCAGCCGGCGTTGCCGCCAGAGGTGAGCTACACCGAAGAAGGAGAGAATCAGCAGAGCAAAAGACCAGCGCCAGAAGGAAAGCGCCAGCGGCGGGATCTCGGCATGCATGCCGCGTCCTATAATAAAATTCCCTGACCAGAACAATGCGGTTAAGACGAGTAACAGATAAGGCATAAGGCTGCTCGCTGACTCCCCACTCTGCGCCGGATTACCGTCTCTCATGAGGAAGTTTATAAAAAAAGGTAGAACTTCAGGTTTCCCAACAGTTCTTACCATATCAGAGAGATAACGACAATTACCGTGCCGCGGATAGCGGCTCAAATTCGCACCAAAAACCATATTTCCCACAAAAAAAGCTGTCCGAAGACAGCTTGAAGGTGAAAAATGGAATTAATTATATTAGTTATGACTCCGGCAAAGCCTTCCAAAACCACCGGGAATCGTTCCGGAAGACCAGAAGACACGGCCCTGCTTATAATCGACAAACCAATATCCGCCGGGTTTGCGCCTGGCGGCGACAAAGATAAATGGCTGAGCCATGGAAAAACAGGGGTTGAGATGAACACCCTTGAAATTCATAACCGGATCCATCAGCGACATCGCCTCCTGCATGGTGGGCAACCGCCAGTCTTGGTGGCCGGCAAAACCTTTTTTTCTAATCCCTTCTATTTTTTTATGCATCGTCCGAATCGAGCAGATATCCAATCCGCCGGCCTGCCATTGCAGCCCGGTTCGCTCGTCAACAACTGTCAGACCATCACCAGGGTCCACCAGACCATTGACAAAACCGCCTCCAGGGTTTTGCTCCGAGTCGAAGAAATTCCATTTCCGCAGAATATCATTCACCTCGTCGTCCCTGATCACTGCAGGTTCGGCCGGCAGAGCAACCCGGTCAAAATGCCATGAAGCGCTTCCCAGCTTCACCAAGGGTGTTCCCATGTTTTCCCGGATGATCTTCTCCACCACAGGTCTGACATATTCCCCTCCCGCTTCACCTTCCAGCACATTGTCTATCAACCAGTTCTTTACCTCTTCATTTACGGCATAGCTTTTTTCGAACCTGGCGACCTCGCCCTGGCCTTCCACGCACTTTTCGATAATTTCAAGAGGAACATCTATCTCGGCCAGAATTCGGGCATGTTTTACCGCCCGCTCCATGAGGCATACTTTCGGCACTTCTCCCCAGCCATCGACAAAAAAGTAGTAGACCTGCTCGCTGTTATCTCTAACCCGTTCCCGGCCACCCCAGGATTCATAGGTCCCAAAACTCAGATCAGGGGTCATTTCCCAGTCGATAGGGCTTATGGTCCGTTCTCCGACCTTAACTTTATGATACATGCTTTCTCCTTCAACAATGAATTCTGTTTGTTCTACACCTCGGCAGATGATACTATGAGATAATATATGTTCAACTCAGAATGCTCATTTACGGACTGAAACTACAGGATAAACGCCTCTCTGTCCCGGCTCATGAGTATTAATTATAATAATCATTATTAATCATGTCCAAAGAAAATGCTATTCCTATTGGAAAAAGAGGTTTCCCTTTACCGCTCGGTGCAACGGTGCTGCCCGACGGAATTAATTTTGCCATTTTTTCAAGACATGGCCACAGCGTCGAGCTCATCATAGAGGCCTTTGCAGAAGACACTGATGCGGAACAATATACTTTTTCTTTAATGCCGGGATTTAACAGAACCGGAGATGTCTGGCACATTCTCCTGCCCCTCTACTGGAAGAAAATCCGCTACGGCTATCGCATCGACGGCAAATCCGACCCGCAGGAAAGAGGAACGCTTTTTAACAATGCCGACATCCTGATCGATCCCTACTGTCGTATGTTGAGCCCCAGGAAATGGGGTGAATTATCCTCGTGCGGAAAGGCTCCCTGCTGCCAGATCCCCTTACACAGTTTTGACTGGAAGAATGACACCCCGCTGAAAATCCCGCTGTCGGAAAGCATCATTTACGAGCTTCACGTCCGCGGTTTCACTCAAAGCGAGACCTCCGGAGTGCGGCATCCCGGAACATATCGCGGTATCATCGAAAAAATTCCATACCTGAAATCCCTGGGAATTACCGCCGTCGAGCTTCTGCCCGTTGCCGAATTTGATGAAAACGACAACTATTTCAGCAATCCCGACACCGGTGAAAAACTGAAAAATTTCTGGGGCTACAGTTCCATCAATTTTTTCTCCCTCAAGTCAGGCTATGCCGCGGATACCGGCAACTGCATCAAGGAATTCAAGGAAATGGTGCTGTCCCTGCACCAGGCAGGCATCGAGGTGATTCTGGACATTGTCTTTAATCACTCCGGAGAAGGCGACTACAATGGTACCACCACCAGCTTCCGCGGCATCGACAATCCTATTTATTACCTGCTGGACCCTGAAACCAAAGAATACATGAATTTTTCAGGATGCGGCAATACCATGAACTGTAATCATCCAGTGGTGCGGGAACTCATCAGGAGCGTGCTGCGCTACTATGTGATCGAAATGCATGTCGACGGTTTCCGTTTTGACCTCGCCTCTATTCTGGGGCGGGATACCAAAGGCAGAGTTCTGCCCGATCCGCCAATGCTGGAAGTTATCGCGGAGGATCCGATCCTGCGTGATACGAAAATTATTGCCGAGGCATGGGATGCCGCGGGCTTGTATCAGGTGGGTTCCTTCTCGACCGACAAACGCTGGAGCGAATGGAACGGCAAATTTCGCGATGACGTGCGTAGTTTTTTCGCAGGCTTTAATAACTCAGTCACTAACCTCGCCACCCGTATCGCCGGCAGCTCGGACCTTTATCATCCCAGTTCGAGGGGCCCATGCAATTCCATTAACTTCATCACCAGCCATGATGGGTTCACCCTCTATGATCTGGTAAGTTATGAGAAGAAACATAACCGGCTCAACGGTGAGGAGAACAGGGACGGGGAAAACCATAATCTCAGCTGGAACAGCGGCAAGGAAGGCCAACCGGCAACGAGAAAAACAGAAAACCTGCGCCTGCGCCGTATAAAAAGCATGGCGCTGACCCTGCTCCTTTCCCAGGGCGTTCCCATGATTACCGCCGGGGATGAATTCGGCCGAACGCAGCAAGGCAACAATAATACCTGGTGCCAGGACAATGAAACAGGCTGGATAGACTGGTCTCTGGCTTCAAAAAACAGTGGATTGCTGCGTTTTTTTAAAAAATGTATCGAATTAAGAAAGAATTACCGTGTCTTTCGCAGAGAACATTTTTTCGTGGTGGGGGCGGATCCGGAGCATGCCGAAATCACCTGGCAATCCCTTAAACCCGGACAGACCGACTGGTCTTCCTCCTGTCACCACCTGGCTTTTCTTCTCAATGGTCTGAATTCTCATTTTTTCGTGATGCTCAACGGTCACAGAACCCTCTCCGCCCGGTTTACTCTGCCTTCTCCGCCAGGAAAAAGAAAGACGGCGAAGTGGTATGAAATTATCAATACTTCTCACGCCTCTCCCAAGGATTTTGTCTCCATTCAGTACGCCGGCGCCCTTAATGCAGGTGACAGGATTGACGTTGCCGCAATGACTGCCGTTGTACTGCAAACAAAATAATGAGGACTCGCGATAAGCACCCGTACGGGCATAAACTCCGACTTCGAGAATGCCGATTTCCATCTTTGCCGGTTTCTGGAGTGATGAACCATTAATGACGATGCGGATCCATTCTTAAGTATGTTGCCTTCCTGCCGAAAAATGATTAATTCTAACGGAGCCGTCATATTCCCAACACAACCTATCAAGGAGCTCTACATGATTCTCTCAACCATTCGCTGCATTCTCTTAACTATGGCTTTTGTTTCAACCGCTGCTTTCTCTACAAATGCTGCAGATTCCGTGGACAACAACACTACCGGAAGCGGTACGGTACTCGAAACAATGGATACCGCTAATTATACCTATATGAACCTCAAAACAGCGGGAGGCGACGTCTGGGTCGCCCTTCCCGCAACAGAAATCGAGGTTGGCGATGAAGTCACTTATGTATACGGTATGACCATGAGCGACTTTCAGTCAAAGACCATTGACAGGACCTTTGAGAGCATAATTTTTTCACCTGGACTGGTGACGGAAGCCGGCGATGCCACTCCACCGATTACTGAAAAAAAGAAGAACTCAAGCTCCACATTTTCGGAAGCCCTGCAGGAGGAAACCAAACAATCTGAAACCATAAAGCCTCAGGAACAGTTGTCACCGGGGAGTATGGGAGCCACCGTTCCCTATATGGAAACGGAGGTCGAAAAAGCTTCGGGAGAAAATGGCTACAGAGTGGCGGAACTCTATGAAAAAGCCGACTCACTTGATGGAAAACAGGTTCGTGTCAGAGGCCGTGTCGTCAAGGTAAGCCCCAACATCATGGGAAAGAACTGGATTCATCTTCAGGATGGTACAGGTGATCCGATGCAAAATACCCATGATCTGGTGATAACCAGCAATGAACTTACCGAGGTTGACGAAATTGTGGTCGCTGAAGGAACAGTAGCAGCCGATAAAGATTTCGGATTCGGCTATGAATATGCTGTTCTCGTCGAGCAGGCCACACTTTCAAAATAGCGCCTCAGCAGTTATGCCGGCCAAAAAATTGTGGTCAACCTCCACCTGATCAAAAGAGTAAAAACATGCACATCGTAATCGTCGGACCAGGTGCTCTGGGGTGTCTGCTCGCGGCCACACTTCACAGAGGTACGACAACGACCGCTGACAGGATTTCCCTGCTGGATTACAATGAAAATCGTGCAGACCGCTTGAATAGCCAGGGAATTCAATATGAACGGGAAGGTATTACCACCCGGTTCACCTTGCCGGCATATTCAAATCCGCTCGAGGTCGACCGCGCCGATGCTCTCTTTATCTGCGTCAAATCCTATGATGTAGACGAAACTCTTGACTTCTGTGCTCCGCTCATGGCTGACGACTGCCTGCTCGTCTTTATGCAGAACGGTATAGCCCACCTGAAACACAGAAGCGTTTCAAAGGGGGCTGCCACAGTTTTCGCAACCACGACCGAAGGTTCTACGTATCTGGGGCCGGGTCATGTACACCATGCGGGTGCAGGTCAGACCCGGCTCGGATTTCTTGACACTCCACGACCCGAGCACAGTCTGCTGCTGCCGCGAATCGTCGAACGGCTGCAGGCCGGCGGCATAAAGGCCGGTATAACGGAATCCATCCTCACCGGAATCTGGAGGAAGCTTTTTGTCAATGTCGGCATCAATGCCTTAACCGTCATCCACGACTGCAAAAACGGTGAGCTCCTGGAGATCCCCGAGGCCCGCAAACAGATGCGCCAGGCAATCAATGAAGCGGTAAAGGTTGGGGAATTTGAGAATATTTTTGTAGAGTCAGCACTTGAGAATACTGAAAATGTCTGCAGGGCGACAGCAGGAAATATCAGCTCAATGCTTCAGGATGTCAGAAAAAAAAGAAAAACAGAAATAGATGCCATCAATGGAATGATTATCAAAATGGCGGGAATTCATGGTCTGGCGACACCAGCAAACTCGTCTCTTGTGGAAAGGGTAAAAAAAATTGAAGCACGTTATTAATGGAGGAATAAAGCCTGATCAGGTTGGTTTCGATTTCGACGGAGTCATTGCCGATATCGGCGAAGCCTTTCTCAGACTCGCGCGGCAAAATCATAATTATATGATTTCACTTGAGGAGATAACAAACTTTCATGTGGAAAAATGTGTTCCTATTCCGGAGTCTGTTGTTCAGGAAATATTCTCCGATATTCTCAAAGATTCTCTAGCCGCCGAGCTCCAGCCGATATCCGGGGCGCTCGAGGTGATCAGCGATCTTGCCTCCCGCGCCAGGGTGACGATCATTACAGCCCGTAACATAGAACGCCCGGTCATAGACTGGCTGGAACATTATCTACCCAGGGAAGTATGCAGTAAAATCGATCTCATCGCAATGGAGGACCATGATCGCAAGGTTGAATATATTCAGCAGAGGGAACTCCGCTATTTTGTCGATGACAGAGCGGAGACCTGCGCCCTGATAGCAGCTGCGGACTTACATCCGCTGCTTTACAGACAGCCCTGGAACAGCAGCTGGAAAGAGTTTGTCTCTGTCGATGACTGGCGGCATATCTCTGAGCTTATCGCCAAATAGGAAGAAAAATCGATATACGCCTCCCCAAAAAACTGCAACGCGGGAGACCGGGCTTTGTACGACACTATCAAGAATAAGGAGCGCAAAGAATGCAGTGTCCTCATTGCAAAAACATCCTGGAAGAGCAGCGCAATCCCATCCCCACTGTCGATATCATTATTGAAATCGAGGAGAGAATCGTCCTCATCAAGCGCAGGAATCCTCCCTATGGTTGGGCGCTGCCTGGGGGATTTGTCGATTATGGAGAATCCTTCGAAAATGCAGCCCGGCGTGAAGCCGAAGAGGAGACCGGTCTGCAGGTTGTCAACCTGAGACAGTTTCATACCTATTCCGATCCCGGCAGAGATGCGCGTTTCCACACCGCTTCCACAGTGTTTATCGGCCAGGCGTCAGGGGTACCCAGGGCCGCTGATGATGCGGCAGAGGCAGAACTTTTTCAACAGGACGATCTACCGGAACTCGCCTTCGATCATGCCAAAATCCTGCAGGATTATTATACATTCAAGAAGTCTGAATCAACATGGCGCCCGGCTTGAGGCGGAATAATTTCCAACTCTTCAAGCCCGACAAGTTCGTTAGATCTTCAAATGTTTTCGTATCCGTCGTGGGTTTCTACGAGTCCGTCAGGTTTATCCAACCGCAACCTGATCGCCAGCTGATAAATATAGAACAGAACACACTCCTAGAGTAACAGCCGGCTCAACACCCAGTAAACAAAAAGACCCATTCCTATGGATCCATACATCATCACTCAGGGAATACAGTTGCTGCCGTATTTACGGGCAATGAACAAAAAAGTTGCCAACCCTATGCCACCTGAAATTATGATCAATGCTATTTCTTTCATACTCTCTCCTGATAGGTTGTCCGAGAGGGCATTCTCGAACAGCCTCCTAGCCGCGAACTCTCACTCCGGTTTTCTTCCGTAATCTGATTGACTTCGGCGTAACCTCGACAAGCTCATCATCATTGATATAGGCGATGCAATCCTCAAGAGTCATTTCAACAGGAGGTGTCAGAACAACGGCGTCGTCTGTACCGGAAGCCCTGACGTTGGTGAGTTTCTTACCCTTGGCAGGATTGACTACCAGATCGGCAGGTCTGGCATTTTCTCCAACGATCTGACCCTGATAGATCGGGTCTCCGGGATGGGCGAAAATTTTGCCCCTCTCCTGTAGATTGAAGAGCGCATAGGCCACGGCAGTACACTGCTCCTTGGCTACCATGACCCCGTTCGTCCTGTTGATTATATCACCGGCCCAGGGTCCGTATTCGCAAAAAACATAGTTCATCATTCCCATGCCTTTGGTATCGGTCATGAACTCAGATCGGTAACCCAGCAGGCCACGGGTAGGTATCTTGAAGACCATGCGGATCATGCCATGCTCACTGCTCATCTCCTCAACCTGCCCCTTGAGTTTGCCCAGTTTTTCCATAACGGCGCCCTGATATTTTTCATCAACATCAACCGTCAGTGTTTCATAGGGTTCCAGGGTCTTGCCGTTTTCCTGCTTGAGAATGACCTGAGGACGGGTAACCTGAAACTCATAGCCTTCACGCCGCATTTTTTCTATCAAAATAGAAAGATGCAGCTCGCCTCTACCGGAAACCTTAAAACCGACGGCATCGGTCAAACTTTCAAACTGCAGGGCCACATCAGCGAGTATTTCCCGGTTGAGCCGCTCCTCCAGATGCCTGGAGGTTACATATTTCCCTTCCTTGCCGGCAAAGGGTGAATCATTAGGGATGAAATTCATGGAAATGGTCGGCGGATCGATCGGGATCAACGGCAACGGCCTGGGATCGTTGAGATCGGTAAAGGTCACCCCGACGGTAACATCTTCCATTCCGGCAACCGCAACGATCTCGCCCACCGAGGCCGAGTCTATCGATACCTTGCCGTCGCTTTCAAATTGAAATATTTTCGAAACCCGAACCGGCTTAATGGAACCGTCTCTTCGGGCAACCGCCAGAGGTTGATTGATCGACATGGTGCCGTTAACTACCTTGCCGATTCCCAGCCTGCCGAGATAGGGTGAGTAATCGATGGTCCCGACCTGCATCTGCAGCGGGGCATCCGGCGAGCCAACCGGTGCGGGAATATGAGCGAGTATCATATCGGAAATATGGTGCATGGTACCGCTGCCCTCTTTTTCATCCTTGGGATCGAGCAGGGAATATCCCTCCTTGGCAGAAGCGTATACCACCGGGAAATCGAGAATATCGTCGGGGGCGTTGAGTTTGACGAAAAGATCGAAAACCTGATCGACAACCCAATCGCAGCGGGCGGCCGGTTTATCTATTTTATTGATGACCACAATGACCGGCAGACTGTTTTCCAGTGCTTTCTTGAGGACGAAATAGGTCTGCGGCATTGGTCCTTCCTGAGCATCGACCAGCAGCAGGGCGCCGTCAGCCATACGAAGAACGCGTTCAACCTGGCCGCCGAAGTCGGCATGGCCGGGAGTGTCAATAATGTTTATGCGGTGATCTCCATACCTGTAGGATCCGTTTTTCGAGGTAATGGTGATGCCCCGTTCACGTTCCAGATCACTGGAATCCATGAGGCGCTCCGCCACAGCCTGATTGTCCCGAAACATTCCGGATTGCCTGAAAAGCTGATCAACCAGCGTTGTTTTTCCATGATCGACATGGGCGATGATCGCCACATTACGGATCTTCTGCTGTTCCATACGTTTTTCCTGCATTTCGATCTACATCGAAAAATATGTGTGACTGTCATCGATAAAGATATGACAGATAATAAAAAAAGCACCCGCATAAAGCGGGTGCCGCCGACCGACGCATTGCATTTATGCGCCAGGTAACCTCTTACAATACTTCTTTCACCTGTTTTTGGCAAATAAATACTCAAGCTGGTCCATCAAACCGGTGATAAATTCGCAAAATTGGCGGCAAACGCTAAAGTAGTTCGACAGGAGGCCAAGAGGATACAACTATTAAATCCATGACCGCGTCGTAAAGTCATCAAAGTTGAAGTTACCGGGACAGACGGGTCCATCATCTTTCCCTATTCTGGAAAAAGAGCGGGTTCCATTACCTTTCGCAGGATTTTGTAGCGCTGATTCGCCGACTTCCGCAGGGCCGAAACCTTATGATCAAGGTAATCATAGACTCGGGGCTGCTTATCCTTGGCCGGGCGCATGATCCTGCCGATAACCTGAACAAGCCTGCCCTCAAAGGTAATCGGTGTGGTGAGAAACAGATTATTCAAACCGGGGCAATCGAACCCCTCGCCGATAAGCTGCAGTGTCGCCACAAGTATCTGCACCTCCCCTTTCTGCACGGTCCCTACAATTTTACCGCGCTTCTCCGTGGATGCCTGTCCCGTCAGCAGGGCGACCCGGAAGCCTTTCTTTTGCAGAGCATCCGCAAATATTTCACAATGACTGACCCTGTCTGAGACGACAAGCGAAGTTCCGGCCTCGCCTTTGCCGGCGACGGTGGCGATATCAGCAATTATCTGCCTGTTGCGGCCCTGATGAGCGGTAAGGGCGGTAATCAGCGCCTGGTAATCTCCCCGGTAGCCGTATTCAAAATTTGTCTTCTTTATCAGCAACTTCGGCTTGATGATGGCACCACTTGCGGCAAGCTCTCCCGGGTCCACCTTGTGGACAGGGTCTCCCATGTAAAAATAGATGAGTCGGGTCATCTGATCGTCACTGCGGAAGGCGGTGGCAGACAACCCCAGCAGAAACCGGCTGTCAAAAACCGAAACCACATCGGTAAACAGCGTTGCCGGAACACGATGACACTCATCCACAATCAAATGTCCGAATTGCGGAGCTAGAACTGCTCCCTGTTTGCGGGCACTGTTGACAATGGCAATGGTAACATCTCCGATTTGATTATGTCCATCGCCTATCAGGCCGGGGGTTATCCGCAGAAATTCTACAATCCGTTCCCGCCACTGGTAGAGCAACTCTTTGGTATGGACCACAATCAGGGTCGGTTGCCGGCGCAGAGCTATCAGTGCTATGGCCATTACCGTCTTGCCGCTGCCGGTTCCCGCCTCGAGCACGCCAAAAGAACGGGCGTTCATCTCTGCCACCGCCTTTTGCTGGTATTCGCGCAATTCTCCATAAAAAGAGAAATCAATTTCGGGCAGCAGCCTCCTGTCGTCGGCTATCAGGGGTGATTCCCCCAGATGCTCACGGCAGAGCAGTACCGCCTGATTGGAAAATCCGCGTGGAAAATGCAGGCCGGTCGGCACCTGCTCGTAATATTTCAGTTGCGGCTTCAGTTTTTTGCCGACCCACCTGCCATAGCGTCTGGCGGCAATATATTTAGGATTATCGATGGTCAGCTCCTCTTTGAGCAGCATCTCGAATTCAAGAGGAATATTTTCAAGCAGACAGTTGCTGGAAACTGTGAGTTTCACTTGGCTCATGACGGCGGATTCTCCGTTTCTGTTGTCCCTTCACCTTCAAAAAATACCTAAAGATTATCTCTTTTCTGATTACCAATGAAACTCAGCCAAAGAAACTTAATTTATGGTCAAAATTATTAAGAATATTCGGGAATATGTTAGTTTTGTCATTCCGGATCAAGCCCGGAATGACGGTAAAAATGGCTTTTGTAAAATCTCCAAGGCAGGTTGCATGAAACTAGCTGAGTTTTGTGAGTAATCAGAATCTCTTTAGTATATGGGATCTTTTATACCACTCAAAAGGTACTGTCAAAAGACCTTTTCTCAGTACAGTTTATTCTCTTTGTTGCAAAAGAATCGGGAACAATTATACTACAACTTACATTAACCACAAACGAGATTAGCCCACTACTGAAGGCAATCACCGGTTTTCCTTTCTGTAGGAATTCAGTCTCCACCGGCAGCTTTCAAACAGCAACAGAATAAACCAGCCACCTTGCCGAATACACTGATCCATATAGCCGCCCAGGCCCCGATAAGCAGAGGGCTTTTCCCGAAAATCGGTATCCCCTGGATACTGGCAGGCACGCTTATTCCCGACATTCCGTGGATACTCCAGCGGGTATTGACGACATGGCAGCTTGCCGATCCTTACCAGGTCCGCCTCTATGTTACCATTCAGGCGAGCCTTGTTTTCTGTCTCCTGTTGAGTCTTGCAATCAGTTCTTTGCACAGGAAGCCGATAGCGCTGTTCCTTCTGCTTGCCGGTAATTCTCTGATGCACCTTCTTCTTGATGCGCTGCAGATAAAGTGGGGAAACGGGGTGCATCTCGCCGCCCCCCTGAACTGGCAGACTACTCATTTAGGTCTGATATGGCCGGAGCATATTATCGGTTACACCGTCACCTTGCTGGGAGTGGTGTATCTTGCCATGAAGTTGCAAACCATCTTAGGCGAAGGCTTTTCCTCAAGGCAGCCTCCACGTTGGAAAACGGCGGTCATCCCCCTGGTCTTCTATTTTCTGCTGCCCTTCATGTTCATGAACCAGTTGCAGCATTCCAACACCAACTACCTGCAGACCCTGAAGGAAACCGAAACCCGAACCGGCAAGGAAATCGAGTTTGATCGCGCCTTCTACTCCAAAGAAAAAGGTACTGTAACCGTTTTTACCGGAGAGGCGCTATCTGTAGCCGGCAGCTTGCCGGAAGAATCAGGCACCATCTCACTCAAGGGCGAGTTTGTCGATCCGCAAACGATCCGCAGCATGGATTTTCACCAGCATAATCACTACAGAGACACGGCCTCCAAGGTCGGGATTTTCCTTACGCTGGCCATCTGGCTCTCCCTCCTGCTGAAAAGCCGGTACAACTCAATCCGGCTGAACTGGACAAGAACCATGAAGAGGTCTTCTTACAGGAGCTAGTCAAAAACGCAACAACTCATATGATAAAGGATACTGAAATGAAAAAGTCGCTGCTGGTCATCACTACCGCATTCCTTCTGCTCTTCCCTGTTTCCTCTATAAATGCAGCTGAAAAAGATCCTCAGTTTATCAGCATGAATATTCCTGGAGCCGTGATAAGCAACGCCCTGCAGCAAATATTACCGCTGACACTGGAGGGCACCTCCTCCAAGCTTGAAGGCACCATTACCATAGTTGGAATCTCAGATCTTCAGCTGCATGACAGGCGTATCTTCTGCCGGATCGATCTGCGGGGTGACGATCTGGATCTTATCACTACGGTGGCGGACCAGGATATCCGCCTGAGATTGGGATCCGCCGATCTCGACTTCGACTGCGAAGCAGAGTTGCGCTATGATGCAACCCTTCAGACCCTCTACGTCAAACCCATCGCCCGGGGTGTCCAAACGGACCAAGCGCTGCAGAAAGGCGAGATCGGCAATGCCCTGCTGCTCTTCCTCAACGGGCGGGAGTTTCCACTGGCCCTCGAGGATATCCAGCCTGTCATAGCGGAAGCCGGCAATAAAATAATAACTATAGAAACACGTATAGCCGATATCAAAGCAGTGGAAGGAGCCCTGCAGTTCAGCCTCCACCCGATAGTAACTACTGCACCGGCAAATGAGACTATACAACAATAGAAGAGGATCTACCCTCTCTGATTCGGAAAGGGTAGAATTTTTTACGGAATTTCTCAGGATATCTTCATTTCTTCTCGACGGGATAATCACTGTTTAGCCACTCCCTCCAGCCGCCTTTCAAGACGTAGACCTGAGTGAAGCCCTCTGCGACAAATCTTTGCGCCACACTGGCGCTGGTAGCTTCATTGGGTCAGGCACAGTAAAAAACTAGGGTATGATCCCTGGGAAAGTTCCGCACAGCGGTATCAATTTCATCGGCAGGAAGGCGAACGGCCCCTTGTATTTTAGAGTCACTTGAGTCCCAGTCAGCTGCCACTCTCACATCTACAAGAATAAATTCGGAAGAACCAAGCATCGCCTTCAGCTCATCTTTATCGATAGTAGCCACTGCCCCGGCCGACAACGGTGCTGAGCCAACAGCTAAGATGGCCAGAAGAATCAGGATAATCTTTTTCACAGTCGTGTCCTCCTCTCGATTAAAATTAAAAAAGCAGATTATTCTTTGTACAACGTCCTCTCAGCATTATGATATCATAAGTTTTCTATTTTTAATTACCAATCAAACTCAGCCAAGGCATTTGCCTTTTCCGGTAACACTGCAAAAATGCTCGAACCCAGCGAAACTGGACTCTTTACAGTACCCCCCTGAGGGGCATAAGAACCTTTAGACAGATTTTTTATAAAAAAAACCTGATTACCCCTAATCCTCAGCTCAAGGTCGGGACTGCTCTTTTCACGGGTCTCTGCAGCCCGGACGGCCGCAGCGAAGCCCCCATGGACGGGTTTATGGCGTCCCGATGAAAAGAGCAGTCCCGGCCTGGGCCAGAAAATGCTGCGTTTCAGGGGTAATCAGAAAAAAAAACAAGAACACTATCTGTAAGGTACTAAGATATGTTAGCTTAGAAGGCACCTTGACATAATAGGTGAGACAACAGCTTAACCATAACCCCAAGACACTTATCCAGCTCCGCTGGGTTTGAGTACCCGAGAAGGCAGCCCGGCTATCGTGAAAGTTATCCGCACATACAGAAAAGGTGAAGACAGTCGCGAAAACACCGGAAAACCACCCTACTCCCGCCTCCTAAGCCACATTCTGCCACTTTTCAAGCAGTACAGATACCGGCTGATGCTTGGTTTTACAGCACTGCTGGCAGTGGATTTTCTGCAGCTCACCATTCCCAGACTGTTGAAGAAAGGAGTAGACAGCCTCGCTGCTCAGACAGCGACCCCGGATTCTCTTCTCTATTATTCGGTTTTTATCATCATAATCGCCCTGGCTGTCACCTGTCTTCGTTTTGTATGGCGCTATACCATCATCGGTTTTTCGCGGTATCTGGAAAGGGCGATCCGCAATCGTATATTCAACCACATCCTCAAAATGGACGAGGCCTTTTTCGAGAAGCGCACAACCGGAGACATCATGGCCCATGCTTCCAACGACCTCACTGCCGTACAGATGGCCTGCGGCATGGGACTGGTGGCCGCGGTCGATGCCCTGGTTATGACCATTGCAGCCATCGGTTTCATGTCCATGCTCCATGTAAAACTGACTATCCTGGCCCTGCTGCCCATGCCCTTTCTCGCCATTTTCACCCGCATACTCTCGGCCCGGCTGCATCGCCGCTTCAACACGGTTCAGGAGCAATTTTCCCTGCTCACGGAATTTTCACGGTCCACGCTTGCCTCCATCAGGCTCATCAAGGCCTATACCATGGAGAAGTTCCAGACCACGGAGTTTGACAAGCTGGGCAGAAAATACGTGAAGAGTAATATCGAGGTGGCCAGGGTGCAGGGATTGATGTTCCCCATTGCCACGCTGGTAGGGAATGTGGGGATGATGATTATTCTCTTTTTCGGCGGACGCCTGGTGGTCAGGGGTGATATTACCATGGGTGATTTTGTCGCCTTCATCACTTACCTGTATATGCTTATCTGGCCGATGATGGCGATAGGCTGGGTAACCAATCTGGTACAGCGGGGCATAACCTCACTCTCCAGAATTGATTCACTGATGATGGAGCGTCCCCTGCTCGATGATCCGCCGGGAGAAAAGGTCGTCTCCGACAAACCGGTCTTTTCTCTGCGGAACCTCTCCTTTTGCTATCCTTCCTCGAATAGACCCGTGCTCAGCGATATTGCCCTGGAACTGGGACCCGGCATTCACGGCATCACCGGCAGAACCGGCAGCGGCAAATCGACAGTGTGCAAGATCCTGGCCCGCTTCTATCCGGTGGAAGACGGCAGTCTCTTCTTCGAGGGCCGGGATGTCAACACCCTCTCCCTGGATACCGTACGCTCCCACATCGGCTATGTCGCCCAGGAACCGACGCTGTTCTCCAGAACCATTGGTGACAACATCAGACTGGGGCTACCGGATGCCTCAGATGAAGCTGTGGAGAAAGCGGCACGGCTGGCTGCCATTCATGATGACATCATGGACTTCCCCAAAGGATACCAGACCCTCATCGGGGAACGGGGCATAAAACTCTCCGGCGGTCAGCGCCAGCGGCTGGCCCTGGCCCGAGCGCTATTGGTAGACCGGCCCGTTCTGCTGATTGATGACGGGTTGTCCGCCGTGGACGTGGAGACGGAGCATGAAATCTTCGCCAGACTCAAGGAACATCTACAGGGAAAAACCGTTGTCATAGTCTCCAACAGGCTGAAACTGCTCACCATGACCGACCACATCATAATCTTCGAGGAAGGTGCCATCGCCGGCGACGGCAGGCACGAACAGCTCCTGGAGGAAAACAGCTTTTACAGAGCCATGTTCACCAAGCAAATGCGTGAAGATATCGTTTAGTACCTTACTCCTTAACTTTTGTCACTCAGTTCAGTACCCCCTTGAGGGGTGTAAAAACAAGAAAATGAGAAATGTATTTGAAATCGTGAAGTTGGATATGCATCCAAGGTACTTACTTGCCGTTTACAGGCGTTAGAGAATGGAAGAGAGATGAAAAATTTCGGCTACGAGGAAGACAAATATGGGGCGGCGCTTGGTGATTATCACCTGTGGCGCCGTATCTTTGTCTTCTGCAGGCCTCATATCTGGATGCTTCTGCTTGCCGTTGTCCTTTCACTGGTGATTACAGGGGCCACCCTTACGCTTCCCTATCTTATCCAGACCACCATCGACGGCTATATCACTAATGCAGAGCTCAGTTTAGACCAACGGCTCAGCGGTATTACCACGTTCAGCGCCGTATTCCTGGGAGCCGTACTGGTCCTTTTCATAACCACCTTTTTTCAGGTGGTGACTCTGGAGCGGATAGCTCAGTCCATCATGCATCGTATCCGCCAGGATCTTTTCGCCCATATGCTGGCACTCGATCCAACCTTCTTCGACGCCAATCCCCTGGGTCGCCTGGTAACCCGGCTCACCAATGATATCCAGAACATGCACGAGATGTTTACCTCCGTGCTGGTGACGATCTTCAACGATCTGCTGCGGGTTCTCGGTATTCTGGTGGTGCTGTTTTTCATCAATAGCCGTCTGGCCCTGATAATGGCATTGTATGTGCCGGCCGCCATACTCATTACCAAGCTCTTTGCCCGGCTCGCCAGAACACAATTTCGCCGCATCCGTAATCAGCTGGCCCGGCTCAACAGCTTTCTCTCCGAATCGATCTCCGGCATGCCGACTCTGCAGATCTTCGGCAGGCAGGAAGAAAGCAGACAGCAGCATGAAGAGTTGAGTCAGGGGTATCTGCAGCGAAACCTTCAGCAGATCAAACTCTTCGGTGCCTTCATGCCGCTGACGGAATTTATGAGCTCAACAGCTATCGCCCTGATTCTGTGGTTCGGAGGCTCCGAAATCATCCGGCAGCAACTCACCCTGGGCGAACTGGTGGCCTTTCTCTCCTATATGCGTCTCTTTTTTCAGCCCCTTCGCGAGCTTGCCCAAAAATACTCGATCGTGCAATCCGCCATGGCCTCGGCCGAACGCATCTTTCATCTCTTCGACACCAGAAGCAGCCTGAAGCTGCCGGAAAAAACCGAGTCGATGGAAAACATCAAAGGAAATCTCCACTTTAAAGACATCCACTTCAGCTACAACGATGACGAACCGATCATCAAGGGCATTAATCTGCAGATCCGGCAGGGAGAGACGGTTGCGCTGGTTGGGACCACCGGATCCGGCAAAACAACGCTTGTCAGCATGCTGCTGCGCTTCTACGAGCCACAGAAAGGAGAAATCCTTCTGGACGGCATCAACATCAATCGTTTTGCACTGGAGGACCTGCGCCGCTTTGTCGGAGTTGTGCTCCAGGATATTTTCATCCTTCAGGATACCCTTCTCGCCAACATCGTCATGGATACGGGCGCCACCCGTGAGGAGGTGGAAACGATTCTGGGGCGGACCGGCATGGAACTGTTTGTCGAGAAACTGCCTTCCGGCCTGGACACCATGCTGGGTGAAGGAGGCCAGCAGCTCTCCACCGGTGAAAAACAGCTCCTTGCCTTCACCCGGGTGCTCTGCCGGGATCCGGCGATTCTGGTGCTGGACGAAGCGACTGCCGCCATCGATACCGAGTCGGAAAATATTCTCGAATACGCTATCGATAATATTTTCGCCAAACGTACCTCCCTGGTGATCGCCCATCGTCTCTCCACCATCCGCCGGGCCGACAAAATCCTGGTGATGGAGAAAGGCAGAATCGTGGAGCAGGGCAGTCACGATGTACTAATGGCCGCCGGCGGTCAGTATGCCGACCTGGTAGCCATGGATATAAAGAGCGGCGACGATTGAGATGGCCGAAAAAAAAGGAATCGTTTATCATTTGTCCACATACACTATTGAACCATAGCTACTATTAATATCCGGAGAATGATTTTGACCAGTGACGGCGGACAGATGGAAAACAGGGAGAAAAAGAGAAAAGAGGTTTTCAGCAAGCTCAATGAAGACTTTTCATTGCCTTCGCCGTCAAAGACGGTCATGGAGGTAATCCGGCTCTGTCAGAGTGAGACTTCATCCCTTAATGAGATAGCGGAACATATCCAGACCGATCCATCCCTGTCCGCGGAAATTATCAAATATGCCAATTCCGCTTTTCTCTCTACCGGCATTCAGGTTGTCTCGGTACACAAGGCCACAATAAAGCTGGGGATGAAAACTGTTGTCAACCTGGCCCTGGGTTTTTCGTTACTCTCCAATAACAAAGGCGGCACCTGCGAGCACTTCTCGTATCCGCTGTTCTGGCGAACCAGCCTTGCAGAGGCTCTGGCTGCCCGCGAACTTGCCCGCAGGGACAAGGAATTTGATCCGGATGAACTCTTTGTCTGTGCCCTTTTGGCCCATATGGGCAACCTATCTTTTGCCACATTGTTCCCGGAAGCCTACGGCAGGATGCTGGAGAACCAGCCCGCCAACAGTCCGCCCAAGGATCTGGAAAGGGAAGAATTCGGTATAGACAGCGGCGAATTGACCGTCGAACTGTTTCTCAACTGGGGCCTGCCGGCCCGGTACGCCCTTGCGGCAGGATTTCATGAAGATCTGGGATATGTCGAACTGGGAACGGGCACAACCCGGCGGGCGGCCGTGCTTCTCTTTCTCGCCCATACTATTGCCCGGATGTGTCAAAGTAACAAGGCTCAACCGCTGCTGTTGAACACGGTTCTCGATACAGCCAAAGAGTATGAGGTCGATATCGGTGAGTTTAGCGAAACTTTCGCGGCCATCGTGGAGAGCTGGCATGAGCATGGTCGTTTATTTGAGATAACAACCAATGAATGTTACTCCTACATGATGGACTCGTAAAAAACTTAATCTCCGTCGTTTCAGTTACTACGCCTAGGATATCATGCTTTTTACGAGCCCATCTCGGCGACTTCAATGACTTTTCACAAGCTCATTTTACATAAATCAACCTGATTCCTCTAATCCTCAGCTCAAGGCCAGAAAATGCTGAGTTTCAGGGGTAATCAGGTAAATCAATGTACTTGGCGAAAACCGTTAACATGCCTGCAGCTCCGGATTCCTCCTTTGGAATTGCAGAAAGTTCAGCATTGTGTTTCGAATGGCTCTCGCTAAGCTTTTTTCCCAGGCAATAAATGTGTGGGACTGCCGAGAAAGATTTCCGCCGCTTCCCCAAGATTCTCCGAGAGTGTCGGATGGGGATGGAGGCTTAAGGCCAGATCCTCGGCGAGAGCTCCCATCTCGACAGCCAGCACCCCTTCGCCAATGAGTCCTTCCGCATTTCTACCGCAGATGCCCACTCCCAGAACCCGGCCATCCTGCCGATCCGTAATGATTTTGGTGATTCCGGCGGTGGAATCCAGCGTGGCGGCTCTGCCGGAATATTTCCAGGGAAAGCGGAGGATCGAAACGGCAATGTCGCAGGCCCCGGCTTCTTCCTCCGTAAGCCCGCACCAGGCTATCTGGGGGTCGGTATAAACCACTGCCGGAACAGCCCGGACATCATAGGCAACGGACTTTCCCGCGGCTGCTTCCGCAGCCACCCTGCCCTGTCGGATAGCGGTATGGGCCAGCATCATACCTCCGCAGACATCACCCACAGCAAAAATGGTGTTATCCATTGTTCTCATCTGGTCATCAGTCCTGATAAATCCCCTGTCATCGGTGGCAACTTTGGTATTCTCCAAACCAAGATCCGCGGAGACCGGCCGGCGTCCCACGGCGACCAGTGCTCGGTCGAAATGCAAGGTTTCAATGCCGCCCTGTTTTTCCAGCCGGGCGATGACACCGTTCTCAGACTCCTGAAGCCCGGCCACTCCGGTGTGCAAATCTATTTTCGAAAAGAGCTGTTTAAGACGCCGCTGCAGCGGAGCAACCAGATCTTTATCGACACCGCTCATCAGACGATTGTCCTGCTCCACCAGATGTATTCTGCTGCCCAGTGCGGCATAGATGGTTCCCAGCTCAAGCCCGGCATAGCCGCCGCCGACTACCAACAGATCCGCCGGGATATCAGGTAACTCCAGGGCTTCTCTGGAACTCATGATCCTGCCGGTGCCGCCGAATGAGGAACCCGGCAGGGAAACGGCTTGCGAGCCGGTGGCGATGATGCACTGATTAAAACGAATACGGCTGATTTCAGCGCCCTGCAAACGAACACCGGTCGAACTTTCGAAATGGGCGGTGCCCCGGATCAGCTGGATGCCACGCGATTCAGCGAGGCTGACAAGCCCATCGGCCATGTCGTCCACGATATGATTCTTCCAGGAAAGGACCTCACCCGGATTGATTTCGGGTCTGCTGAAATGGATTCCCATTTTATGCGCCACTCTGCTTTCTTCCAGGAGTTCGGCGACATGGAGATAGGTTTTCGAGGGTATGCAGCCTTCGTGAAGACAGACGCCACCCGGGTGCCTGCGCGGATCGACCATGGCAACATCGAGCCCCAGATCGGCTCCGCGAAAGGCAGCCCCATAGCCGCCGGGGCCCGAGCCGATAACCAGCAGGTCAACTTTCATTTCCATATCGCCCATAACCATAACTTTCTCCAGGGACTCCGGATCATTGCACCGGATAATCTTATACCAACAGCAAATCTTTATTGGTTCATCGGCAAAAGCGTTGGGCTTCCTTGCGTCAGCGTTAACCTACCGGATTGCCG
Organism: Desulfopila inferna; assembly: GCF_016919005.1. Lineage (NCBI taxonomy): Bacteria > Pseudomonadati > Thermodesulfobacteriota > Desulfobulbia > Desulfobulbales > Desulfocapsaceae > Desulfopila > Desulfopila inferna. The sequence continues at coordinate 128,871 of NZ_JAFFQE010000006.1, forward strand.
CAAGCGAATTTTGAAATGGCAGGTTAGCGGTGAGCTTAGCGAACCCCAACAATTTAAAGCTTCTTTGCAACATCGTGGGGTAAATTGCTTTTTCAGGGCACTCTTCTCACCCAAAGGAGCCTCTTTATTGATCAGATCATGGTAATCAGCAATTCTTCCGGATCTTCCAGCGCATCGATGATCAGCCGCTGAAAACGGATGGCATCGGCGCCGTCGGCGACACGATGATCAAAACAGAGTACCACGGGCATCTGCAGGCGCGGCACGATTTCATCCCGGCCATGGCTGTTGGTAACCACCGCCGGCTGCATTCGCCCCTGGCCGAGTCCGAGAATGGCTATTTCGGGATGATTGATAATCGCGGAAAAATAACCGCCGCCGATTGCTCCGGCATTGGTGATCGTGAAGGTCCCGCCAACCATCTCATCCCGGCTGCTTTTGCGGGATTTGGCCCTGGCGATGGATTGACTCAGCTCGATGGACAGCTCCTTAATGCTCTTGCGGTCGACGTCGCGGATAACAGGTACCATCAGACCATGCTCGGTATCCACAGCCACACCGATATGAAAATATTTCTTGATGATGATCTCTTCGGCCTGCAGATCCAGACTGGCATTGAACTGCGGAAATTTTTTCAGGGCCGTGGCCACCGCTTTTAAAGCAAAAACCGTCATGGTAAGCCGACCGCCGGCGGCCTCGATATCGCCCTTATGGCGCCGGCGAAACTCCTCGAGCCTGGTGATATCGGCAATATCCTGACAGTTGACATGCGGTATCTGCGCCCAGGAAGCCGCCATACGGTTGGCGGTCGCCCGGCGGATCGAGCGGAACGGCAGTCGTTCGATCTCACCCCACTGACTGAAATCAGGGAGGGAGGAAACGTCTGCGCTTTCCGCCTGCAGATCGACTCCAAACGATTTCCGCCCTATCGATGCAGCTTTTGATGTATCTTTTTCCTCTTGCCCTTCCTGCCCTTTTTCTGCATGCCGGCGAACATCATCGCCAGTGACCAGACCCTTCCTGCCACTGGGTTTGACCTGGTCCAGCGGGACGCCAAGCTCCCGCGCCAGCCGTCTGGTGGCCGGAGAGGCGGGGATCGGTAATTTGCCTCTGCCGCCCTGCTGTGCAGCGACTTCTTCAGGTTTCTCCTGCTTTGCCTGCGCCTGTTTCTTTTGTTCTTCCGGCACAGGAGGCTGACGATCGCTTTTAGCGGGACCGTCGCTATCCTCAAAGGTGATGAGAACATCGCCTACCTTGACCATATCTCCTTCTTTGACATTGATCGAATCTATGTTTCCGGTGAAGGGAGAAGGAATTTCAACTGCTGCTTTATCGGTTTCCACCTCGAGAAGAGTATCGCCTTCCTTTATCGACTGGCCGCTTGCTACGGGAACCGCCAGAATTTCCGCTTCATGGACACCTTCACCCAAATCCGGCAAACGAAAAGATGTAGTCATAGGAACTCCAGTTATTATTGTGATAGAGTTGAGCGTGCCGCCTCGATAATTCTGCCGACAGTGGGAATATAAAATTTTTCCCTGCTGAAATACGGGATAATGACATCATATCCGGTCACCCGCTCGATGGGGGCTTCCAGATAGTAGAAAGCACCTTCCATCAGCCTGGCGATGATTTCCGCCCCGGGCCCGAAGCTTCTGGGGGCCTCATGAACAACCACGGCACGACCGGTCTGGCGAATGGATTGCACTATCAGGGTATCATCCAGCGGTGAGATGGTAAGCAGATCGACAACCGCTGCTTCTATGCCCTCCTTCTGCAGTTCAGCAGCCGCCTCGAGCGTCGGCTGCAACATGGCGCCATAGGCAATCAGGGTCAGATCCCCTCCTTCCCGGACCAGCTGCGAGGTGCCGATGGGCAGGGTCTCCTCCTCCTCGGGCACTTCCTCGCGCAGGGCACGATAGAGTGCCTTGGATTCATAGAAAATGACGGGATCGGGATCGCGGATGGCGCTGACCAACAGAGCTCTGGCATTGCGCGGCCCTGAGGGGATCACCATTTTCAGTCCCGGAGTATGGGCCCAATAGGCTTCCCTGCTCTCCGAATGATGCTCCAGCGCCCTTACTCCACCTCCATAAGGCGCACGCATGACCAGCGGTACATTGAGCCTGCCCTGCGTCCGCCAGCGCATTCTCGCGGCATGATTCTCCAGTTGATGAAAATTCTGATAGGCAAAGCCGGAAAACTGGATTTCGCATACCGGTTTGAGGCCGTAAACAGCCATGCCGACAGCCATGCCGATAATCGCCGACTCGGCCAGAGGAGTATCGATGACGCGCTGCTCGCCGAAGGTATCGAAAAGGCCGTCGGTGACCCGGAAGACTCCGCCGTCCGGCCCGACATCCTCACCCAGCATAACCACCGAATCATCCCGGGTCATCTCCTGCCGCAATGCCAGATTCAAGGCCTGGACCATGGTCATCTTAGCCATTTTTCACCTCCCCGCCGTTTTCAAGGCACCGCGTCAGCTCTTTTTGCTGATTTTTGAGATACGGAGGCAGCTCGGCGTAAAGATGATTGAACATATCCCGAGGATCTCCCAGCTTCGGCATCTCTTTTTCAACGGCGTCGATGGCCGTCTGGATCTGCTCCAGCACCTCTGCTTCAATCTTCTGACGCGATCCGGCATCCAGTATCTCCTTTTGTTCCAGATAGGCGGCAAAGCGCGGCAGGGGATCCTTTTTTTCCCAGGCCTTCACCTCTTCCTCGCTGCGATAGCGGCTCGGATCATCAGCAGTGGTATGCATCATGATCCGATAGGTTACACACTCCACCAGGGTCGGTCCGCCGCCGGTTCGAGCCCTTTGTGCAGCTTCGCCGACGGCGTTAAAGACTGCCAGGACATCATTGCCATCCACCTGGATTCCAGCCATGTTATAGGCCAGAGATTTTTCGGCGATGGTGGTGGTATGCGTTTGTTTTTTCAAAGGAACGGAAATTGCCCACTGATTGTTCTGGCACACGAAGACCACCGGCGTCTGATAGACCGCGGCACAATTCAGGGCTTCATGAAAGTCACCTTCGGAGGTGGCGCCATCGCCAAAGAAGCACATGACAATCTCATTCGTCTGCCGGTATTTTGCAGCATAGCCAAGGCCAACGGCATGCAGAATCTGCGTAGCCACCGGAACCGCCATGGGCATATCCTTCTGCTTTGCTGAAATAACCGTGCCTTCATTGAAGCCGTTATAATAGAGGATCACACTTTCAAGAGAGCGTCCACGCCAGATCTCTGCCGCGGTTTCCCGAAAGGCGGGTACCATCCAGTCGCGGGGCCTGAGCTGAAAGACGGCGCCGAGCTGAGCAGCCTCCTGGCCCTTTATGGGAGGGAATGTGCCGATTCTTCCCTGCCGCTGCAAATCGAGCATGCGTTCATCAAAGCGCCTGCCGAGCAGCATGGCGCGATAGAGTTCCAGCAACTTCTCTGCAGGAATATCCGGCTCGAGATCCTTATCAAGGTTGCCATGCTCATCGAGTATGGAGAGATACTCGATGGAGCGGGCAATGTTCAGTTGTTTCCTCGGCATAGCAGCCTCCCTATCGGTTACTTCAGGCGGAACGGGAACAGTCGGGCCTCTCCCGTCTGAAGCTGTGCAATAAAACTTAAGGTAACTACTCAGCAGTACACTGATAAACAGTTACACAGGTGGTTGGCCAAACAATACGAATTAAGCGAAAGTGTTATCTTCAAAGTAACTCCTCCAGAGGCGGCAGCTCCGGCGTGGCCCCCGAAAAGCCGCAGACATAAGCAGCCACTTTGGCGGCAAAGGGGTGTATTTTTTCAAGTGGCAACTGCATACACAGGCCGGTAGCCACGGCGGCAGCAAAAGAATCGCCGGCACCGACCGTATCGACCACCAGTGCCGCTTCCCCTTCGAACACCGAATCACCCAACTCAGGAGAAAACAGCCTGCTGCCCTGCCCGCCTTTGGTAAGGATGATTAATTCCAGATCATATGCTGTACACAAGGCTTCAAGGACGGTGGTTTCATCACCTTCAAGATCGAGGAATTCTCTGACAACGAGAAGTTCTTCATCGTTGAGCTTCAGGATCGTGGCGGTCTGCAGAAGCGTGAGGATAGTCGCCCTGTCGTAATGGTGCCGCAGGTTGATATCGAAAAGCCGAATACACTCCGAGGAGGTATGCGACAAAAAATTCCTTATGGATTCAGCCGAGTCGCTATTCCTCTGGGCCAGGGTACCGTAGCAGACCACATCGGCACGGGCGGCAAGATCAAGATGCTCCTGATTGAGAGCCAGGTGATCCCAGGCAACATCCTCATGAATAATATACGATGGTATGCCCTGCTCATCCATACTAACAGTGACCACACCCGTCGGATACCGATCAGTGGAAGTGATATAATGGCCAACTTCTTTCTTTTCCAGTGTCTTGAGGATCTCGACGCCATCATCATCCCGGCCGACACAACTGACGACAACACCTTTATTGCCGAGCTGGGTCGCATGATAGGCAAAGTTGGCAGGCGCGCCTCCCAACTGCTTGCCCCGGGGCAGCATATCCCAGAGTATTTCCCCTATTCCCACCATGAGGAACTCCTTCTTTTTCTGCATCACATTCTCCAAAATTGGTAATTACCTTGATAATCTTCTAAAAAGTCATCGGAGTTGTCAAGGTGGACTTTGCGATAAGCACCCGTACGGCCATAAACTCCGACTTCGAGAAAGTTCGAGATATCAGACGTAGTAACTGAAACGGTGATTCGGAGGGGCACGGCCAATGGCCGTTTCAAACCTTCAACGACGGAGATCGAGCTTTTTACGAGTCCCTCAACCTTTACAAATCTATTATCAGGTAACATAAGTAACATATTAAGAATTTATGTTTTCCTCTGTAAACCTGTCGTTCATCCGGAATTTTTCGGCCTGGTTCAGCACATCGTTGTTGAACAGCACCAAAGGCAGGTGATTCTTGACAGGTTCCTCTACATGATACAATTATTAACTTCAAAATCACAAGCGCTTATCCAGATTCACTTTGGTTAAAAGGAGTTTTCATGATTCTGCAGCAACTCTTCACGTATAAAGACCTGCATCCGCAAATCTTCCACGATGCCCTGCTGTCAATTCAGACTCAAGCGAAAAATTTGATTCTCGGCAGTGAACTGTGGGATGATTTTGTCGCCTTTTGTCACGAAAAGGAGCGGCGGGATGTCCTCTCTTCCCCCCTTGCCATTGCCCTGAAAAAAACGCAGGAGGCTTTGGCTACCGACACCTGGCTTTACCTTGTCATCAGACCACGGGTCGCCACCTGGCATTATCTGCGTTATCATCTGGAAGAGAAGACCTTGAAGGAAATTACCGTCAGTGAATTTCTTTCCGTCAAGGAAAAACTGGTTACCGGGACAACGGAGAATTTCCTGCTCGAAATCGATTTCGCCCCTTTCGAGCGCGACTTCCCCAAAATGAGCCAGGTCCGTTCCATCGGTCACGGCGTCGAATTCCTTAACCGCCGCTTCTCCAGCCGGCTCTCCAATATGCTGAGCAGAGGAGATGAATTACTGTTTTCCTTCCTCCGCATGCACGGTCACCTGGGTATACCCTTCATGATCAATGACAAAATACGCAACGCCAGGGAGTTGCGCAATGCTCTTTCCAGCGGCATGGAGTATCTGGACCTCCAGCCGTCAGGCTTGGAGTGGTCCGATTTGAAGGATGAACTCAATCAAATAGGCTTTGAGCCCGGATGGGGTAGAAGCATTGAAGATATTAATCAAAATTTCAGCATATTGGCAAATCTGCTCGAGGCCTCCGATCACCATAACCTGGAGATATTTCTCAGCAGCATTCCGATGATTTTCAACCTTGTCATTCTCTCGCCGCATGGCTTTTTCGGTCAGGAGAATGTCCTGGGCCTGCCGGACACCGGTGGCCAGGTCGTCTATATCCTCGATCAGGTCAGGGCTCTTGAACGAGAAATGAAGAAGCGCATTTATAACCAGGGCCTCGACATCGAGCCACAGATTCTGATTCTGACCCGGCTTATTCCCGAAGCAGGCGAAACCACCTGTGATCAGCCGGAAGAGCTGGTTGAAGGGACCGAGAACGTCCGAATCCTCAGAATCCCGTTCCGGGACAAGAACGGCGCAGTAATCCCGCAGTGGATTTCGAGATTCGAAATCTGGCCCTATCTGGAAACATATGCCAAGGAAGCCGAAGCAACAATTCTCAAACACCTCGGCAAACGTCCGGATCTTATCATTGGAAACTATTCCGACGGTAATCTGGTGGCCACCCTCCTCTCCAACAGTCTCGGTGTCACCCAATGCAATATTGCCCATGCCCTTGAAAAGACAAAATATCTCTACTCCGCCCTGTTCTGGAAGAGCATGGAGGACCAGTATCACTTTTCCTGCCAGTTTACCGCGGATCTCATCGCCATGAACTCAGCCGACTTCATCATAACCTCCACCTTCCAGGAGATCGCCGGCTCAAATGACGTGGTAGGCCAGTATGAAAGCTACGGTTCTTTCGCCATGCCCGAACTGCAAAGGGTGATTCATGGCATAGATGTTTTTGATCCGAAATTCAATATTGTTTCCCCGGGTGCCGATGAGGACGTCTATTTCCCCTATTATGAAGAAGAGAGACGGCTGCATCACCTGCATGGTGAGATCGAGAGGTTGATTTACGGCGCAGAAGAAGACAGCAGGGGTAATTATGAGGTTGCCGACAAGCCGGTCCTCTTCTCCATGGCCCGGCTGGACCGCATCAAGAATCTTTCCGGACTGGTGGAGTTTTATGCCAGGGATGATCGTTTGCGAGGTCTTTGCAATCTGCTCATCATCGGCGGCACCGTTAATCCCGAGCTGTCCGGCGACGAAGAAGAACGGTTGCAGATTCACAGAATACACCAGCTCTTTGACGAATTCGGCCTGGACGGTCAGGTGCGCTGGCTCGGCAAACGTCTCAACAAACAGCTCAGCGGTGAACTCTACAGATACGTTGCCGATAAACGCGGTGTCTTCGTGCAACCCGCTTTTTTTGAAGCCTTCGGACTGACGGTAATAGAAGCGATGGCGTCAGGACTGCCGACCTTTGCTACGCAATACGGCGGACCGCTCGAAATAATCGTCAATACCGTCTCCGGATTTCATATCAATCCAAATCATGGCGACAAGGCAGCCAAAAAGATCGCTGATTTCTTTGAACAGTGCAGCATGATGCCGCAGCACTGGGAAAAAATCTCCAATGGGGCGATTGCACGGGTCGAAGAGAGGTACACCTGGAAACTCTACGCCAAAAGGCTGTTGTCGCTGAGCTGCATCTATGGATTCTGGAAATACGCCACCAACCTTGAACGCCAGGAAACCGACAGGTACCTGGAAATGCTGTATCATCTTCAATATAAACCACTGGCCGCTTCGATTATACGGGAATGAGCCACTCATTACAGATCAGGCGCGGCTATGGCGTAGTCTAGATTGATTACCCAGCTATCTCTTGGGCAGGAGGATGACGATCGGCTTTTTCTCCTCGGTAAAGAGAAGATAAAAGGAGGAAGCCCCACAATTGATGACATTTCCGGAAGTATAGGTATAGGTGCCGGACGGCTCGACGGTCATTTGCCCGAGTTCGGCGAGGATGCCGCTCTGCAGCTGCAGCGAACCGCCATCACTGATCAGGATGTCCCGGCAATTCAGGGAGAGCGTCGATCCGTTAATTGTGAGTGTCGAACCGCTGCCTATGGTAAGAATCTGGGCATTGGACCTCACCGGTTGCAAAAGAGCCGCGAGGACACTCACCACGGTGATAAGCAAAAACGAATTATTTCTCATCTCATACTCCTCAGGCCACTGCCTGTGAGTGAAAAGGATCGAAGGCTCATCGGCCGATAGCGACCTGGCCGGCCACGGTCTGCGCTTCCAGCTGAGCACGTAACTGTAAAACCTTGGCATTCAGCTCCTCGATGGCCTTCTGCTGTTCCTGAACGACCTTGGCCATTACCGCCACCACATCCATGGTGCTGATCGATTTATGACTGTTGGTGGCCACCAGCTCCGGCACTTCTTCGGCGATAAAGCCGATGGATTCCTCCTCCGGCGCGGCTTTGTAATTGAACCTAACGGGGCGCAGACCGGCAAAAGTCTGCAGGGCGTCCTCGGCTTCAAGCGATCTGATGTTCTCTTTGATTTCTCTGCTGCTGCCCAGCTCGAGATTGCCGCTGATGAAAGCATTGCCTTGCACATGCAAGGTTTGCAAAGGGGTGGCGGTGCCCAGACCGACATTACCGGAAGAGCTTAGAAAGATCGAATCAGTCGGGGCGTTGGGCTTGATCCTGAAGGGTAATTTGGAGCCGTTGGTGACGTCGCGCACAAAGAAATTGGTTTCATTGCCGGCCACATCCCAGACCTGATTGCTCCAGCCACCAGTGCCGTCCTGATCCAGGCGAATCGCCGGGGTGTCGCCGTCAGCGATATGGAGTTCGAGCACCGGAACGGAAGTGCCCAAACCGATATTGCCGTTGTTTCTGAGATAGATGGAGTTGGCCGGAGCACCGGCCTCAAGGATGAACAGTCTCCTTGCCGCATCGACATCCTGGATCGCAAAGATATTCTTGCCCCCGCTGGTAGAGTCGTTGGCGGTCAGCTCCCAGTCATTGCTGGGGAAGGAACCGGAACTGGTATCCATAAACTTGATACGCGTATTGTTTTCCTTAATCCGAATGGTATCAAAACCAAAATTCTCACCATTGACACAATCAAATCCTACACATTCGCTGCCCGTGACGATGAGGTCATCATTGATTGCCTGATCGGCCAGGGCAGGTGTTACCAGAAAGTCCAGGAAGGCCTGCAAGGCCTGGCTGCCTTTCTCCAGAACAGCATCCAGCAAGGTGGTCTCTTCTACGCTTGGAGGAACGATGATGCCGTTTTCGATGAGGAAACCGCCGGATTCAACCTGGGCCTTTGACGAACCGCCTCCTGTTCTGGTATCACCACCCTCCTGCTCCTGCATTCTGGCATTCTGCAAAATTGCCCTGCCGATCCTGATCTCCCAGGAATACAGCCCATCCGAGGCGGTAGCGGGGACGGACCAATAGAGAGGAGCGCCGTCGGAATTCCCGGTGAAGATGATCTCACCGCTGGGTGCCGATACCCGCAACTCCATATAGGTAATTTGGGAGGAGATAGCCACGGCGGAAAGTCCGCTGTGATCAATGCCGACCTCAACAGATCCTTGAGCGGTCTTGCCCACAAAAGCAAACAGCATTACAGCCGCCAGTGCACCAGTCAGGCTGCATAGCATCTTTCTCCAGCCGGACCAACATCCATCTGCCATTCTCATGATCATCTCCCCAAAAACTTGCTTTTTAAACAAAGAGCACAATAAACCAGCCCAGGATTCTTTTTATATAGTCTACAAAATTATTCCATCAAATACTTTTTATATCTTTTTGAAAATAATACTCTTTTATTTCCGAAAAATTTAAAAACCACTAAAATTGTTTTGATCAATTCATAGCATTTGCATTATCCTGGCAATCACGCTCTGATTTTTGCTCGTTGCCGATTCTCCTGAAAGTGAATGTAGTTATTTCGGCGGAACCATCGGTATGCAGAAAAGCACTGGGCTCCCGCCCTAGAGCTGCCCCATCTTAAGTAAATTTTTATGAAGGAGAAACTTTGATGTTTTCGGAAGTGTGGTATTGCCTGGCCAAAAGGACTCTTCAGCTGTCGATGTTTCTCCTTTTCCTTTCTCAGCCCTGTCGGGCCGATGTTTCCATAACCCAGAGTATAGCTCCCGATACTATCGGTCCGGGCAGCACGACAACGCTCAGTTTCGCCATCTCCAGCACCGAGACAATGCCGGTCTCCGATCTTGCCTTTACTCTCTACCTGCCTGCCGCAACGACACTTGCCGCCCCTGCCCTTGCCGGCAACAGCTGCAACGGCATCCTGACCGCCGCCGATGGCGGGAGCACTATTGCCCTTACCGGAGGCTATCTGAGCGCCCAGTCATCCTGCACCATCTCGGTGGATATAGTCTCCAACCTCCCAGGAATTCACACCCACTCAGTCAGCCCCTTGACCTCCAGTGCCGGAACCTGGGAAGCGAATACCGCCGATCTCACCGTCGACATCGGCCGGCCCGGATTCATGAAAAGCTTCTACCCCGCAACCATATCATCAGGAGGCAGAAGCACCTTAACCTTCACGATAGACAACAGTCTCAACCCTAATCCTGTATACAACCTTCTTTTCAGCGACACCTTGCCGGCAGGCATGGTGGTGGCCGATCCGCCCAATGCAACCACAACATGCGGCGGCACCATTCTGGCTGCGACGGGAACGAAACTCATCTCATTGGAGCCCTTGAATACCATAAGTTCAGTTGCAGGAGGAAGCAGTTGCACCGTGACCATCGATGTCACGGCAAGCGGCAACGGGACTCTCTCAAATTCCAGCGGCAGCCTGTCTACATACTTGTCCGGCACGCCTTTGACCAGCGGCAAGGCCAACGCCGCTCTCACCGTCACCCGCGATGCCCTCCACCTGCAGAAGTCTTTTGTCGACGACCCGATACCAGCGGGCTCCCAAGGCATGCTCCGCTATACCATCTCCAACTACGACAGGGAGAATACCGCCACCGCCATCACCTTCACCGACAATCTCGATGCCGCACTTGCCGGACTTACCGTCTCGGATTTGCCCCAGAGCGACGTCTGCGGCAACGGATCGCTGCTGAGCGGCAGCGGCATACTCACCCTGAGCGGGGCGAGCCTGGATCCCCGGGCCTCCTGCAGCTTTTCCGTGCCCATATCCGTGCCCGGAGATGCGGCCAGCGGCCGGTATGCCGGAACCACCAGCACTGTAACCGGACAGTTGAATGGCAACAGCGTTATCGGATCCGCGGCCGTCGATACCCTTTTCGTGCAGCCGGTCCCCCTGCTCATCAAGGAGTTCAGCGATGATCCAGTTGCCGCACCCGGTCAGGCAACCCTGCGATTTACGGTCACCAACACCAGCACCGTCTCCCCTGCTACGGCAATTACCTTCAGGGATAACCTGCTGGGTGCCATCATCATCCCAACAGGAACTCTCCCCACTGATCCCTGCGGCGGCGGATCATGGCTTCAGTCAATTGACCAACCCGGCGATATCATGCTGACTCTTGAATCAGGAAATCTGGCAGCCGGCGAATCCTGCAGCTTTGAAGTCCTTCTCGATATTCCCGAAGGCTTGCCCAGTGGCGGGATCGTCAATACCACCAGCGAGATCACCGCCACGATAGACGAAGTGAATTATGCCGGCAGACCGGCAACGGACACCCTGGTCATCCTCGGTGGCGCCCCGAATCTGGCCAAGAGCTTCACCAACGACCCGGTTATGCCGGGCGGGACCGTCAACCTCCAGTTCACCCTCACTAACACTTCTGAAGATAGCACCGCCACCGGCATCTCCTTCACCGACGACCTCGAGACGGTTCTAACCGGCTTGCGCACCACCGGGCTGCCCAGATCCGGGATCTGCGGCTCCGGCTCGCTGCTCAGCGGCTCCGACATCCTGAGCCTGAGCGGAGGGGCCTTGGCACCGGGGGCTTCCTGTACCTTCAACGTGACCCTGCAAGTTCCCGGGAATGTCCTGCCAGGCAACTTTTACAACACCACCAGCAGCCTGTCGGCCATCGTCGGCGGCGTTTCCGTTACCGGCCCTCCGGCTACGGACACCCTCACCGTCTCCAGCCTCAGCTTTAGCAAATCCTTCACCAATGATCCTGTCATCGCCGGGGAGACTGTTAATCTGGAATTCACCATCAGTAATAGCCACCCAACCGATAGCATCAGTAATCTTTCCTTTTCAGATTTCCTTCCCTCGGTTCTCTCGGGATTGAACTCCACCAGCGGGATTCAGAACGATATCTGCGGAGCGGGTTCCACACTCAGCGGGACCTCCACGCTTTTCTTCAGCGGCGGCTCACTGGAAGCAGGGAACTCCTGCACCTTCACCACAGATTTGCAGGTGCCTCAAGGCACGCCATCCGGCTCCTATCTCAATGCCACCAGTAGCCTTCTGGCAAACGGATTGAATACCGGCATCCAAGCCACCGACATCCTCGTGGTGAACAATTCTCTGCTAAAGCTGACTAAGAGCTTCACCGACGCCCCGGTTGCGCCTGGAGAGGATGCCACCCTCGTGTACACCCTCACCAATCTCCACCCTTCGGCTCAGGCCTCGGCAATCTCCTTTAGCGACAACTTCGATAACGCCCTCACCGGACTTACCGCTGTGAACCTTCCGGCCGACGGCTTCTGCGGGCCGGTATCGACGTTGAGCGGCGGTGGACTTGTCACCATGGCAGGCGGCGTTCTCGACGGCGGTTCATCCTGCAGCTTCAGTATCACCCTGCGGCCCCCCGCCCAACAGACAGGAGCCGCAGCGATCAGTACCACCAGCGGCCTAAGCGGCATTATCAACTCTCTTCCTGTGGTGGGCGATCCGGCAAGCGATACGCTGCTGATCACCAACATCGGCTTCAACAAATCTTTCACCTCGTTCTCCACGGCCGGTGGAACGGCGCGGCTGACCTTCAATCTGCGCAACAATGATCTGGAAAGCAGGGTGAGCGAACTCTCCTTTATCGACGATCTCAGTTCCATGTCCCCAGGTGTCGTTGCCGATGGGCTCCCCCTCCTCAATGTCTGCGGCAATGGTTCAAGGCTGTCCGGCAGCGACAGGATTACCCTGAACAACGCCAGCCTGGGTCCCAACGGTTCCTGTTCCTTCAGCGTCCTGCTGCGAATGCCTCGCCATACACCGGAGGGTGAGCTGATCAACACCACCGAACCCCTTCTTCTCAATGGCCTGGAGATCACCGCTCCGGCCACAGCGGCATTGCTGATCGACAACGACCTTGATAACGACCGACTGCCGGACCTGTGGGAGCGCGACAACGGACTCGATCCTACCAACCCCGGGGACGCGGCACTGGATTACGATGGCGACGGCTTCTCAAACTACCAGGAATATCTCTACCGCACCCATCCTCGCCGGTACGATGCCGATGACAACAATAATGGCCTGCCTGACTCCTATGACCGCATGAAAGCAGCATTGGTGCCCATGCACTATCTGCTCAACCACAGCCAATAGCCTATCAATCCAGCGGCATGGCGGAATACCCGGACCCCGCCTTGCCGCAACCTGCCAAAAATCTGTAATGGAGAAAATCGGGTTTTCTCGAAGTCGAAGTTTATGCCCGTACGGGTGCTTACCGCGAGTCCATCTTTCGTTGGCAGAGAATTGTCTCCTTGGTCACGATCTCCTTTCCTTTGTTTGTAGTCATTATGTCACTCTGCCAATTTCTGCGAAATCGATCGAAAACATATTCCAGAGTATAGAAAAGGCCCCCTCGAAGATATTTCGCAGCGTATTTTTGCAAAAGTCCCCGGGTATCGTGGTGCAGGTGTTTGTCAATCCGGTATTCCGGGCGTATCGTAAGGATCATCTCTTTGCCGGAAACCCGCTCCAGGGCATCTAAAAACTTCGGCAGCATTCCGCTGGTAATCGAATTTTTGCCTATGCAAGTCGATCATCATGCCGACATCAAAAACACTGTTTCTGCTCAGCGAAGTGATGTCCCGAGATTGAAAGTCGATATCCTCGAGTTGGGATAACCTTTTTATAATATGACAGCCGCGGATAATGCGTTCATCATTGTCTATCCCCAAGACTTTAGCCGCTCCGGTTTTTTGACGATAAAACAATAGTACCCCAGATTGCAGCCAAGATCGATGACGGTTTTATCCTGAAAATCGAGACTGCGAAGGTGTCTGGTGATGCCATCTTCTTCATCCCCGATTCCATAGGAAAGAAACTGCTTATCAGGTATAATAATAGGGCGCCAGATAATTTCAGGGCCCAGCTGTCGGAGGATTATCTTCAGTTCTTCTATTTCTTTTGAGTTGTTATCCGTCATGATGTCTCTGCTGGTTGGCACACAGCAAACTAGTAGCGTGCAAAATCAGCACCCTGCAAGTGCTTGAGAATATGTTAAATCCCTGTTTTAAAGAAAAGACACGAGCACCACAGATATAATCAGCGAAGATAGAGTAAGGTAAAAAAAGTGAAAAGTAAAATATCTGCCTATCATCTATCGGAAAGAAAAGGAATTTGCACTTAATCCGGATTTTCAATACACTGTTGAAAGCTATCGGGAAAATGATGGAAGCACTTACGGCTCTCTATTGGTATTTTCCCTCCTGACAACAAAAGGAGATTTACATGAAAGCAACAATCACAAAAAATTGTATGGGAGACAGAAATTGCAATAAGCTTTGTCCCGAGGTTTTTGAGTATGATGAGGATCAGCTTCTTTCAATTGTCAAATATGATGTCATTCCGCAGCATTTTGAAGATATTGTCCGCCAGGCTGCAGCCGAATGCGGAGCCGACGCCATAATAATAGAGGAGTAAACCGGGGAACCAAGATGACTAACTTCAGGGAAAGCAGAACGGCAAAGAATCTTCTCATTTCTTTTTCCGCCGAATCACAGGCCCGAACCAGATATGATTTTTTTGCCGCCAGGGCGGAGGAGGAAGGCTTTATGCAAATCTCCAGAATTTTCAAGGAAACCGCCCTCCAGGAATATGAACATGCTCATAGATTCTTTAAGTTCTTCAATGGAGGAGATCTTGAGATAAGCTGGAGCTTTCCCGCCGGTGTCACCAGAGATACGCATGCCAATCTTCTTGCCGCGGCTGAACTGGAACTGTATGTTCACGGCACCATGTATCGGCAGTTTGCAGAAATAGCCCTGCAGGAGGGATTTGAGCGTGCTGCCGACACTTTCGATGCAATCAGCGTCGCTGAAAAACAGCATGAAAAGCTCTACCGTCAGCTCGCTCAAAATATTGCCGATGAAAGCATCTTCAATCGACCCGAGGAGATATTATGGAGATGCCTCAGCTGCGGTTATCTGCATCGCGGCCGGCAGGCTCCGCAGAAATGTCCCGCCTGTGTCAAACCCATGGGCTATTTTGAGATTCTGGGTGAAAACTGGTAATTTCTCCGCAATCGCCGGTCTTTTTTCCAGGGCCGTCTGCCTGGTCGACGGCCTCCCCTCTCCCCACGGATTGCCATACTACTCCTCTTTCCTTTTCAGGGATTTAATACAGAACACCAGAGGAATCCCGGCCAGCCCTATTACACCGCAGATGACGTAAGTCGTTTCCAGCCCCACCAGATCTGCAACAAAACCGACAAGGACAACGACTGCCGATCTGGCCAGAAAACTCACCATCATAAAAACACCGTTTGCGGCAGAAGAACCCTCTTTTGAATATTCCTGAACCATAGCCAGCATAACCGGTGTTGTAGAAAGCAGGGAGAAACCGGTAATCAGCAAAATTATCAGCTGCAACCAGCCTGCAGTTACCGTAAAGAGCAGCAGGGAGCAAGGTGCAACAACGAGGCAGAAAGCCAGGAGCTGCTTGCGGCCGAAGCGATCACTCAATCCCCCAACCGCCAATATGCCGACAACACCTGCCCCCTCGAAGAGGGCAAGAGCAATTCCGGCAAGCCAGACATTACCGCTTTGCTGCATGATATAGAGGGGGAGAAACGCCGTGAGACAAGCGTGCATAAAACCGCGGACAAAGAGAATGGCCGAAAGCGGCAGCAGCAGCCCCTTCATCTCCCGGCAGGTTCTGCGGATAGAAGGTTTTTGGGTTGATCTAACCTTTACCGGAATATCCTTGAATTTAAAATACATCACCAAAGACACCACGATGCCTACAATCATCACCGGATAAAAACCGTCAAAACCCAGAAGGGAAATCGCTCCGATTATGGCCAAGGGGCCGAGCATCCTGGCAAGTTCGCCGCCCGTCATATAAAAACTCATGGCCCTGCCGGTCCTTTCACCGGCAACTCTATAGACCATGACCGGAGCAGGAACATGGAACAGGGAGACGCTTATGCCTGTTAAAAACAGCAGAATCAGCAGAACGCCATAGCTTGGAGCAACGCCCAGAAGCGACATGGGAATAGCCGTCAGAGCCGGGGCCAATATGATAAAATACCTGACACTTATTCGATCGGCGAGCTTACCGATAGAGGGGTTGAGCAATGCCGGGATTTGCATGACGGTGGAAAGAAACCCTGCCTGGGTCAGAGAAAGTCCGAACTTTTCTATAAGAAAGGGCAGTAGCGGCGCAAGAAAGCTTGAGTATATGTCATGGACAAAGTGACAGATCGACAGCAGCAGAACTTTCTCCGTATCAAACGCCGGATGAGTTTTTTTATCGGATTGAGGCATCGTAATTCATTATGATAATTGTTTGCTGATATGAAATTTTTTCAGAAGACAATTCTTAATCCGACTGAGATTAAAAGTCACATTGTATTGAGCAATACACATACACCAGATAAATTCATGATTCTACAGGTAAATAACCCGAGAAGCCATTGACGGCAATTAGAGCGGATAAACAATTACATATCTGATTACCAATGAAACTCAGCCAAAGAAACTTAATTTATGGCCAAATAATTAAGAATATTCGGAAATATGTTAGTTTCGTCATTCCGGATCTAGTCCGGAATAACGTTAAAAATGGGAAATGATATTTCTGATGGCTTTGACCGGAGCAAGAAATTCATCGGCATCCTGAGTGGCGGCGATAAATCAATCAACTGTTTTCAAGGGGGCGTAACCCGAAATTTTATCTTGTCCTCGAAAGATATATTCTTCCACTCCAGTCTCCCCTGACAGCATCTTACCAATAAAGACTTCCATTCCTTCGAGTTCCCTAGCATTAAGGGTAAGAATATTTTTTTCTACCGGATGAGCTAAAGTCAGTCCCGTTTTGTCAAGCATATATCCATAGCCTGTTTCGCCTATACTGTGTCCAGATATAAGTTCGACAAGAAAGTCAACCTTCATGACAAGACCGACAGTCCCTAAAAACTCGGAGGTAGAATTTCTTATCGGTATATCCTGCTAAAAACTGATATGGATTTTCTTACTCGTTTGCATGTCAAGAGATAAACAGCAAAGGAAAAAATGTCCGGCATCAGATACTCTACTTAATGTATGGCAACAAAGGATCTATTTCGTGCTATACAATCGGGACTGCAAGATGTAATTTCTGATCAATATTTTAGCCTTTTCCCTTATCGTTTTTTTCACTTGGAAAAAGAGCAGACTCTATCTGGGCGAGTAGGTCTCGAGAAGATGCATCTTTTCTAATATACTTTGCGGCACCAGCTTCGAACATGCCTTGGCCATATGTTCCTCTTCGTGCATGGAAAGCGCGAAAATTATCATCTCCTCCATTTCCGTTTTGATTTTTCGAGTAGCCTCGATGCCGCTCATGCCCGGCATGTTGATATCCATGAGGATAAGTTGCGGTTTATGTTTTAAGGCGAGTTCTAAGCCTTTTTCTCCAGAATGGGCCTCCATGATGGTATATTCGAATGTTAGATCATTGAGCATCTGAACCAAGAGAAATCGTAGATCCTCCTGGTCGTCGACGACGAGAATGAGAGGCTTGTCCTCTTTCTCCACCCTCTCCGGCTGAATTGGCTCACCCTGTTCCTTTGCTTCAGCGTTTCTGGAAAAGGTGATAATTTCCGTTGGCAGATGTATGTTGATACATGTCCCGTTTTGCAGACTGGATTTGATTGCAATCTTCCCCAATAATGCTTCTACCTGTTCCTTTACGCTTAAGATCCCATATTTTTCTCCGGTTGAGTCGATGACCCTTTCGGGTTCGAATCCTTTTCCTTTATCCTCAACTGTTATGTTTATGCCGCCATCATCCTGGAATTTAACATGCAGCATTGCTTCCCGGACTTTGGCATGCTTGTGAATGTTGAAGAGCAGTTCGCGCAAAGAGCGATAGATAATGTAGCCACCTTCATCGCTTATAGGTCGGTCGTCACCGGTGAGGTTTACCTGAACTTGCAGATCGAGACTTGTTCGTGCCCATCGAGTCAGCCACTCGAGGCATACTGAAATACCACTCTCGAAGAAAAGCGGAGGGCTGATGTCCGTGGTCACGGAACGGGAATTGTTGATTGCTTCATCGAGCCGCTGCAGGGCCGCGCTGAGATTTTTCTCGACGTTCTCGTTATTCGCAATATTACGCACCTGCTCCACTCGAAGCCTTGCTGTAACAAGCGCCTGTTGTATTTCATCATGCAGGTACTGCGAAAACTTTCTTCTTTCACGCTGCTCAAAGGCGAGGAAGCGGGCAGTAAGGTCACGGAGCTGCCTGGTACGCTGGTCCACTCTTTGTTCCAGATTAAGTTTTAATTCCTGCAAATCCGCTTCCGCCCTCACCCGTTCGGTAATGTCATGGGCTACGGCCGATATCCCATAACTTTCTCCCGATTCTCCCTTGATGAGTGAGAGGCACAGCAGTACGCTCTTTTTTTCTCCTTCTTTGGTTCGACGCACCGTTTCAAAAGGCGTAATATTTTCGCCCCGCCGCAATTTTTCGTAGACTGCTTCCATTTCCTGCCGGTGTTCCGGCGGAACAATAAGGTTGATATGCTGCCCAATGGCTTCATTAGCACTGTAGCCATAGAGTTCTTCGGCCCCCTTGTTCCAATCGGCAATAATTCCCTCGCTCGTTTTACCTATGATAACTTCGTGAGAGGAGTTGACGATGGCGGCCAGGCGTCCGAGTTTTTGTGCCCGGGCCATTCGCTCGCTTTCATCCTGAATGAAGGCTATAAAACCATGGACGGTACCGTCGGCTGTGATATGCGGTTCATACTGTACCAGGACCGATCGGTCTCCGTCATATTGATACGGCAGGGTGCCGGTATACCGGCTCCGCTTTCCGGAGAGGGCCTGCTCGACGTGTTGGCGGATGGCGGCATAGGCATCGTCGCCTACCACCTCCTTGACCGTTCTGCCGATGACCTGTTGTTTGCTCAACCCGAACCATTGTTCATAGACCGCATTGCAGTACCTGTACGTCTGGTTGCTGTCGACGTAGGAAACCAGCACCGGCATGGAATCGGTTACCAGGCGCAGCATGTTCTCCCGAATTTCCAGGTCCTGTTTAGCGCGTTGCAGTTGGGTAATATCGAAGAAGGAGATAGTTACGCCATCGATGGTATTGTTCACCGAACGATAGGGCGAGATCTGCATGTAAAATTCTTGAAGAGTTTCCTTGTGCTTGACTTCTATTTTAGATTTTTCAAGTTTTCTCAATACAATTCTGGCCTCGTGAGCCAGGTCAGCCCCTGAAAAAAGATGTACGACATCATTGATCGGCCTGCCTTTATCGGATTCTATGATTCTGAAAATGGTGGTGGCTGCGGGGGTGAAATCCTTTATGCACAAGCCGTTGTCGAGAAAAACCGTGGCAATTTGAGTCGACTCGTAAAGATTGTGTAAGTCGCTGTTGGCGTCGTCAAGTTCCGTAATCTTGTTCTTCAATTCTGAATTGACTGTCTCCAATTCTTCGTTGACTGATTGCAGTTCCTCCTTGGATGTCTGCATTTCCTCATTTGATGACTGCAACTCCTCGTTCATCGATAGCAATTCCTCATTCGACGACTTGAGCTCCTCGTTTGACGTTTCCAGCTCTTCAATGGTCGACTGCGGATACACCTTGGTATCCTTGAGCTCTTGCTCCAGTTGCCGGTTGATCTCTTCGCCCTCGGTCGACGTCTCCGTCATGCCCTTTTGCGATGATCCAGCAGGTGCACTCATTTCGCGAATGACAACTATAAACAGACCACTGCCTTGACCCATCTCCTGAAAAGGGCTGAGGTTGACCATGAGTCGCTGTAATCCCTCATGCGTTTTGATCATGACATCGTGATGAATGGACTCCTCTTTGGACTGAATGACCTTGTGCAGAGCGCTGCGCAGGGTCAGCCGCAGGCTTTTATGCGCGATATCGAGGAGATTGTTGCGAGGCACGCCGCGTGGAAGATCGAGATATCGCAATCGCGGGCCTGCCCAATAGAGGATATCGGCATCCTCATTTATGACTGCCGAGAAAGGAATGTATTGTTCCAGAATCTTGCGTTCAAATGTCTGGGCCAATATCTTTTCGTTTTCCTTCTTCTGCTCACCGGGAGACGTTTTCGATATAGACATGGCCGAAGGCCGCCTGCCGAGGGGAAAATCGATCATGGACGGAGGGACGTTCTTGCGGGCCTGAAAAATGCGGTGTGATTTGCTTATCGCTTTGAACAGTTGTGGTTTGGCGGAGATGTTTTCCGAAGGCCCGAGAAAAAGATAGCCGTCGCTGTTGAGGGCATAGTGGAAGATGGGCAGTACCTTACCTTGCAAAGAACTGTCAAAGTAGATCAAAAGATTGCGACAGGTAATAAGATCAAGCCTCGAATATGGCGGATCGCTGATGATGTTGTGTGGAGAGAAAACGCACATCTCCCTGATATTTTTGTTCACGCAATAGGAATTGCCCTGTTTGTGGAAATATCGATCAAGGTATTGTGCAGGAATCTGTTCTGATATGCCTTCCGAATAGGTGGCTCTTCGCGCAGTCATCAAGGCGTTTTCGTCAATATCGGTGGCGAAAATCTGCACCGGCATGTTCATTTTTTTCTTGGAGATTTCGTCCCGGATGATCAACGCAAGGGTGTAGGCCTCCTCGCCGGTGGCGCATCCGGCTACCCAGACACGGATGCCCCTATTATCGTTAATTTCCTGTTTTTTCTGGAGGATACCCGGAATAATTCGTTCCTGTAGATACTCGAAGGATCGCGGATCACGAAAGAAGTGAGTGACGCCGATGAGCAGGTCCTTGAATAGCAGGGTTGATTCCTCGTGGTCTTCCCTGACCTTCTCCGCATAAACCTTCAGGGAGTCGATGTGCAGAATCTGCATTCTGCGCCGTATACGCCGCAGAACGGTGTTGCGTTTGTAATCATGAAATTCATGATTCGTCCGTTCCTCGAGAACACCGAAGATGGCATCGAGGTGGATGTGCGTATCATCGCTGTCCTCCATCTCCTTCCTGAGAGAATCGGATTTGTCAAGGAACTTCAGCAGGACTTGCGGCATCTCTTCAACATTAAGAACCATATCAACCTGATTCGTGCAAATTGCGTTCCTGGGCATGGAATCGTATTTTGCCGTCTCGGGATTTTGAGCGATGACCAGCCCTCCTTGCTCCTTCACGGCCTTCAGCCCCAGAGTGCCATCCGAGCCGGTGCCGGAGAGAATGATGCAGATTGCTTTTTCCCCCCAATCCTCGGAGAGCGATCTGAAAAAGTGGTCAATGGGCATTCGATGCCCGCGCGATTCGCTGGGTTTTTCAAGATGTAGATAGCCGTTTTTCATGGTGAGCGTCGAATTTGACGGTATCACATAGACATGATCGGGTTCTATTTTCATGTCCTCTCCGGCGGAAAGGACGGGCATGTCAGTATATTTGGAGAGAAGTTCCGGCATCAGGCTTTCATGATCGGGATGCAGATGCTGCACCAGCACGAACGCCAGTCCGGAATCTTTCGCCATATTCCTGAAGAATTTTTGGAATGTTTCAAGGCCTCCGGCGGAAGCGCCAATGCCAGCGATATGAAATTTCTTTTTTTCCATGATTATGAGGTCGAGAATGAAGAGTTCTAAATAAACTCAGTCAAGGGATTCAGAGCACTGCCAAATCGAACCGGTAGAAATAAATTTTCTCTAGATGTTTGTCAACAAGGAATTTGTCTGAGTCTGGCGGGTTACTGGAAAAAATACCCGGTACTGTCGGTGATGCTCCACCATCTCTCCAGACCCATTGGCTTTGAATCTTTTGCTTGGCGATCAGCTGTCAGCTGAATCGTGAGATTTTTGAAATTTCCGGTAAAGCTCCATTTTCTTCAGATGAGCAGATTCTATATATTTCCTTTGGGAGATATTGCTGTCATAAGTACTGTTAAGGAATTATATGGAATTGTGCAAAAAGAAATGATCATAGGGCTAAGTGAAAAATGGAAACCATACAGGTCGCTGGCCGCCTATTATTTCTGGCATTATTATTTGAGTAGTAGAAATCGAGTACATCGGCAAGATACCTGATCGGGTAGCCGGGGTTCTGCTCCCCCCCCCACACCACCAAGCAAGCGGGTCCGCAATAAATGGCCAAAAAGAAAAACGTGGTCAGCACGGTCTGTTCCCCTTATCTTTTCAATAACTCCAAAAAAGGAAAAAGAGGAGGCTGCAATGAAAGAAATACTTCCAGGCGTATTCCATTGGACGACCTTCCACGAGGGGATTGGCCAGAAAGTTCACTCCTACTTCCTTTCCTGCATCGATCCCCCGGTGCTGATCGATCCGAGGGTTCCGGAGAGAGGCCTCGACTGGTTTGAAAATCACAAGCCGGCCCATGCCTTTCTCACCAACCGCCACCATTACCGGCACAGTGACCGCTTTGAAAAAGCCTTCGGAACCAGAGTCTGGTGCCATAAGGACGGGATGCATGAATTCACGGCAGGGGAAAAAGTTCATTCCTTTGCCTACGGAGAAGAGCTTCCCGGAGGCATCCTGGCCCTGGAGGTTGGGGTACTCTGCCCGGAGGAAACGGCCCTTTATTGTCCATGCTCGGGCGGCATTCTAGCCATCGGTGACGCCATCATCCGCTATGGAGAAGAGCTTGGCTTTGTGCCGGAGGAGCTGATGGGAGAGGATCCTAAGGGAGTGGAGAGGGGGTTACGACGTGTCTTTCTCCGTCACATGGAGAGGGACTTTGACCATCTGCTTTTGGCCCATGGAAAACCATGGGTCGGTGGCGCGAAGAAAGGGCTGCAGCGGTTTCTGGAGAGCCTGCCGAATTGATCCGGACCACTCGGAATTAGGAATTCATCAAGAGTATCAGCGGACTGAAGGTCACGGAAGAAAGCCTTGCTATGGACCATCTGGTACGGATTAACTGACAACAGCTATCCAGAACAGCAGTATCAAGAGCGATGCTGCCGTGACAGGGATGCCGATACGGGCATGCTGCAGGAACGTCAGGCGTATACCTGCGGCATTGGCTTGTTCAACAACGATGAGATTTGCAATGGAGCCCAGCAGGAACAGATTACCGGCGAAGGTGCTGGCCAGGGAAAGGGTATACCATTGCAATGGCTGTTGTGGGTCGAGGGCTCCGGCGAGCAGCATGACGGCGGGGACATTGCTGAAAACATTGCTTAATACCACCGACACTCCAGTGAGCAGTGGCAGGCTGTGCAGGTTGACGCCAAGGATTTTGAGCTGTTCGATTGCCGCATGCAGATAACCGCTTTCGCTCAAGCCGTGAATGAGTATAAAAAGTGCGCTAAAAAGAGAAATGAGGTGCCAGTCGATAAGGCTGGTAATGTCCCGGGTTTTCATTTTCCTGCTGCAGAGCAGAACCCCGGCAATGCCGATTGCCGATATTTCCCTGGGAAAAGGGAGGAGAAAAAGAAAAAGCAGAACCATGAGGGCAATAAGTCCTTTGGTGGTCTGCCAGGAGTTGAAGGGTTGCTCGATGGTATTGTCTGGCAGGGTTGCATGTTCATCCGCCAGATGGACCCGGCCGCGGTAGAGCCACAGGATAATGAAACAGGAAAACAACAGAGAGAGCAGCGAGGGTGGGCCGCACCAGAGAAAAAACTCCCAGAAATCAAGATTGCCGGTCTGGCCGATCAGCATATTCTGCGGGTTGCCGATGATAGTTGCGGCAGACCCTATATTGCTTGAAACTGCAAGACCTAAAAGGTAGGGCAGCGGGTTGAGCCGCGCCTTGATAAGGGCGCCTGCAAGAATGGGAGTGAAGGCAAAACAGACGATATCATTTGCGAGGATGGCCGAAAGGCTTGCGCTGGCTGCCATTATGACCAGCAGGAACAGGTTCGGACGAGATGAATATGGTATAATCTTTCTGGCAATCCAGGTGTAGAAACCGCCGAGGCGGAATTGTGCCGAAAGGATCATCAGGGAATAGAGCAGCAGTATGGTCGTCAGGTCTATGGCATGAAAAGCCGATTCAGGCGAAATCCCCCCGAAGACAACCATGGCTATGGCACCGAGAAGAGCGATGCCGGTCCTGTCGATAGTAAGCCCCGGTATTTTCCCAAGAGCTATTCCAGCATAGGAGAGTGTGAAAATGATAAGCGCCGTCATTGCATATACTCATGTTGAAAAAGACTGGTCTCCTAGCCGGGCGATGAGCAGCCTGAAGCGAGTGCGGCTGGACGTGTTGCTGAAAATACCATAGGATGAGAAAAAGGGGGATGACTTTGATGCGGGACAACAATTATGACAAGTCAGCCTCCTGCCTTAACCGGCATAAGAGCCACTGTTCTCCGCAAGGCAATGATATCTTTGAGTCAATGGCAGCCTAACCGCCAGGGTCGGTGCGGCTTCCTGGTTCTTTATAAAAAAAATGGGTGCCGAGATGAAAACCTGCATCGTGACACATTTCACCGGATTAACAGCCATAGTGCTCATCGTCATTCTCTCCTCCTGCACTATGGCTCCAGAGCGGCATCTTGGCGACAAGGTCGTAGCAGATGAGCGGATCGAACTGAAGAGAACGAAAGAGAACAAAATATGGTCAACCAACGATCTCTCCATTCATTACGGCCTGCTGGATCAAGGAAATTTCTTCGACATCAACGGTTTTGTGGAGATAAGCACCAGCGTCACCTATACATTCCCTCTCGCCGACTATCTCTATATCCATGTCTACCTCCTCGATGACGAGGGCGTGTACACCAGCCGCCACACTATCCGTCCCAACATTTCCATCTACAATACCTTTCCGGAAAAAGCGGGTTTCCGCGCTACCCTGCCCAAAGACCGGGAGACAGCATACATTGCCTTCGGTTATCTTGGGAACTTTGTCAGCATTGAGAGGGAGGGAGGCGGGAGAAGGCGCGGTTACGAAAAACTCGACTGGCCAATCTACCATGATCCATTCAAGTAGAAAACTGGAGAATGGTCGTTCCTGGCGGCCAACTCGTTTGAGTTATATCGTGCCCCAAAAAGGTACTTGATTTATGAAACTACATGCCGTCAATGAATCAAACGCAAAGATCCAGACAAAAACAGAAAGGGACAGGAAAAAGCGGCTCTCGCACCGGTAAATCGGATTTCCAGATGGGGCTAAGCAAGGATGCTGCTATTTCTCATATATGGTTACAACCACGGCCGTAAGAATAAAAAGCACTCCCCAGTAACCGAGAAATGTAAAATATTCTCCAAAAAGTATATATGCGGCAAGTGCCGCAACCACGGGTTCAATGGTTGCTACAATTGAGGCCCGCCCTGCTTCAAGACACTTCAATCCAATGTAATAACAATAATTGGCTATGTATGTTGAAATAACGGAGACACTTATAAGTGCTGTCCAGGCAAGAGGCGTTTTATGAGTAAATTCAACGAAAGGTAAAATTGCCAATGCGCCAAGAGGAAGAAGATATAGAAACAGGTTCGCTGATGTATACTTCTTCGAAAAGTGTTTTCCTATGGTGTAATAGAGAGAGTAACAAAACCCCGCACAAATACCGGAGAGAAGCGCAACAACTCCTATGGAATGGGATCCGCTGGCGTTGCCTCCGGTTTTTGATATCAGATAAACTCCGGCAATAACGAGAATTACCGATATAATTTTTATACGGGTCAGTTTTTCTTTATAAATAAAGTAAGAAAAGACGACAACCCAGGCGGGTGCAGTGTATAAGAGTACGGAGGCAAAAGCGGCGCCACCGGTTTTAACTGCATACTGGTAAGAAATATAAAAGAGAGAAATTCCAAAGAGAGAAAAGACGACCAGTAAAGGAGTGTCCTTAACATCTATACGAGTATTCCCCTGGATAACTGCTTGTGTCGCAAAACATATCCATGTTAACAAAGCTCGCCAGAACGCGACTTCCATCGGTTCAATCCCCTGCGCAAAAGCCAGGCTCGAGAAAATCCCAATAAGCCCCCAGCAGATCGCAGCAGATAGTATAAAAATATAACCAGTAATCATGCCGCTATGTTTTACTAACGTTATTTGCCTTTGCAAGTAAAAAAACACTCGCTATACTTTATCCATGAGATGACAGCATAAGTATCATATTTACTGGTGAGGAAAAAGGCGGAACCGGAAAAGCCACCTTGGCAGCCAATATGGCGGCTATAAAAATCTCCGAGCAAAGCCTGGAGAGGGATTGAAGAAGTCTAATCATTACTGGCGATAGGCAACAAGGGGAGATTTGTTTGGCCTTACAATCAAAGCAGATACAGATTCTGGGACTTATCGGTTGGCTGGTTGTGAGTTTTGGCGCTTCTGCTGTTGGAGGGGCAGCATCAATACAGGCCAAATCGTTTTACAGTCAGCTGGTCCAGCCTGCATGGGCGCCGCCTCCAGGGCTTTTCGGGCCAGTCTGGACCGTTTTGTACGCCTTGATGGCTATCTCTGCATGGCTGGCATGGCGCTCCGGCGGGTTCCGCATTAATCGCATCCCACTCTCGCTCTTTCTAGTGCAACTCACCCTGAACGCCCTCTGGAGCTGGATCTTCTTTGTTTGGCAGCGCGGCGCCTTGGCATTTGCCGACACCGTGTTGCTTTGGGTCCTTATTGCTGCTACCCTCGTCTTTTTTTGGCGCGTGCGTCCTCTTGCCGGCGCTCTCCTCATTCCGTACCTGCTGTGGGTTGGTTACGCATCTGCCCTCACCTACTCTCTATGGCAGCTTAACCCCCAAGTTTTAGGATAGCGGCGCGCTGTCTAACTCTGGGCTGCTGAGGAACGGAATGCAGGTTATCAGGATTACCCGGAGAACCAGGTAAAGAAGTAATCGGGGGGGAACCACAAACCCGGAGCGTCGTCTCAGCCGCTCCAGGTTCGTGGTAAAGCAGAGAGACTGTTATTGCACTTCCCTGGCTACGTCAAGCAGGATTTCCACCGCCTTGTGGGCATGATCCCTGGTAAGCACCAGCGGCGGCATGAACCGGAAGACATTGCCATAGCGGCCGCAAGGTACCATCAGCATACCTCGATTCAGCATGCCCATGATTATACCACCGACAGCATCCCTGTTGAGGGGCTCCCGGCTCTCTTTGTTTTCGACCATTTCAATGCCGATCATCAACCCTCTTCCACGGACATCACCAATTATCCGTATGTCCCCGGCACCTTCCATAATCAGCTCCCTGATCTCCTGGCCCAGCTCGCCGGCCCGCTTGATCAAGGCGTTGTCGTTTTCGGTGAGGATTTCTATGTTAGCCAGACAGGCAGCACTTGATACCGCGTTGCCCGCAAAAGTATTGGGCTGGGAATGGTCATCGATCTGCTGGGCCAGATCTTTCCGGATAGTCAGACCTGCCATGGGTACATCACCGCCCATTCCTTTTCCCCAGGTGATCATATCGGGTTCTACCTCGGTATGCTCAATACACCACATTTTGCCGGTCCGCCCCGCGCCGGCCTGCACTTCATCCGATATATAGAGAGCGCCATGCTTTTCACAGGCTTTTTTGACTATCTCCAGGTAGCCGGGAGGAGGTGGCAGATAACCGCCCTCGCCCTGCTGCGCCTCAATGATCAGCGCCCCGACATCGTCTGCACCTGTATAGGGGGTATTAAGAACGTAATCCACATACTTGGCACACTGCAGATTGCAGCTGGGATAAGTCAAGCCAAAGCAACATCGGTAGCAATATGGATAGGGGAGATGAATAACACCCGGAATAAATGGTCCATAACCCTGGCGATATTGATCGCCAGTGGTAAGGGAATTAGATCCGCACCACACACCATGATAAGCACCATGGAATGCAGCAATCTGGGTGCGGCCGGTAATTTTCCGGACGAACTTGATTGCTGTTTCAACCGCGCCGCTTCCCCCCTGGGTAAAATAGGTGATGCAATTGTCACGCAGCCCGGCCGGCATAATTTTGGCCAGACTTTGTGCCAGTTCGGTGCGTTTCACATTAGAGATGTCACTGGCGTGCATCAACACCCCCATCTGCTTTTGCATCGCCTCAACAACCCGGGGATGGCAGCGTCCTACCGAGTTAACAGCCACACCGGCGGTGATATCGATCATTACATTGCCATCCGGATCCCTGACTGTGGTTCCTCTGCCTTCGGAAAACACAAAAGGAAATCTGCCGCCGCCGCGCGCCATGGATTCAGAGCCGAATGAGTTATCGAGACTCTCCTGGGTCTTTGGCCCGGGAAAACCCTCTGTAACGATTTTTGGTGCATCCGGGTATGAAAGCTCAGCTAGATCTTTTTCATTGATCATTTTCTATTTCTCCTTTTGAAATATAATTATTGATGAACATTGTCGAGTTCATCATCGGAAACATCGAATCGATTGCCTCCAGGCTCCAAGTCTTCCGATAGAAAAAACTTCGGCAGACGATCGTCGAGTCGGCCAAGACCTGCTGCTTTGTTAAATTTACGTTCCTCTTCATTGACCATGCTCCCCAGCCGCATAAGATATTGCTCTTCCAGCGATTCATCGAGAACCGCACTGACACAATCAATTAAGTATTTTTGAAGTTCAGGCATATCCAGTGGAGGTAAGGCTGCGAACAAGCAGATTCCAAGAGTGTCAATGGCAGCAAAGTAACGTTGTAAGAATTGGGATACCGGGGCCTGGCCGGTAGAGGCCGACGGATCATAATCAGGGTTTGCCGGACTTGGTAGAGCGTTACCACAGGTATGATCGGCGCCCATTGGTGAGGTGGCGTAGGTCACTCCGGTTCCTTTGAGAACCCTGGGGTCATAACCGGACAGGCACTGTCCCTTAACCTGGGGTATCCGCGCCACCCCAAGTTGCTCCCCGGTATATTTGCAGCCGTTGCCAATCATTCGACCCATTTTTGTGCCCTCGGCAATTTCGAAGACCAGCCGCAGTGCTCCGGGCCCATCCCCCCAAGGCAGGATTCCGGCATCCATCGCCACGGCAATCGCACCTCCGACATCCATGGTATCCAGGCCAAAATCATTGCAGACCGCATTCATGGCCGCAATGATATCAACGTCGTCAATCAGGCAGTTAGCGCCCATAAGAGCCAAGGTTTCGAACTCAAGACCTGAAACCACCACCTCTCCTTCGGCATCGGTATATATGTTTGAACAACTCATGACACATCCGGTCATGCATCGATGACTACAGTCACCGTTAGGCCGGGCATCGATCAGTTCCGCGATATACTCACCTGAAATTTTTTCAGCACCGTCAAATTTCCCCTGAGAATAGTTTTTGGTACTTATTGCTCCCATTTCATTAATCATACCGACAAGGAGCGGCGTGCCGAATCGCCTCAGCCCTGCAGCCAGGGGATGCGAGGTAATCCCTCTGGTAAAATCCTTGATCGAGGACTTGAGCAATGCGGTATTTTTGACTTCAGGCCCCTGGCAATCCAGATCATCTACAATGATCATCTTGACTTTCTTGGCACCCATTACAGCTCCAAGTCCTCCTCTAGCTGCCATGCGGGGAAAATGATCCGGAGAGGTTATCGCTATTCCCGCTGCCATCAGTTCCATTTCCCCGGCCTGGCCGATAGCAATGACACTGACCGCATCGCCGTGATCGTGGCGCACTGACTCGATACTCGCCTTAATTCCCTTCATTTTGAGATGATCGGCTGGAAAGAAGGTGAGTCCTTTTTTGTCTATCTTCAGGGCAGTCCACTGCTTGGCGAACCCTTCCAGAACAATTGCCTGAATACCCAGGCGAGCAAGCATATGCGCTGCCGCCCCTCCGGCATTGGCTTCCTTGATACCTTTGGTCAAAGGGCTTTTTGCACCGACGGAGATCCTGCCGCTATTGGGCACATTTGAACCGGCTAAGACTCCCGGGGCAAAAATCAGTTTGTTGTATTCCCCCAGAGGATCACAATCTGGTGGAACCTCCTGAGATATAATTCTTGATGTCAATCCTCGACCACCGAGATTACGATATGTATCAGGTGTTGGAATCGATTCATATGTTGCGGTATTGAGATTTATTCTTAGGATATTGGCCATTTCCTCCCTCCTGGAGAAGTTTAAAATAGTTCATATTCGAGCCGGATGAGTGGGCCGCTTACGGAGGGATTGCAACATCGGTGCCGATAACAACAGAGGGTGAGTCTTTACTCATCCCTCACCGTTAAACAGGCCATATCGGCGGCTGTCGGGCGCTATCAAATAAAACGGAAATGATCAAATATGTAGTGAAATTGGGAGTTAACAACCTGAGGGTAGTTCTCGGAAAAACTATGTTGGCAGGAAAGCACCAGAAAGAGACAGCTGCATGGAACGGCAATGAGGTGCAAGAAGTGTGTCAAATATGCACATTTGACAGCTCCATCCAATACAACTCATTGAATTTTAAAAAAATAAGCATTAATGAGTCATCTCTGACCCAAAACGCCTCTACTTCAACCCGCACACTTTCATTTTTCGGAATAAGGTCTTTCGCGACACCCCCAACTCCTTGGCCGCCTTGGATTTATTCCATCTGGTCTGCTCGAGTGCTTCCATAATCACCTTCTTTTCCACTTCTATCAGGGTATCTTTTAGGTTTTGACCGTTTCTGGGAACAGGAGAATCCACATATCCTGTTTCTTTTTGCCTCTGCATTCCTGGTACCTGCATGAAATCCAGGTTTTTCATAGTAATAAAGCGACGAAGGGCATTCTGAAGCTCCCTGATATTGCCGGGCCAGGGATAGTTTTTCAGGGTCTCCAGTTCTTCACTGGAGAGCGAGGCTATACTGTGAGAAGATCCATATTCCTTTAAAAAATGATTAATTAAGATAAAAATATCATCTCCCCTTTCCCGCAAAGGCGGCAGGTGAATGGGAATTACATGTATCCTGAAAAAGAAATCCTGTCGTATATTGTCGGTCCCCACCAGAAGTTGCAGATCCTTGTTCGATGCCGCGATGATACGCAGGTCTGGCCGGATAAGACGCCTGCTTCCCACAGGTGAAAATCCGCCACCGTCGATTGCCCTCAACAGCTTAACCTGAAGATTAGGACTGATATCACCTATTTCATCGAGAAACAGCGTGCCTCCACCTGCCGCCTCAAGATAGCCCTTTTTGTCCGCATTAGCCCCGGTAAAGGCACCCCGGGCTGTACCGAAAAACTCGCTTTCGATCAGATTCTCCGGAATGGCAGCACAGTTGACTGCAATGAAATTTTTGTCCTTGCGGGCGCTGGTATCGTGAATCGCCTGGGCGACCAGCTCCTTTCCGGTACCAGATTCTCCATACACAAAAACATTATCATCGGTGGTCGCCGCCTTGACAATAAGCTCAAAGACATCCTGCATGGCCTGACAATTGCCGATGATATTTTTGAATTTATAGCGATCACGTATCGTCGAGCGCAGCAGAAGATTCTCATTACGAAGCCTCTCCTCCATATTTTTAAATACCGTGAAGTCTGCTAAGAATCCTTCAACCGACGCGCCTCCATCTTCATCATGAGAGAGCACTTGGGCCTTATCGAAAACCCATTTCATTTCGCCGGCCGCGGTCATGACCCGATATTCGCATTCATATGGCTTGTTCTCACTGATTGCCAGGCGAGCTCTTTCATGCAGGCGTTCCAGGTCATCGGGATGAATCAGATGTTTCAATTCAAATAAATCGTTTCCGATAAAAAAAGAAGGCTCATGACCAAAAATCTGCCTGCACCCTTCACTGACAAAATTAACCCGCCAGGAGTTTTTTGATATGGTTATCCTGTAAGCCATTCCCGGCAAATTACGCAACAGTGCTGAGAGGCGACGCTCACTTCTTAAAACCTGACGCTCAGCCCGCTTAACCCTGGTGACATCCCGAATAGATTCTATCGCCCCGACTACCTGACCCTCATGATCCAGAATAGGCCCGGCCGTGACCCAGATTTCTCCACCCTCTCCATTATACAGATCGGGAATAACTCGCTCGGCCAGGATCTTTTTTTCTTCAACCTGGATGGCATGATCCCGGAAGAGATCCTTTACCTTTTCAGAACCCCGGATATCCTTGTTAAGGACTCCCTCGAGAATCAGCTGCAGCAGAAGAGGTTCTGAAGAGGTATAAAATTTTTTCAGATACGGCTTGAAATTTTTGCCCATCACCGTACTCTTCGTCACCCCGGTCATATCAACCATGGCACGGTTCCAGGCGATGATGTTTTCGCTGGTATCTACTACAGAAATTGGATATGGGAGAAAATCGATTATATCGGCCAGCTGCTTTCTCGAAGTCTCGAGCTCCATGGTCCGCTGGCGGACCAGTTCTTCAAGCATCAGCCGGTATTTTTCAAGCTGCTCTTCAATCTTTCTCTTTTCTGTGATGTCTCTCGCTGTCCCTTCCACAGCAATGACTTGACCATCATCGTCGAATATCGGAATTTCAATGGTAACGAAACGCCTCAGTGCCCCGCTTTTGTGATAAATCTCCATCTCATAAGGTGGTTGACGCACCCCCTGGCAGGAAAGCCGTGTCGACTGCTCCGCAATTTTATTGATCTCGTTTGGTGTCCAGAGTTCATCAGCCTTCATGCCGATATATTCATCAGGCGCAAAACCGAGAATGTTGCCGTAGGATGGGCTGATAAAAGTGAACCGGCCCTCCTTGTCATGACGATAAAAGAGGAATTCTTCCTTGAGATTATCCAGCATCCTGGCGTAGCGCCCTTCGCTTTCCAACAACGCCTGCGAAAGTTTCTCGTTTTCAGCAACTTTTGATTCGAGTTCTTTTTCAAGAGAGAGAACCTGTGCCGCTGTTTGCCTGTTCGCCATAGTAACCTCCTGATATATAGCG
Organism: Desulfopila inferna; assembly: GCF_016919005.1. Taxonomy (NCBI): domain Bacteria; kingdom Pseudomonadati; phylum Thermodesulfobacteriota; class Desulfobulbia; order Desulfobulbales; family Desulfocapsaceae; genus Desulfopila; species Desulfopila inferna. Next base: position 161,605 of record NZ_JAFFQE010000006.1, read on the forward strand.
GTTTTAGCTAGACCAGCAGCTTCGCCCATTATTATCGCTAACTATACTGGATGGACACTACAGAATGATCAGATCCTGTCGCTGCCCATATTGCATACAATATTAATCCCTATTTGTAAATGATAGAGCACGACAAAAAGGGTCAAGAAGGCAACATTAGGGACCAACCTGACCCATTTCTGCGATCAGAAACGTGAAATTTCACATCCCGCCCCTGCTTCCACTGCACCACTACTCCACTTTTATAACTTACCGGGGAACCTTGGTATATATTTTGCTTACCTTCGCGGGTAGATTACATGCAATGCAGTCGTGTGATCCCTGATGTATATCCCGCTGCCATGAAGTGGAGACTGCGATTCACCGCACTTCGGCTTCAGAGGCAATCATTTAAGAATGAAATAGTAATGGAGACAAACAATTATGATCGTCGGTATTCTCAAAGAAATTAAATCAGAAGAAAATCGTGTCTGCATGACTCCCGCAGGGGTAGAAGTACTCAAGCAAAATGGTCATACCGTTCTGGTAGAGCAAGATGCCGGGCAGGGCAGCGGCTTTTCAGATCAGGCATTCATCAGCGCCGGCGCGACCATCATCTCGTCACCAGAGGGGATCTATGCCGAGGCCGATATGGTCATGCATGTAAAAGAGCCGCAGCCGTCTGAATACGAAATGATTCGCCCAGGCCAGATAGTTTTCACCTATCTTCATCTGGCCGCGGATCAACGCCAGACCGAAGCACTGATCAACCGGCGCTCTGTCAATATCGCTTATGAAACGATCCAGAAAGACGATGGCTCGCTCCCCCTGCTGACGCCTATGAGCGAGGTCGCCGGTCGAATGGCCATCCAGGAAGGTGCCAAATATCTGGAGATGGCGCAGGGTGGCTCCGGTGTTCTTTTGGGTGGTATACCAGGGGTCGATCCGGGAACAGTTATGGTCATTGGAGGCGGTGTTGTGGGTGTCAACGCCGCCAAAATGGCCTGCGGACTAGGCGCCAAAGTCTATATCCTGGATATGAACCTTGACCGGTTGCGCTATCTGTCCGATGTCATGCCTGCCAATTGCATACCGCTTATGTCCAGCCCGGAAACAATCCGTCACCTCTCCACAAAGGCGGATGTAGTGGTAGGCGCGGTTCTGATTCCCGGGACCAAGGCCCCAAAACTTATTACCAAAGACATGCTCAAAACCATGAAACCTGGATCTGTTATCGTGGATGTAGCCATCGACCAGGGGGGCTGTTTTGAAACCTCCAAAGCAACCACCCATGGTAACCCGATTTATACCGTCGATAAGGTCATCCATTATTGCGTCGCGAATATGCCGGGTGGAGTCGCCAGAACATCTACCCTGGGCCTGACCAACGCCACGCTTCCTTATGTAGTACAGATCGCCAACAAGGGCTGGGAACAGGCAATGCTTGAAAACCAGGAAATAAGACGGGGGGCCAATGTGATTGATGGTCATATTACCTATGAGGGCGTGGCCCAGGCCTTTGATATGCCGTACACCCCTATCGATACACTGCTGAATAAATAATGTATCCTGATTACCCCTAATCCTCAGCTCAAGGTCGGGACTGCTCTTTTCACGGGTCTCTGCAGCCCGGACGGCTGCAGCGAAGCCCCCATTGACGGGTTTATGGCGTCCCGATGAAAAGAGCAGTCCCGGCCTGGGCCAGGAGAGGCTGAGTTTCAGGGGTAATCAGATAATGTATTGCAACTGCGCCTCCAGCGCCCTGCCCAATCGTGCTCCGGAAAGCACGCGCCGGGAACTTGAGGCGACTGCTGTTAACAGACCAGTTTTGGTTGCCCTTCCCGTCGCCCTTCTTCTTTTCCTTTTTTGAACCAGACAGGGACTCTTCAGCATTACCAGATCACCCGGTCAAGGGTTCCACGCCTTCCACACTGTTGCGGATAACACCATAATCCCTGGAAAAAAGTTTGGGCCACATTCTTGAACTTAAATGGGTCACAAAGGCGCAACAGCTAGATTTTATTAAGTTAAATTACTGTATTTATTGATATTACAGCTATAGAGCGGTTTTGATACAGAGTGGGCCTACATTAACTCCTGCCGTACTCAAGCGAGGCAGAAACCATACTCCGAAACTTTAACGAAATACTGCTATCTTCCCTGTTTCCCTTTGCAGAACCTCATATAAATGCTCAAGGGCAGAGGAGCTGTAATCCCGTCACCTGCTGGCACTCATCTTGCTATCTGCTATGCAAAGGTTACTGAACCATTGACAAAATTCTCATTCACTTCAAAGGCAGTGGCCGCAAGGGTTTTTAACCAAGGGTCTCATGGCCCTCTTCAATTGCTCAATCCAATAATGGCTGTACTTCAAAAGCAGCCATACAGCGGTCCTTTGCAGATTTCTGTGAAGACCTTAGAACCATTTTTTAAGGAGGAAAGAGGTTATGAAAAAACGTTTTTGGGCAGCCATGTTGTCTTTAGCAATTTTATCTTGCACCACCCTTGCAGCCGCCGACGTCATCGATCCACTCGACAACGGCTCGGCCCCCCCTGGCCTCTTTGCACTGGTCACTTATTTTGGGCAGGATAACATACCTGAGGTTACCGACCAGGATGGCAATGAATATGATTTTGGTCTCAAGGCAAGCAGTATGGTGATCCGTCCGGTATATTTCATCGGCCAGGTAGCGAACAAATTCACCTACGGCCTTAACGCCATCATCCCTACTGTCCACCTGAGTCTGGACAGCGATAATGCCTTTGGGGCGCCATCGAGCAATGAGTTCGGTCTTGGCGATATCGGTATCAGCCCCTTTATATTTCTCTATGAAAACTTCGATTCACAGCTCTTTTTGTCCTTCTGGGAATTTGCATTTTTGCCCACTGGAGATTATGACAAAAACAACGCCGTCAATATCGGCAGGGATACCTACTGGTTTCAACACCAGCTGGCCTTTGGCTGGTATCCAGGCAAATTCGGGATAGACGCAAATCTCAACTATTTTCAATATACCGAGAGTGATGAGCTGAACTACGAGGAATCCGATGCGGTCGAGGTCGAAACTGTCGTTCACTATGCATTGACCGATAATTTCAGGGTAGGCCTCAACGCCGCGTACTGGATAGGCGTTGAAGGTGCAAAAGACAACGGGGTAACTATTCCGGACAGTGAACCTATGAGCTTTAAACTCGGACTCAACCTTTATTATATGATGAGTGAGAGTTTCTCAGTAGGTTTTCGCTGGATGCATACTGTTGACTCCGAGAACTCCACCATGGGCGATTCGGCATATATAAAACTGGCATACGTCTTTTAAACAGCCCTCCAATGTATGTGACCGGTCATCGGAGCTCTTTGATGACCGGTCAAGCTTCAAGCCCTCCGCATCTTCCTGACTCATCCATTATCGCTCAATGCCCCTCAAAGGGCAACAATCTCAATCTTATTGCGCGACGGCAAAGATCGACGAGGAGGATCAGACATAGCTTGAATTTCAGCCCAGCTGGTGCGGAAGAACATCGTGAATCAGCATTGCCGGCGGAGCTGACAACCGATCAGGCACCAGGAAAGATGCGATATGTGATGACTTGAATACTGGAGAATCGGGAGGGATTAACGTGCAGAAAAACAAAAGAGATCAAAAAGAGATGACATTCATGCAGGTTGGAGATTTTGTCTCTGATTTCGGAGGCAATGAGCTCGAGCATACGGACGATCTGACCGGCAGAACCCTTGACATCGATTTCGATACCGGCTGGACGGTTCGTTATCGCTTTATGCCCGATCGGCGCCTGGAGTGGCGGATGCTTGCTGGATCGGGGTTTGATCAGAAGGCGGCAAAACAGGGCCTGGAAAGTTACCGCGCCACCTGCCTGCGCGAAGGCTATTTTCTGGTCGATTTCATCAGCAGTCATCAGCCGGTCCAGACGATGAGCCTGCTCGTTGACCTGATCCAAAATATTGCCACGATGGTTGAGGCCACCATGCCGACCCGCGAAGAAACGTTGAAGCCCCTCTTCCAGAGGGTCTTGGATAAGGAGCTGCTGACGCCTGTACGGGCAACGATCGCCCACGGCGCTCTGGATTGCCGCTTTGGCGAAGATACGCCAATCCACGAGCCGACCGAGGATCTGATCGGCAAAAGGGTGCGCTATCAATACGGCAAAAAAGACGCCTACGAGCATATTTACTTGAGCAGCAGGTTGTATACCTGGAACTGTATTCAGGGCCCGGAGGCCGGCCTGGCCGACACCGACTATTGCCGGTATTACCGGGTCGCAGATGATTTTTACCTGTTTGTCTGGCTGGAAAAGATCATACCCACTGTCGGTCTGGTTCTCATTGATTTTCAACAAAAAAAGACCAGCGGCAAAATTTTTGGCTATCAAGACGGCGATTTCGGCGCTACCTGCAATACCCCGGTGGGTGCCAATCTTAGCATTCAAAATCAGACGAGGTACGACCATGTTGGGAATTGATCTGCACGAGACCGCTGCCGCTTTGCAGCGCGAACTGCTGGAGTTTACCAGATTGCATCCCCGTTCCGGTGAATGCTACCGGCAGGGTCTGGAACATTACCTCTACGGAGCTCCTCTGCACTGGATGCAGCAATGGTCCGGCAGCTATCCTGTCTATGTGGCCACAGCTCAAGGGGCAAGGGTTGAGGATGTGGACGGCAACAGCTATATAGATTTTGCCCTCGGTGATTCCGGGGCCATGTACGGCCACGCAAACCCGGCCACAGTCAAGGCAATAAGTAACCAGCTTGCCAAGGGCTCAACTTTTATGCTGCCCACCGAGGAGAGCCTCTGGGTCGGCAAGGAACTGGCAAGACGTTTTGGCCTTCGCTATTGGCAGCTTACCACCTCGGCAACAGACGCCAATCGTTTTGTGCTGCGGCTCTGCCGAATGATCACCGGCCGCAACAAGATGCTTACCTTCAACTGGAACTACCACGGCAGTGTCGATGAGACCCAGGTTGAATTCGACTCCGGACGGCTCATGGTACCGCGCCAGGATGTTTACCATAACGGTATTGATCATCGTCAGACCACACGCCTGGCGGAATTTAACGACATAGCCGGCCTGGAAGAGTCCCTCAGCCATGGAGACGTGGCCTGCGTTCTCACCGAACCGGTGATGACCAATATCGGCATGGTGCCACCGGATCCCTGCTACCACAAGGCCCTGCGCGAGATGACGCGGCGTTACGATGTACCACTGATTATCGATGAAACACATACTATCTCCAGCGGCCCGAGCGGCTATACCGGCAAATACGGGCTGATGCCGGATTTTTTGGTTCTCGGCAAAGCAATCGGAGGCGGAATCCCCATTGCCGTCTGGGGGGCCAGCGAGACAATGGCCGAACGGATCTGGCAGGCGCGGCCGCCTTTCAAGCCGGGTGAGCCGATCAATCACTACGGATTCGGTGGCACCCTGGCCGGCAGCGCCCTCCAAATAGTGGCACTCAAGGCTACCCTTGAGGAAATCATGACCGATGACAATTTCTGCCGTATGGAGAAGATGGCTCTTCGCTTTGAAGCCGGCACCAACGAGGTGATCAAAAAACACCGGCTTCCCTGGCATGTCACGCGTATAGGTGCCCGTGCTGAATATCTGTTTTTGGATCATCCCCCGAAGAATGGTGGCGAAGCTCACTTGGGCCGGCATGCGCTGCTCGAGGCCTATATTCATCTCTACCTGTTGAATAGGGGCATTCTCCTGACTCCCTTCCACAATATGGCCCTGATGTGCCCATTCGTCAGCGAAGCCGACGTTGACCGGCATTCACTTTTGCTGGATGAATGTTTATTCACCATCAAAGAGGAGCGCTGAGGCAAACAAGGTTGAAGATCTTCACGCTGCGAAAATGATGGCGGTACTCTGCCAAACACGCGTTGATCCGCCGGCAGCAATTAACCGAGCTTGTTCGGCAGCCAGGTAGCGAGTTCGGGGAACACCATCACCGCAATCAGGACGATTAACTGTATCAGCATGAAGGGCGGGGCTGCGCGCCAGATATCGTTAGTGGTAACATTGGGTGGAGCAACACCCTTCATCATGATCAACGCCCAGCCAAAAGGTGGAGAAAGATATGCCAGCTGCATATTCAAGATAAACAGGATGGCAAACCAGATAGGATCGAAGCCGAGCATTATGGCGATAGGCATCATGATTGGGGCACAGATGGTCACGACGGCATAGTCGTCCATAAACATCCCGAATATCATCAAGGTCAGCTGCATGACAATGAGCACCGTCCAGCGGCTGACTTCGAGTGCCTCAATAAAGGACATGATCATATCCTGGGCGCCGGCACTCGAATAGAAAACGCCAAAGAGGGTAGCCGGAATAAGGATCCACAGCGCCATTCCGGTTATTTTGAGGGTCTCGGAACATGAATCACGGATGACCCTCAGACTCAGCTTCCCTTGCAGGGCGCAAATGAGCATCGCCCCCAGCGCGCCGACTCCGGCCGCTTCGGTGGGGGTGGCGATACCAAGAAAAATCGAGCCAAGAACCAGCACTACCAGCATGCAGGGCAGGAAAATTTCCCTCAGCGAGTGAAAACGCATGGACCAGGTTACCGTCTCGCTGGTCTTGGGCAGTGATTTGGGGCTGACAAGACCGGTGATGACGACAAAGAGGATATAACATGTGGCCAGGATGAGGCCGGGGACAAGACCACCGAAAAAAAGCTGCCCTATCGAGATTCTGGCGATGAAGGCAAAGATTATCATGATAATAGCAGGCGGAATGATCTCGCCGAGCACGCCCCCCGCCATAACTGTACCCAGAGCCACATTCTTGCTGTAGTTGTGCTTGAGCATCGCTGGTACGGCCACCAGTCCCATGGTCAGAATCCCAGGGCCAAAACCTCCACACATGGCCAGTGCCACACAGACCACGATGGAAACAATGGCCAGACCACCGCGAATACCGGAAAGCCAATAATTCAATCCTTGAAACATGCGTTCGGATATTCCCGACTGGACCAGCAGATTCCCCATGATGATAAAGAGCGGAATGGTCATCAGTGTCGGGCTGGTAATTTGCTGATATGTCGTGGTTGCCACCGTATAAAGAGCATCCGGTCCATCAACGAAGAAGGTAAAGGCAACCGTTATTGCCCCAAGGGCAAAGGTTACCGGTATTCCCAAGGCCAGCAGAACCAACAACCCTCCAAACAAAGTTACTGTGATGATTTCAATGCTCATAAGTGATCCGATTCTGATTCTCGATTATTAGCGGGCTGCGGATATTACTTTTTTCTGAAAACAACGACGATGCACCCCAACAGGAACAGGAGCGTGCCGAAAGGTATAAAAAGCTTGAGGGGATAAAGAGGCAATCTGAAAGCCCCCATGGCGACCTCCTTTATCCGCCATGCGTCCATACCCATTTGCCAGCTCTTCCAAAGCAAAGCGCCGAGGAAACAGAAAGCCGCCACCAGGGTGAACCATCGGATCACTTTTTTTATGGTCCCGGGAAAGTGCTGGTAGAGCATCTCGATGCGTATGTGGCTGTTGTGCACAAGTGCGTAGCCGCCGGCAACCATGACATAGACACCGAAGAGCTGTTTGTTGATCAGCCAGGCCCAGGATGTGGGACTATTGAAAACATAGCGGGCTGTCACCTCATAGGCGACAACGGCCATTATAGCCAAGAGCAGTAAGCTGCAGACATCTCCGATCACTTTGATGAGGCGAGTGATACCGTCTAATAATATGTTCATTAATAACCATCCATAAACAACGGGACGGATTCATTCCAGATCGTCCCGCTGTTTCTGTTTGTTACACAGGATTGAGCAAACTCTTACCGTCAAGGCAATATCCATCAACCCTGCTGATCAGTTGACTCCACGCCATTCTTTAATCATTTTAATAGCCTTCGCGCTGGCCTCATCCTGCTTGGCATAATCTTCCCACATCTGATGGGCGACATCGGCATACTCCTGCTGGCACTGCTGATCGAGAACATTGACTATGACTTCTCCCTCTTCAACAAGCTTATTCACGGCTTCCATTTCACTTTCATAGGCCTCCACCGTGGCGTGCCAGTAGTCTTCGGCTGCCGCATGCATTGCGGCTTTGAGATCATCCGGCAGGGCATTCCACTTTTTCATGCTGACCAGGATGTGACCGGTTGTATGATCGCATTCCATGCCCTTAACCCAGTACGGCGCCACTTCATTCCATTTCAGGCCGGTGACCGCACTGACATCCCATTCAGCTGCATCCACGGTTCCCAGCTTCAGGCCCATATAGGTTTCAGTTGGTGACATCTGCACTCCCTGCATGCCAACTCCGGTGTGGTAAGCCATATTGCCGCCGTCGGCTTTAATCTTCATGCCTTGCAGATCATCGCACGTTTTTATAGGTTCTGTCGACAGGACAAACGGAACCGGGCCATAGGTATGAATATCGAGAAGATACAACCCCTCCTTGGCATACTCTTCGCGGAGAAGGTCCATGAATCCATTTTCCGTGAAGAAATCTCTTACTGCCTGAGCTTTGGCTTTAAAAGTAGAGGCCTCCGGAATAGAAAAAGCCAGAGGAAGATTGAATTCTACATATCCAATAGGAACCATACCACCCCACATGCCGCCCATGCCATGCAGCATGTCGACAACTCCCCTTTTAGTAGCGCCGAAAAGCTGATCGCCAGGAACAAGTTCAGGTTCTGCAAAAATCTTTATCTGCAATTTTCCATCGCTTTTTTCAGCTGCCGAATCAGCGAACACCTTCAGTGTCTCCATAGAAACGTCACCGCGAGGAAATAATGACTGGATCTTCATGCGATACACTTTTTCCGCTGCCTCAGCAGAATCGACCCGGGGACCGAAAGCCGTCATCAACATAACAGCACAGGCTATCACGATACCCCCAGCAAACATGATACTTTCCTTCATCTGATTTCCTCCTTTCCTTTGATAATTTAGTACATTTATTGATGCCTTACGTCTTCAACTTCGGCATTCACAATGGATCTTGCATATCGCCATGAGCCGGAAGTCACCAGCCATCAGGTGATGACAAAGGAGAGGAGTTGCACCTCACTGATGCCATCCCGTTGATCCATGGGCTAACCCCATGCAAAATAGAGGCCACCGGACCCTCCAATAAGCCCCAGTAGAGCAGAGCACTGGTTTTCGGCGATTAGCTGAACCCTTGCCGTCCGAGTTACGAAGAAGCACCTTATCAGGGCAATAGCATGATCTGCACAGAGTGGGTCAAATTTGCACTGTGGCTGCGATTAAACGTCGCTATTTATTTGGTTTTAAAAGAAATAACAAAATCGGACACAAATGACCCACAGTGCCCCTGGCCAAGCAGGCTTTACATTTAATTTTACATACCATGCAGCAGCGCTTTTCTCAAAATTGCCTATTGTCGATGAGCGCAAAAGAAAGACGGGGAACCGGTGGCAGAGAAAACGAAAATCAATGCTCGCAGGTAAGCGCAGACTCCGATATTAAGTATATGGCTGTGCCTGATTCCCGAAAACTCCTCGGAGTCTGCGCTTACCTGATCTGAGAAAAAATTGTAATTCTCCGACACACTTCTAGGAGTCTTGCCCTGAAGAAGTGCGGTCCGGTTTGGAAAACTTCATCCGGATTACAACTTCTTCCTCGTTTTCCGTGATATCCGTGGAGGAGAAGCACTTTTTGCAGAGATTGATCATTGATAAGTTTTCGGGCAATGTAGTGGCGATGAATCCCTCGAAACCATTAGTCGCGGCAACTCTTTCCAGCTCCCTGAAGATATAGGTGGCAACGCCCTGCCCCTGGTAGTCTTCCCGTACTACGAAGGCCACTTCAGCCCATTTTTCATCCATTTTCGCGTAGGTCCCAATGGCGACTATCTCTTTGTTGCCCCTGTTTTGAACGGTGCCGATCAAAGAGATATTCTTACGATAATCCATGTTTGCCCAGTGCTCCTGCGCCATTTTCCGGGAAAAGGTAGTAACTGCATGAAAAAAACGCAGATAAACCGTTTCCTCTTCCAGCGAATAAAAGAAATTACGATAGGCTATTTCATCCGAAGGCAGAAGCGGGCGCACCGACAAGGTCTTCAGGTTTTTCAGGGTAATTCTGCTTTTGTATTCCTCGATGAATATCAGATCTTCAGCCAATGGAGGTAATTGATCAGGGAAAATATAATGGTTTTTCTTGGCATCCTCGATCAGGCTCTCCCGAAAATCGGGATGGGCGATTTGGCACAGTTCAATCACCCGCTGACTGATGCTCTTTCCTTTAAGCTGGGCAATACCAAATTCGGTGACGACAAAGTTGACATCCGCCCGGAGGGTAGCCACCCCTGCCCCGGCACTGAGAGTGGCCACGATCCGTGAAACCTGCCCCCCTTTTGCAGTTGATGGAAGTGCAATTATCGACAATCCTCCTTTTGACAGCGTCGCTCCCCGGATGAAATTTGCCTGATCACCGGTCCCACTGAAAAACTGCCTGCCCACGGAATCAGAACAGACCTGCCCTGTCAGATCAACCTCCAGGGCAGAACTGATCGAGATGAAATTGTCGTTTTTGCCTATTATGCCCGGAGTATTCACCCAGTCTGCCGTTCCAAAGTAGAACTGAATATTGTTGTCTATATAATCGTAGGCAATCCTCGAGCCCATGCAGAATGTTGCTACCGCACGATCCGTCATGAAATTTTTATGTTTGTTGGTAATCACGCCCTGTTTGATGAGGGGAATAAACCCATCGGAGATCATATGAGTGTGGATGCCAAGATCATTCTTGTCATTAAAATACGGCAACAGGGCATAGGGCATGTGTCCGTAGCCGACCTGCAAAGTGCTGCCGTCATCAACAAGCTCCTTGACGTATTGAGCGATACGCCTGGCTGTCTCCTCATCGACGGTTTCCGGGCCAATGAAAATCAATTCCTCTTCAAAAGGCACCAGATAGTCGATATCGTTGACATGGAGAAAGCCGTCGCCATGCGTTCTGGGCATCCGTGGATTAATTTGGGCAATGACTGTTTTTGCACTCCTGACTGCTTCCAGGGTGACATCAACGGACACGCCCAGGCTGGCAATACCGAAGACATCGGGGGGGCTAATCTGTATCAGCACCGTATCGATAACAATCTGCTTGTTTCTTAAAAGCTGCGGCAGTTGGGAAAGATAGGTCGGTATATAGTCAACCTTGCCTTCAAAAGCCGCCTGCTGCATGTTCACAGGCACAAAGAAGAGTTTGACCGAGAAGCGCTGCAGAAAGACTTCGTCTCCAAGATAATCGGCAAGGGTATGAGCCAGCATCTGAAATATCATGATATCGTCCAGATTGTTGTTCATTACCAGAGTATGAATGAGATGCTGCGGTTCTCCGCACCCCGACCCGATAAAGATTTGGCTGCCGTTTTTTATCTTGCCGATTGCCTCCTCGGCCGTGACATATTTTGATTTTAACACATTGTCATTTTTCATCATTTCATGCGAGACTCCCTGTCTCGTGAGCATGCCGGCCCGGTTTGAAAGAGTCAAGATGACCCGGATTTTGAAAAGAAAAATAAAATCAATCCCCTAACTCCAAATAATTATTTTGAACCGTTGTTATTCAAAGGTAGTCAGATGATATATTCTACCTTATGAGACTGTTTTTTTCAGCAGGTTAATACCGTTATCAAGTCACGGCGATCCTTCTGCGGACGTGGAATCCCAGCAGGTGTTGTGCTATCTGCAATCGGAAAAGAGCAGCGACAGCTGGTGATCACCCCAGAACATCTCCTTCGAGACATCGAGAGCGCCCCCTTTCACCAAACACAACTTATACCCTTTTTTCTTTTACATTCAAAGAAAAGCAATGGGGAAGGGTTTTTCATTGCCAGGCCAGGAAGCTAAAAAATTACCGAATTAGCCTTATGTTCTGCCTTTGCCAGGCGATGATGTCCTCTCCTTGTATTTTCGCATAAGCGAACAAAAATCGGGCAATGTGCCTCAATTTGCGCTATTATTTACTTTCAACTGTCGGTTAAAGGTGTTTCTACAATCAGGAAAAATGTAAGGGAGATCTCTATGAAACTCGGTCATGCCGTTGTCACAGGTTCGATTCTGCAACTCCTCTGTTGGGGCGCCGCACAGGCTCTTGCAACCCCTGCCATTCCCCAGCCGTTGGGAGACAGAGGTTTTAAAGTCTACCAGAAGGTTGCCGGAGAGTGGCGGGCAGCTGGTTTTCTCGCCTTCAACGAGTTTTTCAGCGAAGCAAAACTTCCGGTGGGAAACGGTGAAAAACCGCTTGTTCTTCGTCTGGAAAAGATCGGCATCGGCAATGGCCATCTCGATTTAGCCAGAGTCAATGGACAACGGCCTCAAGCGGTTGATGGTGACGGATCACCGTTTTCGTTGATGAAGCTCGAAGCCAAGGATTTCGATGTTTTGCGCTTTGCCGAAAACGATCACTTTCTCGAGCTGCAATTTCCCACAGGCGGAGAATTGCGCATTGCCGCCCGGGTAGAGGGGAGTTTTATCTCGCAGACCCCATTCCGCTTTCCCCCATCCAATAATTATTCCCTAATCAGCCCGAAAAGCGAGTTCTATAGATTCTCGCCAACCACCGAGCCGCAGATCCTCTTTGCCGAGGAAACGTCTCCCGGCACCGGCCACCCCTGGGGCGTGGCCACAGCCTCCAGCATGTTGGACAGCCGCAACCTCTATGTGCGGCTCGATTTCCAGTCGGACAACACTCTGGATGGCGGCAAGGACTACGCCAGCCTGCATCTGCACACCACTGACGGCGTAAAGACATTTACCGTCCGCCAGGATGAGCGCCGGTGGGGGGAGGCGAAATTCGGCTATACTTCCGAGGTGCCCTGGCAGCATAAAATTTACGATTTCACCATCCCGCGCAGCGAACTGCCCGAGAGCGAAACCATTGAATTGGCCATGAGCGCATACGGTACCGCCGCGATCAGTAGCTGGTCTTCGCCGGCCCTGGCCTATGGCGCGCAGAACCAGGAATATATGGCTGCCTACATCTATGAAGATTCAGCGGGCACGCAGGTGCAAAGCCAGCTTGTCGATAAAAACGGTGATCTGTCCGGTTCTTTCCTGCCGGTAACCGATCTGAGTATGCAATATAAATCTAATGCGGACATCGCGTACGACGGCAATACCGATCACTTTCTCGTGGTCTGGGAGAATGACGATGTCCCGTATATCCAGCGTACACTCATCTCAGGCGACAACCAGACCACAACTGATGTGCTGCCGATAACCTCCCTCAATCAACTGGATGATCCCGCCGTTGCCTATAATGTTACCAATGGCAGGTTTCTTCTGGCCTGGGAGGAGTGGACCATCGTCGGCACCAATTCACATATTGGTGGCAGCATTGTCAATGCGGTCAATCAGATCGTCGCCGAAACCGTGATTTCCGATGTCGATAGCCGGAAGGATCATCCCCGCATTGCCGGTATTGGCGAGGGAGGATTTCTCGTCGTCTGGGAGGATAACAGAAATGCGACTATGGACAAGGATATCTACTTCCGCATGATAGCAACTGACGGCATACCCACTACAGCTGAAGCGCCGGTCTTCAGCGGCCCCGGGTCGCAAGCGGCACCCGACGTCGCCTATGACCCGGTGCGGCAGCGCGCCCTTGTTGTCTGGGAGGACGATAACGACGGCGGCAATGATATTCGCGGCCGGTTTGTGACTGCTGGAGGCACACTAGCGGAGGAGCCATTTTTCATTAGCGAGGCGGCCGGAGAGCAGCGCCAACCACAGGTAGCCTATGCCGGAAATGGCAATTTTCTGGTAGTATGGCAGGATCAGGGAGTTCAGCCTCATTATGAAATTCATGGTCGTTTCTATACCAGCAACGGAGAAACGCTGGGCGATGAGAGGATCTTGGTATCCATGGGCAACAGTGTTTATAATCCCTCACTCACCGGAAGCGGCGGCACATCGCTTCTTCTGGCCTACAACTACAATACCGTCGGATTTGAGAATTACGGCACAGTGGCTATCAGCGCACCGGCCTCGAGCAAACTTCTTCTGTATATGCCGGCGATACTCCAGCCCCGTGAACGCCAGCAAAACAATTGAACAGAGATTTCAGTCCGCGCCGGATTGTTCGGGAGATAAAACGTTCAACCGGCGCCGGAAGTTAAATAGATAATTCCAGGAATCCCCTTACATCTCACGCAGCGTGGGAATAATCCGCCAACACTATAATCTTACATCCGGATATTCTCCAGCAGGCGGCGGATTTTTCTCTCGGTCTCCGGTCGTGGATGCAGATCGAGCGCCGCCAGCAGGTGCTGGTAGGCTGCGGTGGCAAAACCTTGCCGCACACGGATTTGCCCCAGTTGATAATACAATTCCGGCAGCAACGGAGAATTGGGGTGGGTCGCCAGGGCGAGTCTCACCAAGCGGTTGGCCGGATCAAGAAGATTGCGCTTTTCTAGAAGCTGCGCCCCTTCCAGGATCGTTTCCGCCTCAAGGGTTTGAAAATCCTGCATCCCAGCACCTTGAAGGAGTTCCTGAAGACGATTGGCATCAGCCGAAGTGATGGCGTGTTCCATTTTTTCCCGAAAGCCTGCCGCCTGCGCAGAGTGGGGTTCCGACATCAGGCCCAGGGAACGTCCGATTGCAACGGCCTGCTGCAGAAAGGACAGGTGCCAGCGGGATTCACCAAGTGCGGCAACGGCCAGTCCCGCAAAGAATCCGCCCAGATGGGCGCCATAAGCGACACTGCCGCCGGCCTGTGACAGAAACGGCAGCAGATTGTCGATCAGCACATAGATGCCGAGCACGATACGAGCCGGTATCCTGACCACGCTCATGAAAATGGGAAAAAGCAGGATGAAGACTTTGACCCTGTTATCAGGGAACATGAGAAAATAGTAGCCAAGCACCCCCGAGATCGCTCCCGAGGCCCCCACCAGAGGGGTGAGCGAAATGCCGGCAAAAACGGCAAAACTCAGGGTGGCAATCACTCCCGTTGCCAGGTACATCAGGAGAAATTTGATCCTGCCCAGCTGGTGTTCGGCATTGTCCCCATAGATATAGAGGAACAGCATGTTGCCCAGAAGATGCATGAGGCTACCATGCAGAAACAGCGAGGTGAACAGGCTGATCAGAGTGGGATCGGCAGGTTTGTAGCCATATTGAAAAAGCAGCAGGTCGTTCAACGAGGCCTGGGACAGCACCATCCGTATATAGCTTTCCGGAATCCCCTGTTCCATCAGCATTCTCACATAATCGACCAGCAGCGGATTGGATGCTCCCACCGGTTTACCACTCAGTGGAATGTTGATGAAGACGAAAATGAAGATATTGACGGCTATTATCCCCCAGGTCACATAGGGGGTGAAGCGTTCGGGATTGGGGCTGTCGCCGATGGGTAGAAACAAGGAGTCTCCTTATGCTTTATGGGGTCAGAGTAAAATTAAATATCGAAATTTAGAATTACTCCTTTTTCCCTTTTTCGCCTTTAACCCGCCGAAATATTATCAGAGGGTTGGCAGCCCGCAACCCGCACTATTCCAGCGGGGAGGAATCCGTCCAGCAAGGCAAGACAGTTGTTTGGACAGAATAATTCTATCCCGGCAAGTTTGCAAGTTTGTACGAATC
Organism: Desulfopila inferna; assembly: GCF_016919005.1. Taxonomy (NCBI): domain Bacteria; kingdom Pseudomonadati; phylum Thermodesulfobacteriota; class Desulfobulbia; order Desulfobulbales; family Desulfocapsaceae; genus Desulfopila; species Desulfopila inferna. The sequence continues at coordinate 177,194 of NZ_JAFFQE010000006.1, forward strand.
GGCTCGACACTTCTTCGGCCATGCTCGAGTCAAGCCGCAGGAGCAGCTTTACATCCCCTACTACATCACTGCACCCAGCCGGGAAAGACTACCGAAAACCCTTCGACCATGAACTGGACGGCGATGGCGATAATGATCATGCCGAACACCCGTGATATGAGGTCAAGGGGCAAGTTGCCGACCTTGTTCTGGATGAACGAACCGCTGAGCAGTGTTAAAAACAGAATCGTCAGAACAGCGACAACGACGACGCTTAACAGCAAGAGAGTGAACAGGGATGTACTCTGATGACCATAGATTATGACGGTGGTGATGGCGCCGGGACCGGCGATAACCGGTACCCCGATGGGAATAAAAATCTGCTGATAACGCCGCAGGACCTTTTCCCGAAGGTCGTGTTCCCTGGTTTCCCTGGCCTTGGCTATTTTCACAGCGGTCCCTTTCATCATGCTGAAGCCGAATTGCAGCAGGATAAGTCCCCCGCCGATTTTAAAGCTTGCCAGGTCAACTTTGAGACTCATCAGCAGTTGTTGACCGTACCAGAGAAAAAAAAGCAGCACCACGGCGCAGGTAAAGACAACCAGTGCCGCAAGAAGCCATTGGAAATTTTTTCTGTCGCTCGCCGAAGCAGTGACCCACAGAGGAATTTTCTCAACAGGATTAACAATTGCCAGCATGGCGATGGCAAAATTATAGATTAAATCCCAGTGTATTGTCATCATAGCCTTTTGCACTGCTGTTCTTCATGATAGACGATACTTTCGTAGAGAGGAGATGTTAGTGTAGATTCTCTCGCCGCTTTCATCTACTGCAGGAACGAGATCAGCTGACGGTCTCGTTCTCCAATACGCCAAGCAGTCCATGATATTGGCCGTCAGCGCCTCTATGCTCCGAGCCGGCAGGAGAAAGAAGCCCTGGCAGAAGCTGTTCTGGAAGCAGGTAGAAGGTTACGGTGCTTCTTCCGTAGATTCCAGCCGGAAAAGAATCATCAAGCGCAGCCTCCCAGAAACCGCCCCAGTCAGTATGGTACGGTAGAAGAAACTCCAGCGAGCCTCGCTCATAATGGCTGGACGTGGTGATTCTTTCGAAATCAGCGATTAGGCCTTGATGAATTTTGGCACTGGATTTGTGAAATTTTTCAATATGCTGGACAATATATTGCGGACTCTCCCTGAAGTAGGACGGCAATGCAAGTTTGAGTATGGGGACGGCATCTTTTCCCGCGCCGGAACTGTAGCGTTTGAAAATCTCCTCTCCTGCCTTCCTGGACGAGGCCATCCAGAGTTTGATCCCCGGAGTGATGTCGAATTGCCGAAAGAGATGAAGCCAGGCCGCAAAACGCAGTGCCGTGCTTTCCGGTCGGGGCGTCTGTAACTGGGTTTTAACGGCCTCCAAATCGTTAACCAGGTTCCTGGCAATTTCATCTTCGTCGAGGAAGAAAACCTCTTCCCGCAAAGATTCTTCTTCATTGTCAAGCATTTCAGCGAGAGCAAGTATCAACTGGGCCTGGCGGAGTTCCGCGTCAAATTCACCCGTGGCCAGTTCGGCCGCGCCTTTTTGCAATAGCGACGAGATCCCCTCCATTCCGGTATCGGCGCCCGTCTCGGTTCCAGCGACGGCAGACTGTTCTTTATAGGTTTTGATCCGCTTGCTCAGTTCAAGGTAGAGTTCGAGCTTATCCCCGAAGGGGGCTGGCGTGTGTACCTTGCAGAAACTTTGCTCCACCAGCGACGGATCGTTGTTTTCCGGAGAAAGCAGGTCAACTTCTGCGATTTGCAGGAAGTGGAGGGGGTTACACAAGAGCAAAAGGGGATACAATCGATTTTTGGAAAGCCTGGTATCGGGAAAAAGCAAAGTCTCCATGAAGTTCACCATTGTTGTGGGAGATATTCAAATCTGAACACCCTGATTTTCTGCAACCCGATTCCCTGGAAATTGGATACGCTGAATTCAGGGATAACAAGACACAAAAGCATAAGCCTGCGAAGCGTTAGCACATGCCTGTGAAAGTACCTTCAAGAAGTATGCCAGCATCGGCTCAGGAAGTTGCGGTTATTGGCGGCAATTCGCCTCCTACAAAAACTGAGCCGAATGCCCATCTCGGCAGGCAGGGAGAGGATCCAGTGTTGCCGAAACCATCGAATCATCTCATTCCAACTCAATCACGAAAAGATCAATCACGAAAGGGTCAAATCATTGCTAGACTCCTACAGACCAGGCATCCCCTTTGCAATCCAGTCCTTCACCTCATGATAAGCCCGAAGATAGTTGATGTTCGCATTGCATCACAGCTGTTCCCGCACCCGTTCTCCGGCATCGATAAGCGTTCTGCGCAATTCGGCTTCAAGATTCCCCAACTCGAGTTCAGCCTGCTTTCGTTTTTTTCGGCCTTCATCAGCGATATTCAGGCTTTCCTCAATGGTCTCGATGAGTGAGGCATTAGCCTGCTTGACCGCTTCGATATCGAAGACGCCCCGTTCAATCTCGCGCCGGGCTTCTGCATTGCCCTGCTTGAGGTTTTCGGCATTGGCTTTCAGCAGTTCGTTGGTCAGATCGCTGGCAGAGCGGATGACTCCGGCCGCCTCGCGGGAGCGGTGAATAGTCACGGCCTGGGCCAGCTGCTGCCGCCACAGAGGCAGGGTGTTGGCAGTGGTGGAGATGATTTTGTTGATCAATCCCTTATCGTTCTCCTGTACCAGCCTTATGCTGGGCAGACTCTGCATCGCCACCTGGCGGGTCAATTTAAGATCATGCACGCGCCGCTCCAGGGCGTCGCGATTGGCTCGCAGATCCCGCAATTGCTGAACCGCGGTCATAGATTTTCCTTCTTCCGCCTGCCGTGCCATAGTGGGGATATCCAGCTCGTCGAGCTGCTTCAGTTTCTCCTCCCCTGCTGCTATATAGCGTTCCAGATGGTGAAAATACTCAAGATTAGCAGCATAGAGGCGATCAAGCGAGGCTATATCCTTGAGCAGTTGGGTCTTGTGCCGCTCAAGTTCATCACCGATAGCGTCTATCTGGTTGCGTACTTCCTCGTAACGCTGGAGAAATTGAGCCATGGGCTTGGTCTTTTTCAGCAGGCGGGAAAAGAATCCGGGTTTGCGGTTGGGATCCAGATCATCCAGTTCGAAGTCACGTACTGTACCCACCATACGGTTGAGAGCCTCTCCCGCGGGTCCGGTGTCCTTGTTGCGCACCCCTTCCAGCATGTCGTCGGAGATGCTTGCCAGCTGCTGCTGGGCCGGTGCACCGAAATAGAGCAGGCTGTGGCTGTCATCGAGGTCGATCTGCTTAATCAGTGCCTCAATTTCCTTGCGTTCTGGAGGATCTGCCTGGCGGTAGGCCACCGGCGGCTTGCCCTGAAGCAAGCTTGATTCTATATTTTTAAGTTCCGTTTCGTTCATCCTTCTCCCTTCGATAAAAATTTAACACCAGGAAAAACACGCCTGATCAATGCAAACCCTCGCGCTTCAATTGGTTCTCCAGCACCTCTATATCAACGTCAAGATCACGCAGGTCGTTCTCAAGAAGGCGCTCATACTGCTGTCCGAAAACTTCTTCTATGGTCACGAGTACACGACGGAAATTATCCTCCAGAGTCTGATTGCGGAGGTTCGCGTGGGTCTCTGCATAGCCGGTGACCACCCGTTGAGCACCATCGAGATAGATGTTGAGAAATTTGCGCGCCCGGCGAAAATCGCGGGGATCGCGGGCTATCTCCGTCAGAATATCCCGGCCAAGAGCAGATATTCGAGCCAGCCGCTGATTCAACTCGGGTTGATTGATGCGGGCGGCGGCCTGCTCAATGTGTAAAATCTGCTGCTCAGCCTGTTGCAGAGCCTCTGTAACGGGCTGAGTGTTGCCGACATTATCTTTCACCGCCACCGGCTGGGTATAAAGATCAAGTCCATAGAGCAAAACAAAAGCAACAAAAGAGCCTGCCCCAAAGCCGATGGAAGTGGCGATATCATGCCCGGCACCGGCCCAGGCGGTAATACCGGTGGCCAGGGCGACTGTCAGCCCACCCATGGTTTTAAAGGGCCAGCGTATGGTTTTTTGAAAACGCTGCTGCCGCAGGTTTACCTCCTGGCGAAATCCATGACGTGTAAGCACGGCGGCTGCCAGAAATAGGCCATATGAGCAGGCATTGCTCACAAAAACCGTGAAGTTGCCGCCGCCAAGCGCGATCACCATGGCTGGGATCAAAGGCAGAGGCAGCAACCACAACAATCTTGACTTACGGGGCCTGAGGGCAGCTGCTTCCCGCCTGCGCTGTCGATAACTCTGCACGGCCTTGGCTTTTTCCCTGGCCTGTTTTTCAAGTTCGGCCGCTCCTTTGGGAAACCATTGAGCAAAAAGGTTCGTCCCTTCCGCTACCATTGATTCAAGGGCACGGGCCCACCCCTGATGAGATTTCTTTCCCATAATTATACAGCCAGTAAAGCCTGCCAGGTGGCCACGCCAATAGTGGCAAATAACAGGATCAGTCCAAGCAATTTACGTAAAACTTTCGGCACAGTCGTTCCTCTACTAATTATTTGTTTTGATCAGACACACCTGTGAATGATTCATATGTCAAAACCGGTTATTCCCTGTGGCTCATATAGTAAGTATGAATTCCGTAAGAGTGAATGATTGCCAAACATTTTGTGATTTTATTCAACCAGTGATCGGGAGTGCCGCAGGGCATCTCCCCAGTACCAGACACAGTGGGATGCGGGTGGCGCAAACGGTTCAATGTAAACAAGGAGGCGAAATTAAAAAAAAATCTGAATACCTCTGAAACTCAGCATTTTCTGGCCCAGGCCGGGACTGCTCTTTTCATCGGCACGCCATAAACCCGTCCATGGGGGCTTCGCTGCAGCCGTCCGGGCTGCAGAGACCCGTGAAAAAAGCAGTCCCGACCTTGAGCTGAAGATTGGGGGTAATCAGAAAAAAAATGGAAGGGGGTATGTTGACAATACGACCAATGCTCTGCCGCCCAGGATTGTCAGAGGGCAGGAATCTATAATATATAGAAAGTATTTAACGGTTCTTGGGAAAGGTAAAATAAAAAGTTGATCCTTTCCCCGGCAGAGATTCTACCCAGATCTTCCCGCCATGGCGTTCAACAATCTTCTGACACAAGGCGAGACCTATACCTGTTCCCGGATATTCACTGTCAGTATGAAGACGTTGAAACAACTTAAAGACGCGCTCGCGATATAGTGGCGAAAAACCGATCCCATTATCTTTGACAAAAAATTGATAACCATCTGCATACGGGCTGCAACCGATCTCAATTTTGGGGCGTGAGCTTTTGTTGTATTTAATACTGTTCGATATAAGATTGCGAAAGAGGCTTTGGATCTGGCTGGCATCAACAGAGAGGGTTGGCAGCTGCTCGCAATAGACATCTGCATGTTTCTCATCCAGTGCTGTTCTAAGATCATCTACAACCCTTTTGACAAGATAATCGATGTTTGTAGTGATAAACTTATTCTGGCGAGTGGTCACTCGCGACAGTGACAGGAAATCTTCGATCATGATCTTCATACGACGACCGGCAGCCACAGTTCTCTCCAGATAATCCTGACCCTTCTCATCCAGTTGATTGCCAAGATGGAGTTGTAGCAGCTGGAGGAAGCCGACTATAGAACGTAATGGCTCTTGAAGGTCATGAGAGACCGCATAGGCGAATTGTTCAAGATCCTTATTTGAACGCTCCAGTTCCATCTTTGCCTTTTTGCGCTCGGTGATATCCATCACAACGCCTATCATGCGTTTAGGCCGTCCCTGATCATCATAAAACACGCGTCCTTTCGGGGAAATCCAGTGTATACTGCCGTCCGGCCAGCAGACCCGCACCTTGCATGACAGCAACCCCGTTTCTTCGGCCCTGGAAAAGGCTTCCTCAAAAATGGGCCGGTCCTCGGACAACACGTGGCGCATCGCGATCTTATACCCCCATTTCGGCTGCATCTCGGCATAGCCCCAGATTTTATCGTGTTCCAGCGATCTTTCTGCGGTATCGGTGATCAGGTCCAGATCCCATATACCGATATCGGCCGCGGTCAGGGCAAACCGCAGCCGTTCTTCGCTCAGTCGCAGCTTTTCCTCTATATTTTTCACGTCATTGATATCACGGAAATTACCTACCCTATATATCGGCTCACCCTTTTCGTCGCGGATTATGACCACGTTATCACCAACCCAGATATACTCACCGCCTTTTGCCCTGAATCGATATTCCAGAGACCCGGAAGGTATGTCGCTTTCCATTATCTGGTCAAGTTCTTCTTGAAAACGTTCAACATCTTCCGGATGTATACGGTTACATATGTCTGCAATGGAAAATGCTGCGAACTCCTCCACAGGAATTCCGGTAATTCGGCTGATGACGGGGCTTACATAATCATAAGTATTTCTACGCAGATCCCGGCGATAAGAAGCATCCATTGAATTATTGAGGACACTCTTTAAATGATCTTCGCTCATTCGCAACTGCTGCTGTTCTCGATGCAGAATTTCCTCTAGACGTTTCTGGACATCCAGGCGAGCAATCATGTCGGGGGAATTGTCAATTATCTGATAGGCGTTTTCAGCCCGTTCTCTCTGCTGGTGCAGCTCGCTGGAGTCATTGCCTTCGATCAGCAGCTGGACAGTCTGGCCATTTTTAATACTCCTGACGCTCCAAGTAAACCAAACTTCCTTTCCGTTTTTAGTTAACGCTTTGCTTTCAATTCTATTATTTGGACCGTGGTCCTGGATGATCTTGGCGATGAGTTCTGAATTATCTTCTCCCTCACTATCCTTTTCGGGCAGAATCCTACCGACAAATGGCTCTCCAGCTACCTCTTCTCGCGAATAGCCGAATAATTCTTCGCTAAAGCGGTTGAAAAAGGTGATCATTCCCTTCTCATTGATACCTATGATGATACAACTAATCGTCTCGACCAGTTGCTGATAGTTAATTTTGAACTCCATTTCGGGCTCTTTCTTATGATCACTAAATTTATGTAAATTCATTACTTCCTGCAAATGACTGTTTAAAAACGATATAGGTTTATTACAACAATAATGATTAAGAAAAACATTTGACTAACATTAAGGAGTGTAAGGAGAACATTCTACTTATATAGGAAAGCAGGCTAAGCATTTTTGCGACGAGGCGGCACCCCGTGCTGCATGTGCATGTGGCCAGCAGTCGTCGAGATATGTCCAACCGGCGGTATTCGTGCTGAAGCTAAGGATTGGGGGAGAGAGGAGAGGATGTGGAAGAGGTGAACAACGGAATATCAGCTGAAACAACATCTCCGCTCACATTCCGTCGTATTCATGTTCAGAGAACAAATCTCGGAGGGCTATTCTACATTTCAAGAGCAATGCTGTATATCCGGAAATGCAACATTAAAGTCATTGGTTCTATAGGCGATTCCATGAAACCATGGTAAAGATACAACCCTCTGACTCCCTCTGATAGAGTCAGGAACAACGGATACCCACCTGTCAAGAAACATTAAAGGCTGCACTTTCTACAGATCCGGTTTAATCAGAGCCTTGGGTCAATCGATCCAGGTCCACCGCAGTCAGGAGTATAACAGGAAACATCTTTAAAAGTGCATTTCTCTTTGCAGCCAGGGCACATTCCCGGCGGAACGGGTGCCTGAAATGTATGACCGCAATTTCCACATTTCCAGAAAGAATCCATTTTATCCACTTGGCTTCCTTGTTGTTTCTCACTCATAATCATTCCTTAATTTAAATATTGATGTTATATCGGACGGGCATTGGTGGAGCACTGAATTCAGTAATCACCGTTGTGGTAATGCCCATATTATGCAGTAATCCTGGCAGACAGCTTCTTGCCATAATCCTGTGCTACCTTGACACCTCCATCGACCGAAATACCTTTCAACATCAGCGGAGAATCGACCATATCCATTTCATAAATGTTTTTCATGGTATCGAATATTCGTTCAGCGGCTTCCCCGCTCCAGCCGAAGGAGCCGAATGATCCTCCTTTTTTCCCCTTCAGATCTGCCTTTTCGGCGATAAACAGAAAGCTCTTCATCCTGGTCATCATTTCACCATGGTAGGTGGGTGAGCCGAATGCATAAATATCATAGCCGGCAAGATCACTCTCCTTTTTGATCTCATTGACGTCTTTAATAGTCACCTCATTGGCCGAAAAACGAAGCCCTTCGGCGATGAGTTCGGCGATTTTCTGGCTTTCACCTGTACGGGTTGCATAAACAATAAGTGCTCGAGCCATTTTGACATATTCCTTAAGAGTAAATTTTTTTCCTGCAAAATCATAAATAGTCCGACACATCACCAAAACACACACTAGACCGTTAATAATAACTATTATCAACACCATTGCTTTGTCTGTCAATGGGATGATTTTTATTAAACGGAGAAAAATCTGAGTAGATATACTGAATAGGACAAAGGACCAAATCAGGTCCGAATTCCGGAATTTAAAGTATTTTTGCGAAACTGCAATTTTGGAAAGCGATTATTCTATTTTTGCAGAAAACCATACTGGTAAAGTCCGTCGATTATACCGGCGGCATATTGTTCGGAACTGAAATAAATGTTGGTCTTCCCCTTCAGTTTGTTCATCTTCTCGCTTTGATTGGCAACGATAAGACCCCGTGTTTTTCCGGTGATCATATCTTCATCGTCGCTCGAATCGCCGGCAACCATGATATAGCGCGGAGAAAATTCGTATTTATAGCTGATATAATCAATCGCCCTGCCCTTTGAGGCACGAAGCGGCAGGATATCTAAAAACTGTCCGTGGGTATAGATGACATTACAGCGCAGCCGGTATTCCGCCAGTTTTTGACGAATCTGATCGAGACGTCCGTCCTTTTCTTCCAGGTAGTAGCTTATCTTATAATTACTCTGCCCCTCGGCCTCCTGAAAGACCAAAAAATCAAAGGAATCGAGGGCATCCTTTATGGCCTCCGGCTTCCACTGATAGGAAATCTGATTTTGCCAGCCTTTATCCATGCGAAAATCGGGACCGTAATATATTTCCGTGCCAACGGAGCATAAGAGGATATCAGGTATGGGAATGTCATATTCCGTCATCGCCTCCAGGGCCAGTTCGAGACTGCGTCCGGTGGCGATCCCCCAGGCCAGTTCTTCCTGATGGCTTTCCAGGAGCTGGAACAGCTCCCGCATATGGGCATCATTGCCGACCAGGGTATTATCTATGGTGGTGATCATAAGACGATTTACATTTGTTAATCGCTTGCCGAATGAGGGCCGTTCACTGCCATAGGGAACAACGATCTTTTCCTTTTCCTGCTCTTCCACAGTGTCGGGAAACAATTGACGGAGCTGGGCCAGGTATTTTTTACAATGGGCATTCCATGAATAATGCCGGCGTACCCCGTTGATGCCATTGTTCGAATACATATTCCATGCTTCCTGGTCAACCAGGAGTGAATGTATTGCTAGAGCCACTTTTTCCGAGTCTCCGACATCCACGAGAATGCCATTGTCGCAATTCTCGACAATATCCCGAGGGCCGCCCTCCTGAGTCGCCACTATCGGCAGGCCAACGGCAGAGGCCTCGATCAGGGTAATACCGAAAGGTTCGATAAGAGCGGGATTGACAAATACTCCGCGCGTCTCCGCACAAAGCCTGTACAGTTCCGGGACTTCAGTTGCAAAATCGTGCTTTTTCGGGATCGCCAGTTTACCGTAAAGATCATAGGTATCCATCTGCAGCAGCATGTTCGTAAGAACATCCTTTTCATTTTCTTCCATTTTGCTGATATCATTTCTTATACCTGCAAAAATCGCCAGATTGGCTATGGCCTGCAGACTCTTGTCACTGCCGTAGGCCTTGATCAAACCGGTAATATTCTTTCTATGGTCTGGTCGGCACAGGGCGAGAATAAACGGTTTTTCAGGTTTGGCCCAAAAACGGTTCAGTTCATTGAGAAGCGTCACCCTGGTCTGCTTGACCTCATCGCTGAGAAGCTCGCTGTCTATCTGCAGATCATAATAAGGGTAAAAGACTTCCAGGTCGATGCCGGGGGGGATCACAGCGAAATTGCGATGCTTGCCGTTGGTGTAAAGGCCATACTGTTTATCGATCTCCTGCTGTGTTGAAGTTACAATGAGATCGGCCTTCCTGATAATTTTTTCTTCCCTGCCGATACGGGTGGACATTTTGTAATGGCTGTTGATTCTCTTTTCACTCAGACCATCAGCCAGCAGTTTAGTCTTCTTGTTGCGCCCCATGGAATGCCCGGTAAACACCAGAGGAGTATCGAAAGCGGCGGCAAGCTCCATGGCAACATAGCCCGCATCGGTATAATGCCCGTGAAAAACGTCGGGGCTTCGGTCCTGTGACTTTATATAGCGGATGGTGTTGTCGATAAACTCCTCCAGATGAGGCCAGAGCAGTTCTTTGCGGATATATTTTCTGCCGCCGCATCGTATTCGAACGATGCGAACCTTTTCGGAGATTTCTTCAATGACATTGCTGTAATCCGGGGCGACTGATTTGCTCTCTATCAGTCTGGTGAAAAGGTCGACCCGGGCTACCTCCTTCTGCTCACCCAGGGTTTTGGCCAGTTCGAGAACATATTTAACCTGGCCCCCGGTATCCGCATCCACACCTAACTCGGGAGACTCGCTGCGGATAAGCCCGTGGATACTGAAAAGGAGGATATATAGTCCGTTTGGTTCCATGTTTGCTGCTTTACTCCTGAAAGTCTGTCAAAACGAGAAAACATAAAGCTTTGTTCCCGCCCGTCCACCATTCTTTGTTCTTTTCCGGGGCCGGATATTCTCATTACATCATCTTTAATCCTATCTTTTTCATGTCCTCAGTGCAAATCTTTTCGTGTATTTCAGCTGTGATGCGAATCTACAGAGGCTGCCTTCTAAAAATTTCTATACGAGGCGATTAGGATTCTTCTTCATTTTTTGTAAATATTCAGCAAGTAGCTAAAAACCGGCAATTTACTCTGAACTGCAACTATTCAGCAGAGCTCCAGATGTGCGCAGGTAAGCGCAGACTCCGAGCAGCCGGGAAGACTATAGTGTGCCTATGTTTTTCGGGCTGATCGTGTGCAGATGGGGTGCTGCTGAATAGTTGCCATTTTTTAGATTTTCGAAACTGAAGATATGAACGAGTAGATTTTTGTGATACAAAGAAGAAATAAAAATACAGTATGAAATTCAGAGGATAATATGAACGTCACCGAAAGTAGAAGAGTTTCCAGGCTAAAGCTGTTCATGGCTCTTTCCAGAACACCGCACGGCTTGCTCGATATGTGCACACCATTGCTGGCGGCTTTGCTGTGGCTGGGAAGACCTCCCGAACCGGAGATTATTGTGCTCGGCATGATCGCTGCTTTTGCCGGATATACCGCGGTCTATGCCCTGAATGATATTGTCGATTATGAAAACGACAAAAAAAAGATTATTCAAAGCGGCTTTCATCGGGACACCGGCTATCTCGATGCCTCCTTTATCCGACATCCCCTGGCCCAGGGATTCTTGAGCATGACCGAAGCAGTTGTATGGACCGCGAGCTGGATGATGATTTCCCTGACCAGCGCCTATCTGCTCAATCCCATATGCGCCCTCATCCTGATAGTTGGTTGCGCTCTGGAGATTCTCTACTGCCTTTTGCTGCAGGTAAGTCACCTCCGCACCATGGTAAGCGGTGTTGTAAAAACACTCGGGGGCCTTGCTGCGGTATTTGCAGTTGACGCCTCTCCGGATCCCATGCTGCTGCTCTTGATTTTCTCCTGGCTGTTTCTCTGGGAGATTGGTGGTCAGAATGTGCCGGCTGACTGGCATGACATCCAGGAGGATATTACCCTGCAAGCCAGGACTGTTCCTGTTTCCCTGGGAGCCCGGATTGCCAGCATGATTGTTCTGGGTACCCTGAGCGCAAGCCTTATTCTCGGCGGTGTGCTTTTCCTGGCCGCTCCTCTGCGCTTCCCGCTCCCTTTCTACCTGGGTACGATTTTGGCAGGCCTGTATCTGCTGATACTGCCGGCGCTGCGCCTTTTTCGGACCAGGGACAGAGATGAGGCATCGGCTCTGTTCAACCGGGCAAGCTATTATCCCTGTGTCCTTTTCATTCTGACTCTGGCGACTTTGACTCCGGTTTTCAGGTGATCTTCGGAGGTCAGGGAAGGCAAATGACCATTTTTTCAAAGACGGCACATATTCTCGGGAGCAACCTTGCCCATGAAGTATATTTTTGATATCAATCATATTATGGTCTATATTTACGATGTCTTCTTTTTACACTAAAATCGCAAAACCAAATTCAGAGGTCACTCCGGAATCAAACCGGTGCCTCCGGAGAGAAGAAAATATGAGCATGAACAAATTGTCTTTTCATTCGCCCAAAGCAAAGATAATGGCAACCTTCTTCTGGGTGCTGATTTCCTTCTGCAGCGCCGCCCTGCTCGGCGGCTGCAGCGAAATGGTCCTCCTTAACCCCAAGGGACCTGTGGGCGAGACCGAACGCTTCGTCATCATTGTGGCCTTTATCCTGATGCTGATCGTTGTTATTCCGGTTATCATCATGGCCTTTTCTTTCCCCTGGAAATATCGAGCTTCAAATACCACCGCGAAATATCTGCCCAAATGGAGCTATTCCGGCAGAATTGAGCTGGTCATCTGGCTGACCCCGGCAGTTATCGTTATCGGCCTGGGGACGCTGATCTGGAACGCAACCTTTGAGCTGGACCCATACAGGCCCCTGGACTCCGATGCCGAACCCGTCACTATCGAAGCCATATCTCTGGACTGGAAATGGCTGTTTATCTATCCCGAGCAGAACATCGCCGTCGTCAATGAAATAGTGTTTCCCACCGATGTACCGCTCAATTTCAGAATTACTTCCGATACTGTCATGACCTCCTTTTTTATACCGCAGCTTGGCAGTCAGATATATGCCATGGCCGGAATGGCGACAAAGCTGCATCTGCTGGCCAGCGAGCCGGGGGTCTTCGCCGGCCAGAACCAGCAGTTCAGCGGCAGCGGCTACTCCTATATGAATTTCACGGCAACCGCAACTTCCCCTGAACAGTACGAGGCATGGCTGCAAAAGATCAGAAACTCACCTGAAGCCCTCGATATCGCGAAATATGAGGAGTTGGTTGAACCAACCCCGGGGTATCCGGTTACCTATTTTTCTTCGGTCAAAGCCAATCTATTTGAGGATATTATGGCCAAATACAACGCAAGCGGCAGTGCAAAAGACGCCATCAGGAGGAAATCCGTTTCCATGCCTGTGCAGAACGTTGCCGGCCTGGAAGGAGAATGACATGTTTGGAAAATTAAACATCAACGCCGTCCCTTATCATGACCCCATCGCCATGGGCGCCGTGATCGGTTCTATATTACTGGGCCTGCTGATCCTGGGTTTTATTACCTACCAGCGAAGGTGGACATATCTCTGGGCAGGATGGCTGATCAGCCTCGATCATAAAAAGATCGGTATCATGTATATTATTCTGGCACTGGTGATGCTGCTGCGTGGATTTTCCGATGCCGTCATGATGCGGGCTCAACAGGCCATAGCAGTGGGTGGATTCGAGGGCTTTCTTCATGCGGACCACTACAACCAGATTTTCACGGCCCATGGCACCATAATGATTATTTTTGTAGCCATGCCGTTTCTCACTGGCTTGATGAACATCATCGTTCCGCCGCAGATCGGCGCCCGTGACGTCGCCTTTCCCTATCTCAATTCGTTGAGTTTCTGGCTGACCGCGGCTGGAGCGATGCTGGTCATGCAGTCTCTGGGAGTGGGAGAGTTCTCCAAAGCCGGCTGGTCCGGATACGCGCCGCTGTCGGAGTTGGAGTACAGCCCGGAAACCGGGGTCGATTACTGGCTGTGGGCATTGCAGATCGCCGGTATCGGCTCGTTATTGACCAGCATCAATTTCATCGTCACTATTCTCAGGATGCGCGCCCCGGGGATGACGCTTATGCGCATGCCGATCTTCACCTGGAATACGTTGTGCACCTCCATCCTCATACTTTTTTCATTCCCTGTTCTTACCGCCGCCCTTTCCATGCTGACGCTCGACCGCTATTTGGACATGCATTTTTTCACCAATACTCTGGGCGGCAACACCATGATGTATGTCAATCTCTTCTGGATCTGGGGTCATCCCGAAGTCTACATCGTCGTCCTGCCGGCCTTCGGTGTATATTCGGAGATCGTTGCCACCTTTTCGAGAAAACCGTTGTTCGGGTATGTCTCGATGGTCTGGGCAACCGTAGCGATTACGGTTCTGTCGTTTTCCGTATGGGTGCATCATTTCTTCACCATGGGTGCGGGACCTAACGTCAACCTCTTCTTCGGCATCACGACCATGATCATCGCCGTTCCCACCGGCGTCAAGATTTTCAACTGGCTTTTCACTATGTTCCGTGGCCGCGTCAGATTGGCAACACCGATGTACTGGACCCTTGGATTTATATCAACATTTGCGGTGGGTGGCATGACCGGCGTTTTGCTGGCGGCACCCCCTGCCGACTTTGTCTTTCATAACAGCCTGTTTTTAGTTGCCCACTTCCATAATGTATTGATTCCCGGGGCCCTGTTTGGCTATTTTGCCGCCTATTCGTATTGGTTTCCCAAAGCAATCGGCTTTCCCCTGGATGAAAAATGGGGCAAACGGGCCTTCTGGTGCTGGCTTATCGGCTTTTATCTTGCTTTCATTCCCCTGTACATCCTCGGCTTTATGGGAATGTCACGCCGTCTTTCCTTCTATGAAAATACGGCCTGGCAACCATACCTGGTCATCGCTGCGGTGGGAACGTTTATCATTCTCTTCGGAGTAATCTGCCAGATGATTCAGCTGCTGGTCAGTATCAAAAACAGAGACGCCACCCGAGATTTGACTGGTGATTCCTGGGATGACGGCCGCACCCTCGAGTGGGCCACTGCCTCGCCGCCACCGGTCTACAACTTCGCCACCATTCCGGTGGTGCACAGCAGAGACGCCTTCGAGGATATGAAGGAGCGAGGTACGGCTTATCAAAGACCGGATCATTACGAGGATATCCATATGCCCAAGGATACAGCCTTTGGTCTCGTCAACGGTGTTCTTGCTTTTGTTTTCGGCTTTGCCATGGTCTGGTACATCTGGTGGCTGGCCATCGTTGCCGCCCTGGGAGTGCTTGTCACAATCATAGCCCGCGCCTCCGATGACAAGATCCATTACTTTATCCCTGCCGCCATCGTCGAAGACACCGAAAACGAGTGGTACCGGCAGTTGGATGCCTCTGCAGCGATGCATGCGGCAGAAAAACCAGGAACCGCAAAACCATAGATGAGAGCAACTATGATACGTGAGGATATCAATACCGGCCCCATTTCCGTTGAGGGACATGAAGAGCATGCCGCAGGAAGCCACGCACTCGGCTTCTGGCTCTACCTCATGTCCGATCTGGTAATTTTTGCGGCAATTTTTGCAACCTATGCCGTGCTGGTCGATAACGTCGCCGGAGGCCCTTCGGGAAAAGAGTTGTTTCACCTGCCGTTTGTCTTTGGAGAAACGATGCTGCTGCTGTTCAGCAGCGCCACCTGCGGCATGGCTATACTGGCTCTGCATGAGGGTAAAAGGGAGAGGGTTCTTTCCTGGCTGACCCTCACCTTTCTGCTGGGTCTTGGCTTTATCATCATGGAAATCAGCGAGTTTCACGCCCTGATCAGCGAAGGCCACGGCCCTGATCGCAGTGCTTTCCTGTCGGCCTTTTTCACTTTGGTGGGCACCCACGGCCTCCATGTGGCCTCCGGTCTTCTCTGGATGGCGGTAATGATGGTTCAGGTGATTTCCAAGGGGTTGACCATACCCGTGCATTCCCGCCTGATACGGCTCAGCATGTTCTGGCATTTTCTGGACATCGTCTGGGTGGCGCTCTTTACCATTGTCTACCTGATGGGGGATATATAAATGGAACATACACCTGTCGACAGCAGCGGAGCAAGCCGGGGAAGTTATAGATCATATGCAATCGGCTTCATCCTCTCCATAGTTCTGACTGCCCTTGCCTTTGGCAGTGTAATGATCGGCGGTTTCTCCCGATTAACAATCCTGGCCATAATTGTCGGTGCCGCCATAGCCCAGATGCTGGTGCATCTGCATTATTTCCTGCACCTGGATTCTTCATCGGAGTCGCGCTGGAATCTTCTCGCCTTTATCTTCACGGTTTTGATCATGGCCCTTTTTGTCGGGGGTACGCTGTGGATTATGTATAATCTCAATTACCGCATGATGTACTAAATCAGCAGAGCTAAATCAGAAAGGAAAAACCTGCCCGGCTATGGGTAATAATGAGGTCTCCCCAGCCCTCTCTTTTATGAAGTGAATGGCATATTTTCTGCACCTCCTTGTTTAATCGGCCCGGGATCTTAATTTGGAGCTGGAAGATTAACTTAGACAGGAGGGTGGAATGGAAAAGAATGTAGGAAGTCTTGACAAGAATATTCGGTACCTGCTTGCGGCTGTCCTGGTCCTTATCGCGCTGTTTACCCCGCTGGACCCAATCTGGAGAATTGTGCTTCTGATCTTGGCAGCCATTGCTTTTGTCACTGCGATTACCGGGCTGTGACCGCTTTGGAGGGTGCTCGGGATAAGCACCCGTAATAAAAACGGCAAAAAATCATGACCAGGCGCCGGGCACTTATGTGCTCATCGCTTTTTTCTCTGAAGCATGTCGACGAGCTCTTCAAGGAATTTTTGAACCTGCCCGCAGTCATCAAGGGCATAACGGGCCGATGAACGGCGGGAAGTTTCAGGAGACTCGCTGTCTTTTACCACAATGCCAATGCCGCCGGCCTGGAGTTCCCTGAAGGCATCCTCGTCGGTTACATCGTCGCCGATATAAAAAGGAAGGATATCGGAGTCATCCTGCTCCAGGACTTCGAGCAGCCGGCATAAGGCTTTCCCCTTATGCCAGTCTATTTCAGGCTGCAATTCAAAGATTTTTTTGCCGGTTCTTTTGCGAAGGCGGGGATTCTCAACCAGCACTTGATCCACAGCTTCTTCTACTGCCTGTTCCCTGTTTTCTTTCACATTCCGGTAATGTATCGCGATCGAAAATCTCTTTCTTTCGACCTGGGCGCTCGGAATATCCGAGAGCAGTGGCCGAAGTGATTTTTCAGCACTGTCCAGTGCCGGCAGAAATTCAAGGCCTTGCTGATGATCCACATGCCTTTCTGCAGGGCCGGAAATATCAAATCCGTGGCTGCCTGCAAAAAAGAGACCGTCAATGCCCACCAACTCTTGCACATCGGGTAAATCCCGGCCACTGATCACCGCCACCGTGCATCTCTTTGCAAGTGCCGATATTGTAAGCCTCATATCCTCAGATAGAATTGCAAGGTCGGGACGTTCAACAATCGGAGTCAGGGTTCCATCATAATCCAAAGCTATAAAGGGATGCTTCGCCTCAAGCTGCTTTTCTATTTCCTCCATAACGTCCAGGGCCGAGGGAAGATCATCAATACTCTGTTCCCAGGCCGGAATTTCACCGTCCACGGTGAGTTCGGACATATAGTTAACCACAATGTCTGCCCCATTACTTTTCAGGGCCTCGGCCTGGCCGACCCGATCTACACCGACCACCAAACCGAAATTCCCATTCCGCCCTGCCTGTACGCCTGAGATGGCGTCTTCCAGAACAATGGCGCGCCCGGGAATTACCTTGAGGCGCCGAGCGGCTTCGAGGAAAATATCGGCTTCGGGTTTACCGTTGAGACCAAGTTGTTCAGAAACCATACCATCAACTCTGGTATCAAACAGATCTTCAATTCCGACAGCCTTCAATACCACCTGGCAGTTTTTGCTGGAGGAAACAATCGCCGTCTTAAAACCCCTCTCCCTCAGCAGATGAAGAAAGGCTAAGGTAAGTTCATAAGCTTCAACACCATACTTTTCCAAATGCTCGTTCAGTAGCTGATTTTTACGGTTTCCCAGGCCGCAGACCGTCTCTGCATCCGGGGGATCATCTTTGCTGCCGAACGGTAAATCGATCCCCCGGGACTCCAGAAAGCTTCTGACCCCCTCGTAACGTGGTTTGCCGTCGACGTAATTATTGTAGTCCGGACCTGAATCAAAAGGTTCCCATGAGCTGTCCCCTGATGCTGCCCTCTTTTGCAGATATTCATCGAAGAGCCTTTTCCAGGATGCGGCATGCATCTTTGCCGTCTTGGTAACCACCCCGTCCAGATCGAACAGAACCGCATCGAATTTCTCCCTGGCGACATCCATTACCGGTGATTGGCAGACCATTTTGCTCCTCCTTGTTTATCTTTTAGGAAGGATCAGCCTGAAGATCATACCTCGCCCCTCAAGCTGTTCATACTGGAGTTCACCGCCGTGGGCCTCGATAATCTTTTTGCAGATCGGCAATCCCAGACCGGTACCTTCCTTTTTCTTCGAGACAAAGGGTTGGAAGATATCATCGATTATTGCAGTAGAGATTCCCGGCCCCTGATCTTGCACTTCTATTACGAGGTTGCGGGAATCGTCCATCCTGGTGCGTATTATTACCGTCTCCCGGGCCGAAGAAGCCTCCACTGCATTGTTTATCAGATTAAGCAGTGCCTGTTGCAGCCGATTGGGATCATAGAAGAAACGTACCTGGTCATCCTCCAGGGCCAACTTGAGGTTTACATTATATTTCCCGGCAAGTTCTTTAGCAACAGGCAGTATTTCCTGAAGAAAGTTACTAACTTCACCCTCATGCCACTCAAGTTCAAGAGGTCTGGCAAAAGCCAGCAAATCCTTGATCATCGTTTCCAGCCTCTGCGTTTGCTGCACAATAATATCAAGCTTCTTTCCCACAGCATCTTCCGGTTCGAGTTTACGTCTGATCTGCAGGCACAGTCCACCGATGGCCATCAATGGTGTCTTCATGTCATGGGCAACGAAGGCAACTGCCTTGCCCATTGCGGCCAGGCCTTCCTCCCGCCGTCTCATCTCTTGATTAGCTTTTTCCCGATCCCGCAGCCAGCCGATCAAGCCCCCGAGTATAATGAATAATACAACCTCGAAAATACCCGCAAAATCATCGGGGATACTTCCGCTTGAGCTCCTGATGACATCAGGCATATACAGTACGGTAATACCAAAAGCTGCAGCCAACCCACCGCGCAAACCGAACCAAAATCCGGCCAAAAAAACAGGGAGGAGATACAACTCCCTATATATCAGGTGCCATACCACTTCTTCCTGTGGCTCCAGGTAATAAAGCACGCTTATGAGAAGAATCAGAAAAGCAACAATGCTTATTCGAAGAATATTTTTTTTGGTTGTTGACACCATTTTCAGCAGAACCGGCTTACATAATATTGTGGCAATGACAATGTTTCTTGCCTGAAGAAAGCTACTCCATCTTCATCCAATAGGTGATGATCTCGTAAAAAGTCATCGGGGCTGCCGAGATGGACTCTGCGATAAGCAGCCGTACGGGCATAAACTCCGACTATGAGAAATTTCGATGACCAGGCGCAGATCGAGCTTTTGACGAGTCCAGTATAACTGATCCGCAAAGAGTGCCATCAGCCTGTTTTGCGCCTACCCAAAAATGGTTGACTATAAAAACAGCATATCCTGTGCCACTTTGCCGACTAAAAGGAGCGCTATGGCTTATGCTGCTGCGCTGATAGAATAAATCGCCGCAGGAAAAAAACAGGAAGGGGACAAAACCGAAAGGAGCTCAACTCTCGGCTGAAGGGCATTTTGTTTTTCCCGGCTACCACGGTGCTACCGGGATCCAGACCGAAAGTGTCATCATGCTTTTTCACCTTTCGAGCAGTTATGTACTAATGATCGCTGTATCCTTCCATTGTATTTTTTCCCCGGAAAATCCAATAACTGTAACTGGTATAGGCAAGGATTATGGGTAATAGAATTGCCATAACCACCAGCATGAACTGGAGTGTTGTCTGACTGGCGGCGACATCCTGTACGGTCAGAGAGGCAGTATCTATACTGGGAATCATAGCAGGATACAGACCAATGGAGAGTCCGGTAAAAGAGAAAGTGATAATCAGCCAGTTCCAGAACAGCGGAGCAAATTCCCTTCTCTGTCGCAGACTCCGAAAATACATGTAAAAACACACCAGCGTTAGCAGCAGAAAGAAATAGAGAAATGAAGGTGGCCATTCCAGCCATTTGGCTGCCATATTCTGATGCAGCGCGCTGGTTGCCAGAAATACCGCGGCGGATACAATCAAGGTGACCGCACCTGAAAGCCTGCCTATTCGATAACTCCACTCCTTCAGCTTTGCAGTTGTTGTCTTGGCAATCAGAAAGCCTGATCCGAGCATCAGGTAGCCAAAAATAACGCCGGCGGTGGCAACAAAGGAATACCAGTTTATCCAGTCTCCCGGTTGTCCGGCAAAAGACTCAGCTTCCACCGTAATTCCACCAAGCAGCCCGCCAAGGGCAAATCCTTGGCCCAGGGTTGTCATCAGACTGCCGATGCCGAAGGAGAAGAGCCACACCTTTTTCCATTTGGCATTGGCATGAAATTCGAAAGCCACTCCACGAAAAATAAATCCGAACAGCATTAGGGTAAAGGGGATATAAAGGGCGGAAAGAACTATGGAATAAAAGAGCGGAAAGGCCCCGAACAGCATACCGCCGAGGATAACGATCCAGGTCTGATTACCATGCCAGATGGAATGGATCGATTGCATCATCTCATTTTTTTCCTCACTGTCCCAGACAAAGAGGGTCATCATGCCGATGCCAAGATCCGCTCCATCGGTGAGAGCGTAATAGAGCAGAAAAAAACCGACCAGCAGCAGCCATATGTTGGCCAGATTCGCATTTATTATGTCCATCTGAATAAGCCCCGTTTAAAGTGGTTTTTGCAGTAGCTCTCTTTTTCCAGTCACCGGTGAATAGATTTTGACATATCATCGGAAAGGCGGCTGAAAATCCGGCCCTTTGTTAAGCAGGCGTTTTGCCAACACAAGAAAAATAATCAACAGCAGGAAGTAAATAGCAACGAAACCAATCAGAGAACCGGCCACCGTCTCCGCCGGCAGTCTGCTCACCCCATCTTCAGTGCGCAACACACCCTGGATCACCCATGGCTGTCTGCCCACCTCGCGAACGACCCATCCGGCCTCCATGGCGATATAGCTCATGGGAATCGCCCACATCCAGGAATACAGCAGCCATTTTTGCCGGCCTGCCCGCTCCGCAGTCAGTTTTCCTTTCCACCAGGCCCAGAGCGACCATAAAATGAGGAAGACAAAGAAGAACCCCAGAAACATCATGATCCTGAAGGAATAAAAAGTGAGCGCCACCGGCGGCTGGTCCTCTGCCGGGACCTCGCGCAATCCCATAACCTGACCGGTGGGCGAGTAGGTGGTGATGAGGCTGAGGGCGTAGGGCACTTCGATATCCCAGGTATTGTCCTGGAGATTTTCATCGGGCCAGGCCAGAATTTTCCAGCCCGCACCCTCGCCTTGGGGATTGGTCTCCCAGTGAGCTTCAAGAGCTGCCAGCTTGACAGGCTGGTTCTGGAAGACCGATTTGCCGGCGCCATCACCATTGACAACCTGGAGGGTAGTGATGAAAAGCCCGGCTATAATCATCATCTTGAAGGAGAGAAGAAAAAAATCCGGATGTCTGCCTCGCAGCAGATACCAGGCACTGATGCCGCCGATAACAAAAATGGAAATCTCCAGGCAGGCGAACCACATGTGGGTAATGCCCCAGAAGGCATCCGGATTCCAGATGGCTGCAAAAATATCCGTCAGATAAAAACGTCCTTCGATGAAATCTCCGCCGACCGGAGTCTGCATCCACGAATTGGCCGCCATAATCCAAAAGGCCGAAAGCGAGCCGCCAAAAGCGACCATGCAGGTCGCGAAAAGATGCATTCCGGCTGAGACCCGTTTCCACCCGAAGGCCATAATCCCGAGGAATGCGGCCTCGAG
Source organism: Desulfopila inferna (assembly GCF_016919005.1). Lineage (NCBI taxonomy): Bacteria > Pseudomonadati > Thermodesulfobacteriota > Desulfobulbia > Desulfobulbales > Desulfocapsaceae > Desulfopila > Desulfopila inferna. Next base: position 199,146 of record NZ_JAFFQE010000006.1, read on the forward strand.
CATGAAGGCCATGGAGGCCTCGAAGCCGAGAAGATGCCCGAAGATATCACCACCGGTACGGGAAAAGGCGCTCCAGTTCGTACCAAACTGAAACTCCATGGGGATGCCGCTGACCACCCCCACGGCAAAATTGAGCAGGAAAAGACGCATCCAGAAACGGGCATGATGGTAATATATTTCCTTACGGGTAATGAGCCAGAGTGCTTCCGTTACCACCAGGAAAATGCTCAGACCGATGGTGAGCACCGGCCAGATAATATGAAAAATCGCAGTAAAAGCAAAGTGAATGCGGGAGAGCAAGATATGATCCTGAAAGATTTCCATGCCGGAGTGACTCCCCTGATTAATGTTGTGTTGTCAACTCTGATGCATCCAGCCATCTGACATCGTGGCAACTTTTTACGAGATTATCAACTCTTCCCTCAGTTTTCCTGGACAACATGAATATCTGCCCCAAATTCTGAACTCATCCTGGACAGACACTGACTGGTTATATCAATCATACTTTCTGCTGGAAAAATTACAAAAAAATAAGGCACTAAAGACGGATCAATTTTTCATTTCCATCTTGACAGCCGCACCCAGAATTGCAAAACGAGACTCTTTGTAACCCTCGAGCAGATTCAGCTCTGATGCAGCGAGGGCGGCTCGATATTGAGGACCGTGAAAACGATTCTCCCGCGGATGTGCCAGCATGATGCGGAAAAGGGGATTGGCGTACAGAGGCGGATAGATTTCCTCAAAGAAAAAGACGCCATTGTCCTTGAGTACCCTGGCTATCTCGGTAATTCCCTTCTGCCAGTCTTCCAGATGATGAATAATACCGTAATTAAAAACAGCATCAAAACTGTTATCGGCAAAAGGCAGTTCCTGGGCGTCACCCGCCAGCAGGTGCAGGGGCACATCTCTCCAAGCTTTTCGCTTCTTTTTAGCAGCTTGCAGCATTTCCACGTCAATGTCAAGGGCATGGATTGAGCCCGGAGCGAAAGACTGATGGATAATCTGCGCCCCTACTCCACAGCCGCAGCCGATTTCCAGGCATTTTCCACCGGAGGCGAAGCCGCCCATTCTTTTAAAAAACCGTGCTTCCTGTTGTTGCACATATCGCCGTACGCGGCTATTGACCCAGATACGTTCCGGCCAGTTTACCTTCATTGCGCCTCCTTACGACCCTGGAATATCTTGGAAATGCCGAAGGTCAGTTTTTTAATGTTGAGATCCGCAAAGCCCGCCGCCGTAATTTCAGCTGAGAATGCCTCATCGTCGGGAAAGGAATCGACCGATTCCGCCAGATAACTATAGGCATAATTAGTGCGGGAAATAAGATTACCCAGCGGCGGCAGGATATGGTCAAAATAAAATCGATAGAGGCGGTGAAGCTGCGGCTGATCCGGATAGGAAAACTCCATAATATACAGCTTTCCACCTGCCTTGAGAACACGATGGAATTCACCGAGAGCCAGATAGCGCTCCTCCACATTACGGATACCAAACGAAATCGTTACCGCATCCACCGAATTGCTGCGTATCGGCAATCGACGACCATCTCCTGCGGTCAGGCTTATCCTGGAGTTATGCTCTCTGTCATTGATCTTTTTTCTGCCGACCACCAGCATGCCCGGTGAAAAATCAACCCCGACAATACGTGCCTGAGGATGCCTGAGGCTGATGGCCAGAGCAGTCTCGGCAGTGCCCACCGCAACATCGAGAACAATGCCTCCTTCTTTGACATCCAGGGTTTCCGCCAGCACCTTGCGCCAGTAAATATCCCGGCGCAGGGAGAGAAAACTATTCTGAAAATCATAGCTTGGCGCAATAGTTTCAAACATCGCCTTGACGGCCGTATCTTTCATCATCTACTCCCAATAGCTTTGCTCACCCATTCGATCTCCCGAATGAGGCAGTCGGTAACGGAGCCGCCCTGTAGTTCAGGCGGCAGAATATTCCAGGTATAGGTCTCTACCTCCAGCACCGGATGTTCAGGAAGCAGAGGCAGTATTTCTTCGAGGAAAAAACGGGTGCTGCTGCACTCCATGGTCTCATCAAGGAAGACCGGCACATGAAAATGAACGCGCCATTCCTCGACATCTGCAGGAGCAGCGGCAATTGCCAGATCGAGATCGTCATAGCGCAGCAGTTCCCCGTCTGACCTCCGGCCCACCGTCTGATGCAAATAGCAGGGCTCCTGGAATCTTCTCAGGAGACCGATTCGAGAATCCATGAGCCGCAGGGCGGAAGATACCTGCACATGGCCGATCCTGATCTCGTTGTCAGCCAGAAGGTTAAGGGAATCTTTTGGATTTTCAAACTGCAGCGCCTGATGACAGCAGTCGTAGCAAACTGCCAAACGATCCCGCCTGGCTGATGTCAAGTCCAGACGGTCGAAGAGATCAATCACATCGCCGGTAGTTTCCAGAATGCAGCCAGGTTCAGGTTCCATGGAAAGCAGGATTTCCCTACCGGATTCCTGTACCAGGTGATCGAAGAAATCGAGTGCTGAGCAAATATTATTTTGCACAGTGGAAAAATCCGCCGGACGGATATTGGGGCGAAACCCCACCGGCACAGTGGATATCGAGCCGGTCATGCCCTCCGGCAGCCACATGTTCAGCAACTGCGCCAGCTTTTTGGTATAGTCAAGCCGCTCGGAGAAGCGCCAGTCCGGAAGATAGACCGCCTGCTTGACAGGAGCATTATGAAAGGTTCCGTAGGGAAAACCGTTGAGACTGGCAACATAGAACCCTTCTCCGTAGCACCATTGCCGGAATTCCCGGGCCTCTGCAGGCCCTATTTCGTTGACCGCTCTGCCGGAGAGCCGCAGTCCCAGGGGAAAGGGGTCATCAGGCGATAGCCGCTCCCTGACCACAGGAGCATATCGGCGGACCGCGGAGAAAATTTCCGGCCAGCTTTCTCCCGGGTGAATATTTGTGCAGTAGGTTATCGCCGGCCGCACTGCGCTTGGCTGCCGGTTCCGGCAGGCACAGTCGGCAGGTTTTTTCCCCTCCACCTTAAGGCTCGATTCCGTGGATAGTGTCACGGCAGCTCCTCACAAAGAGGCGTATATCCGGGAAAATCAGAATCTTCACTGCCGGAATGCAGCAATAATTCATTGATACACCTTTTCATCAGTGATGTATCAATCCGGTCTACCTCTTTTCTACTGCCGATGCCGGTCAACAATGTGATCGCCAGTCCCCCGCCAAGATGTTCCTGAAATTCAGCGAGGGCGGCACCAACATCAAGATCGGCAAGTGCCGGATGCGATAGCGGCAGTCCCAGATCACCAAGAAGGGAGAAAATCTGCTGCAGCTCATTTTCCTGCAGTATCCCGAGATAATAGGAATATAGACTGTCCAAAGCCATCCCGACGGAAACCGCTTCTCCATGATTAAGTGTTCCGCGGGTAATTTCTTCTAGTTTGTGGGCCGACCAGTGACCAAAATCAAGTGGGCGGGCCGAACCAAGTTCGAAAGGATCTCCTCCACCACCGATATGAGACATGTGCAGAGCGGCGCATCGATGGATCATATCTTCCATCGACTGCGGACTGAATGAAGCCAGATCCGCCCTCTTTTCGAAGAGAGAGGCAAAAAAAACTTTATCCTTTATAAGCGCTACCTTGACCGCCTCGGCAATACCGGAACGCAGCTCTCTGGCAGGCAGTGTTTCAAGAAAAGAAAAATCATTTATCACCGCAAACGGGGGCGCGAACGTGCCAATAAAGTTTTTACGGCCCTCCATATTTATGCCGTTTTTCACACCGATTCCGGCATCGTTCTGTGCGAGAACAGTGGTCGGTATGCGAATAAGGCGCACCCCCCGATGAGCAATGGCTGCGGCATACCCCACGGCGTCAAGGACGGCACCACCACCGATAGCCACTATGAAAGAGTGCCGGCAAATCCTGTGTTCCTTGATATACTGGATCAATAAGTCGATTATCCGGGGGTCGTTTTTGCAGGCCTCTCCTCCCTCAACCGTGAATACCGGGGCAGGCAAACTCATGGTCTCGGGGTGTTTTCCGGCGTAGTTTTCAATACGACGGATCAGGGAAGGGCGTTCGGCAAGCACACCAGAGTCCAGAAAGCACAGCAATGTATGGCTTTTCTCCCCCGCTCTCGAAAATACCGAGGCCAGTAGCGGATCATCCTCTCGAAAGATATCATGGCTGAAAAAGACAGGAAAGCTGTATTGGATGCTGAACTGCTGCTCAAGAGTCTGCCTGGAATTTGTGCAAATCTTATTCATGGATTTTATTGGTCAAAAAAGGATCAGATGAGAAAACAAAAAGGGAGGCAAAGTGCGGCCTCCTGTTGAAATTGCGCCGCTGCAGGCGGCAACGGCACCATTCATGGTTCAACGATGAACCATACTATCAGCTGGTTTCGGATTCCGGTGAGGTCTGAACTCCACCAAGTACTTCATACTTATAACTAATTTTCCTGTTTATACAAGTATATCAATGTTTACTACTTAAAAACAACTGAATTTGAAACAATGCATGACGAAATTTTTTATAAAATCCGGAAAGTCCAACTCTTCCGGACTGGTTAGAATTTATTTATGTTTTTCAATATTTGCAATAGGGGACGAGGTCCGGTTTGACAGGACGTTTTTGCTCATTTTCAATTGTATGGAAACTGCCTGGTGGGCAGCACCGTCGGCGTCCCGGATTTTTCTCTTCCGGTGGCAAAGTTCTTTAAAACTTTGATAATTCACCACAACTACTTTAAAGGCGGTGAGCCGAAGGCCTATGATGGCATGTTAGTTGCAAAGTCAGATAAACACGAGCTCACTAGTATGAATGAGCCATTTTCAAGTACGATGGACTCGTAAAAAGCTGATCTAGATCGTCGTAAGATCTGAAAAGGCGATTTGCCGAACCACATGTACTGCCAAATGTTCTGCCAAATCACTGTTTCAGATACTACGCCCAACATATCGAGCTTTCTTGAAGTCGGAGTTTATACCCATGCGGGTGCTTATCGCAGAGCCCATCTCGGCGACTTCGGTGGCTTTTCACGAGATTATAAGGTATACTTTAAGCCGAAATACCAGACACATAAGAAGGTATTATAAAAGTGGAAAATGGCATGAAAGATCTCGGCATCAAACGGACAGAGCGTAGCAGGATAGTGATAATCGGCGGCGGCTTCGCCGGTCTGCATCTCACTGCAGATTTGCAGAAAAGCGGATACCAGATTGTCCTGCTGGACCGGGAAAATCATCATACTTTCCAGCACCTGCTCTATCAGATAGCAACCTCTGCGCTCGAAATCGACTCCATTGCCTATCCTCTACGGAAGCTGCTTGAAAGACATGATGATTTTCACTTCCGCATGGTGAATGTGCAGACAATCGAAGCTGAAAAAAACCGGGTTGCCACCAGTTCCGGATACCTGCATTACGATTATCTGGTCATTGCCACGGGAGCTGTCACAAATTTTTTCGGCATGGATTCCGTTGCCCGCCATGCTTTGCCCATGAAGACTATCGCCGAAGCTTTGGAAATAAGGAACCGGGTGCTCAAAAATCTTGAAAAGGCGCTGCTGACTACCAATGATGAAGAACGCCGGAAGCTGGCCACCATAATCATAGCTGGAGGCGGACCTGCCGGAGTGGAAACCGCCGGTGCATTCGCCGAGTTCAAGCGATATGTGATGCCGCGGGATTACCCTGACCTTGATCCGGAACTGTGCAAAGTCTACCTGATCGAGCTTCTTCCCCGCGTTCTCGCCCAGATGTCCGAGAAAGTATCTGAGGATACGGAGAAATATTTAGAAGACATGGGAGTGAGAGTTATTACCGAAACGCAGATAAAGAGCTATGACGGCGAGGTGGTGAAGACCGACAAAGGTGAATTCCCGGCCAGAATCCTGCTCTGGACCGGAGGCGTTTCCGGCGCATTCATCGATGGTTTAGATAAGGACCTGGTCGATAAAAAAGGCCGAATAGCAACAGATGAATACGGCCGCGTCAAGGGCCATGAAAATATTTTTGCATTAGGAGATGTCGCCCAAATGACAACTATGAAATATCCAAAGGGCCATCAGCAGCTTGCTGCGGTTGCCGTGCAGCAGGGCCGCTGGCTGGCCCGTTACTTCCTGGAACTGGAAAAAGGAAAACAGAGCGAGCCGTTTGCGTATAAAGATAGGGGAATGATGGCGAACATCGGTCGAAAAAAGGGGGTGATAGAGCTTCCCGGCGGCCGGACATTCAAAGGTTTTCTGCCATGGTTAATCTGGCTTGTAGTGCATTTGTTCTCTCTGGCAGGTTTTAAAAACAAGATGATAACGTTTTTTACCTGGTCCTGGTTCTACATCAGCAGGGATATGGCTACTCGTGTTATCATAGAAAAGAGGGACAAGTGATGGAAGAACTCATTCCTGACAATCTCGTCCACCTGCTTTTCCTCTAATTTCAAGAAGGAGAAAATTATGCCGAAATATGATTCAATTCAGGTTGCAGAGGCCCGACGGCTTGTACAGTCCGGTGATGCCCTGCTTGTTTGTGCTTACGAAAGCGAAGAAAAATTCAAAAAAAACTGCCTTGAAGGAGCTCTTTCACTGCAGGAATTCAAGGAAAAGGAAGGTGAAATCCCCAGGGACCAAGAGATTATCTTCTATTGCAACTGAAAAGGCAATGCATCCTCTGCTGGTCGAGCAGAAGAATTTGCCGATAAAGGATTCAGCAACGTCAAGGTTCTCGATGGCGGTACCGACGCCTGGAAGGATGAAGGCTATCCCTTTATGCTCTGAGCCCGGACATTTCGTCTAATAATCATCCCTTAGATGCTATTCGCTGATGTGCGGTGGCAGTCTCTACTCGCTGCCGTACAGGAAATGTTTGGCCATGTTCTCCGAATATCTCGAGGCCGCGGGCGTCCTGCCCATTGCTTCGGCGACCTCCCGAATATGCGCCGGGAATGCACCGCAGCAGACTCCCAGGTATTTCACCCCGAGTTGATAGGCTTCCTCGGCAAACTTTCTGATCTCGTAGCGATTGCACATCAGCGGATCAAGGGCAGTGGGAAATGTGCGTCCATGGGGGGACGGGCAGGTGCATTCCCTGTCTTCGAGATTGAAAAACGTCGGTTGCTCCACAGTGGTGCGGTACGGCACAGGCAGGCCGGCCACATGACACGACACATTCTCTCTAATTTCCCTGAGGTAAGGCAGCATTGTCTGCGGCCCCCGGAAACAATTCATACCAACGACCTCTGCCCCCCTTTGTTCGAGTTCCCGGCAGGTATCGATAATTGACCAGCCGTCCCGAAGCATGTTTTCTTCCATCGGTGCCATGGTAACTACAGCCGGCATTCCAACCTCCTTGATAACGTCGAGGGCGCAAAAGGCCTCTTCGGCATAATAGAAGGTTTCACCGATAAAGAAATCGACCCCTTCATCCATACCCCACTGTATCATCTCTTCAAACATTTTCCGGACCTCGTCCCTGATTGCCTTGTCGGCGGGATTCCAGATATTTGAATTTGAGATGTTACCGGCAACCAGATTGGGCTCCTCGTCAGGGCCGACCTCGCCGGCCACCTGCACCGCAATTCTCAGGGCAGCCCGGTTCAGTTCTTCCAGCATATCCTCCTTCCCTATTGTCTTCAGCTTCTCGCGGTGTGCATTGTAGGTAAAGGCCTCCATAACATCGGAGCCGGCATGCTGAAAATCTTTATGCAGCCGTTTAAGGCATTCGGGATGCTCAATGGCTACTTCGGGCACGAATTCACCGGCAGTAAGATACCCCCGGCGCTCCATCTCAAAGAGATATCCTTGGGCACAAAGAACGCCGCCATCATTCAGTCTCTCCAGCAAATCTCTTTTATTGGCCATTGCAGCTCCTTTTTTTGGAATTACAGCAGTTCAGCCGGAAGGTCGATGCGAATGCAATTTTTCAATAGCCTGGACAACATAGGGATAGATGTTCCTGACAATATGCCTGTATCCTTCCTCGTTGGGATGAATGCCATCCTCGCGGTTCAGCGAGGCTTCGGCCGCCACATCTTCGAGGAAAAAAGGCATAAAAATGACATTGTGCTCCCGGGCGAGTTCAGGATAAATGGCATTGAATTTAAGGGTATACTGCTCTCCCAGGTTCCATACCATTTGCATGCCGGCGAGGATGGTGACAATGTCTTTCCCCTGCAGTTTAGTCAGAATTTCATCAATATTTTTTTTCACCAGAGCGGGATCGATACCACGCAGGCCATCGTTTGCACCAATCTCCAGTATGATAATTTCCGGATTCTGCCCAAGAATCCAGTCAAGCCTGGAGAGGGTGCCGCTGCTTGTCTCACCACTTACCCCGGCGTTGACGACCCGGAAATCATAACCGTTCTCCTGGAGCTTTTTCTGGAGCTGCAGCGGATAACTTTTCTGCAGATCAACTCCCAGCCCGGCAGTGAGACTGTCGCCCAACGCTACTATTTTGCCGGTTTTACCGTTTTCCGGCTCTGCTGCAGAAACCGAGGATCTCTTCCCTCTTTCCTCCTGATTATCGCATCCAGGGAGAAAAGGACCGGCCAGCAGGATCAGTAATAGAAGGTTTGCCAAACAGTATATCCTTTTTCTATCCATTTCCATGTTCTCTCAAAAAACGTGCCGGTTTTTGCCTGACAATTGCCAGTGAACTGAGCAGCCCTGTCACCACAACGAAGGCCACGGTGAGAATAACCAGAATAAAAGAAGCGGTGATATCAGAAGAATAAGGTATCTCGAAGAAAAAGCGACAGAGAGCCCAGCTGCCCGCCTGAGCGAAAACCAATGCTGTAACCGCACTGAAAAGCCCAATCAATCCATTTTCATAGACAAAGAGTCGATAGACAAAAGCACCTCTGGCTCCAAGTATTTTGTAGTATACCGCCTCCCTTGTCCTGGCCAATCTGGTTGCCAGAATGGAACTGACCAGAATCAGCGCTCCTGCAATTATCGAAAATGCTGCGAAGAAATTTACAATCCCGGAGAGCTTTTCCATCAAAGACCCTATATTTTCAGCAGCTTCTGAAACATTGATAAAACTGATATTCGGGTATCTCTCCACTATTCTGCTCTGCAGCGTCGCGATTGCATCCTTTTCAATTTGCACTGCGCTGAAAAAGGTCTGCGGCGCCTCTTTTAACGAATCTTCGGGAAAGACAAAATAGAAAAAGGGATATAATCTCGACTTGGTTCTGCTGCGAATGCTGGTTACCTCGGCCTCCAGCTCCACCCCCTGGATATTGAAAAGCAATTTGTCGTGCATCTGCAGATCTCCCATCTCGACGACGGTGTCAAGAATGGAGACCGGCAGATCCGCCTTGTTGTCCCTGGTCTGCCCGAACAGAGAATCTCCTTCGACAAGAACCTCATCCTCGAGCAGATGATCCCGGTAGGTCAGGTTGAATTCCCTGGCAAAGTTATCCCGTTTTTTCCTCAGCTCTTCTTCACGATTGATATCTTCACCGTTTATAGCCACCAGCCTGGCGCGAATAATGGGGTACAGCGGTGGCGGCTCCTCGAAAAAGGCGGCAAAGCCCTCCCTTTGAGCCGGCTGGATATCGAGAAAAAAAAGATTGGGAGCATCCTCCGGATACGAATCGATGTAGGTTTGATGGAGATTGTGCTCAACCAGATAGATCGAGAAAAGCAGCGACAGTGCGGAAGCCAGGGTGACGATGATGGAGCGCGTCGCATTTCCCGCTCTGGTCATGCTCCTCAAGGCTTGGCGGAGACTCAACCGCTTGATGTTCAGCCTTGCTGCAATCTTGAAAAGCAGCGCAGACAGTAAGGAGATTACTCCGATGAAAAGCAGAACACCGGCCATGAACGCCAGGCTCAGAAATGGATCCTCCAACTGTCGTAAAACCAGCAGTGAAACCAAAATGAGGCCGGCACCTATGGTCAGATAAAAGACAACATCCCTGGCCACGTGTACCTTCTCCTTTCTGAAAATCGCCAGTGGCTTGATATTGCGGAGCCGATGGAGCGGCAGAAAGGTAAAAAGAAGAACGACGGCAAGCCCAAGGACGAGGCCTTCCATCAGATCCGCCGGCTGTATGATCGCCTGATCATAGATAGGCAGCAGCTCTTTGAACAGATAAGGAAAATAGAAAGCCAAACCTACACCGGCCGCAATGCCCAGAAACACGCCGACAATACCGAGCAGAAGGACGATGAGGAAATAATGGCGATAGAGAAATCGGCTAGTGGCCCCGACGGTTCTGGTTATGGCGATGGTTTTCTCTTTCTGTCTGATCAGGGCGGTAAGGCAGCTCTGCATTCCCAATCCGGCAAGCAGGAGGGTGAATATCGAAATCAAAGAGAGAAAGAAAAGAAGATTATCGAAAAATCGCTTAATCCTGGATCCTGCCTCATGAAAGGTCGTGACCCGTTCCCTGTCTTCCAGGGCTACGGATTGCAGAGCCGCGGATAATTCCTTCAGTTCATCGTCATCGGCTGCTTTAAGAAGAATTTCATATTGAATTCGGCTGCCCTTCCCAATTAGATCGATTTTCTCAAGGTCATCGGCGGAGACAAATATCCTCGGCCCGAAGTCAAGAAAATCAACGGGGCTGTCCGATTCGTGCACAACCACATCAACAATACGGAGTTCCTCCTTGCCGACTGCAAGGACATCTCCGAGCTGCAGCCCCAGCCTTTTCAAGACATCATCGGCCACCACAACCGTTCCACTCTGCAGAACCGCCGACAAAGGCTCCCCTGAAGCGAGGACAATGCTGCCATAGAGGGGGAAATTGCGCTCGACCGCCTTTATTTTAGCAAAGAGGGTGCTTTCCTGAACCGGACTCCTTACCACCGAGTAAAACTCATGAATTCTGGTCGCAGTGACCTTTTTCTCCTGTTCGAGTCGCTGAATTTCCGAGAGAAGAGGCGCGCCAAAGGGATAATGGGAGTGCACTATTATATCACCGCCATGAAGCTCCCTGGCATCCTGGAACAGGGTACGGTTCACCCCGCCCCTGAAGCTGTTCAGCGCCGCGATTGTGGTCAGCGACAGAGCGACACAGAGAATAAAGAGGAGGCCGTGCCGCCAGCCGTGCACCAGTTCCCGCCAAAAAAATTGTTTATGCAGAATTCCTTTTCTGATCATTTTCCCAGCTTACCGTCATGCAGGGAGATTACCCGCCCGGCCAGGGATGCAATTTCGGTGCTGTGAGTAGCCATGATAAGCGTGGTATTCCATTCCTGCTGCATCTCCAGAAGCAGTTCCACAATCTCATCACTGTTTTTTGAATCGAGATTTCCCGTGGGCTCATCGGCAAAGACAATCTCGGGAGTGTTGATAAGGGCGCGACACAATGCGACCCGCTGTTTTTCCCCGCCGGAGAGCTGTTCGGGAAAATTAGTGCGCCTCTGGTGGAGTCCGACCCGTTCGAGAAGACGGGCGGCTTTGACCCCGGCTTCCGGATCTCCACATAGTTCGGCGGGAAACATCACATTTTCGTAGGCATTAAGTGATGGTATGAGGTGGAAGGCCTGAAAGACGAATCCCGTCTTTCTGTTCCTGATTTCGGCGAGTTGATCCTCATCCAGCGGCGTGATGTCCCTGCCGTCAAGGATGATGCTGCCGGAACTGGGCTTGTCAAGGCCGGAGAGGATGTGCAACAGTGTGGTCTTGCCGCTGCCGCTGCTGCCGGAGATAACCACAAACTCACCTGCCTCCACCTTCAGGGAAATATGGTCGAGGATAACGATTTCTCTCTCCCCTATTGTATAGGTCTTGGTTATGTCGCGTGACTCCAGAATTGCCATGATTTTTCTTCACCCTTTATGTATTTATCATATGTATCCAACCAATTTCACTACCGTAAGCATATTTTATAAAAATACGACATCCTGTAAGATGGAATCCGTGCACGAGATGCTGAAAATCGGCGGGGAGATGATGTGCGGCTGCAGCCCTCAGCGAGGGAAAACTGGCTGTTGTCAATTCATGGTAATTCCCGCAGCGCAACCGGGAGGATAGGCTGCGGGAACATCAACTCAGGGCAGTTTTTTCTGCAGGTTATCTGCCAAAGTATTCAAGAACTGCTCGGTGTTAAGATAATGTGCGGGTTTCAGCTTCGCACCATGAATACAGAGAGCCAGATCCTTGGTCATGCTGCCGCTTTCCACGGTTTCGATGCACACCTGCTCCAGGGCCTCACAGAAGTGTATCAAATCACTGTTGTCATCGAGCTTTCCCCGAAAAGCAAGTCCTCTGCTCCAGGCGAAAATAGAGGCGATGGGATTGGTTGAGGTGGGGTTGCCCTTCTGGTATTCCCGGAAATGCCGGGTCACGGTGCCATGGGCAGCCTCTGCCTCCATGGTTTTTCCATCGGGAGTGATCAGCGTCGAGGTCATCAGTCCAAGCGACCCGAAGCCCTGAGCCAAGGTGTCCGACTGCACATCTCCGTCATAATTTTTGCAGGCCCAGACAAAACCGCCTTCCCATTTCAAGGCGGCCGCCACCATATCGTCGATCAGGCGATGCTCATAGCCGATGCCCAGTGTTTCCATGCGCTCCCGGTAATGCTTCTGGTACACTTCTTCAAAAATGTCCTTGAACCTGCCGTCATATTTCTTCAGAATAGTATTTTTGGTGGAGAGGTACAGCGGCCACTGCTTGTCAATGGCCTTGTTGAAGCAGGAATGAGCGAAGCCATAAATCGATTCGTCGGTATTATACATGGACATAGCCACCCCGCCTCCCTCAAACTGAAAAACGTCATACTGCTCCGGCTCACCTCCGTCTTCCGGAGTGAAGGTCATGGTCAGCCGGCCCTTTCCCCTGACCACGATATCGGTTGCTTTATACTGATCGCCGAAGGCATGCCGGCCGATGCAGATAGTTTTCTTCCAGGTGGTAACCAGGCGGGGGATATTCTCTATGAGGATGGGCTCCCGGAAGACGGTGCCGCCCAGAATATTCCGGATGGTGCCGTTGGGGGATCGCCACATCTGCTTCAAGCCGAATTCCTCAACACGTTCTTCATCGGGAGTAATGGTGGCGCACTTGATGCCGACGCCATGCTTTTTGATGGCATTGGCCGCATCTACGGTGATTTGGTCATCGGTTTCATCTCGCGCTTGGATACTTAAATCATAATACTCGATGGGAAGGTCCAGATAGGGAAAGATCAGTTTCTTTTTTATTTCGCTCCAGATGATACGCGTCATTTCATCGCCATCCAGCTCTACAACGGGGTTGATTACTTTGATTTTATTCATTATTTCGTCTTCTATTGAGATTGAAGTAGGTATCCGATTTTCAGGAAGATAATCATTGAGGGCGAAGATTACAGCCCGGCTAAAACATTTCAGGTTTCAAAACTGATAGAATACCACCATAGCCTTCGATTTTTATAGGTTTTCCAGCAAGTACCGGTTTCTAAACCAGAGAGACCAAGGAGCCTGTCAATATCACTCTCAGAGGAAAACATCTCCAAACAGACTGCTTTTCAGTATCAGATCGGCCTGGGTAATCATGCCCACTAGTTTGCCCGACTCCTCCACCGGCATACGCCGGACCCCGACACGGTTCATCAGCCTGGCAACGTATCGAATGTCCATTTCGGCGGGCGTGGTAATCAGCGGTTTCGCCATGATCTCATAGACATTGACAATATCTGCCTTCTTGCCTTCGATAAGCACTCCTCTGATGATATCCTGGGAAACAATAAGCCCCCATGCATCATCCGGACCACGTTTCTGCACAATCAGACTTGTCGTCTTTTCCTTTCTCATCATCTGCGCCGCTTCCGAGACGGTAGCCATGCCATCTATATAATGGATCGTGGTATTCATTATATCCCTGGCCCTTACTATTCGCGTTCCACTTGCTGTCATCATCTCCCCCTTTTAATGGCGATAGATATAATAAATAATTAATACTTTGACGATCTTGATAAGATCAACATTAACAACCTATCTTGGTTTCAACGTTTTTTCCATTGATTTTTGAGCCTTCTCAGGCACGTCAAACAATTAACTTCCATGACCCATCATGTTCAATTCTGAACATAGAAAAAATATTCTAGATTTTAAATTGGATAAGGTGCTGTAATACTAGCTATAATATGCAATTTTTCAAGCGTTATTGCGAAATAAATTTAATAACAATTTAAGAAAATACTTGTACTAGGGGGCTATATCGCATATATGGTAATTTAGAAATAAGCTAAATACTACACAAGTTTCTTATTCGACGAAACATGAACAATTTTTTTTAGGAGAATGTCATGAAAACCAAAGAAATTGCCAAAATCGCAAGTGTATTCTTTTTCATTGGTCTGTTTTCAACGATGGCGGTTGCCGGTGACGATGCAGATCCACGTAAGGGTAAGTACCTCTGGAAGAAAAACTGCCAAACCTGTCACATCGAAGGTGAGGAAGGCGGCAAGCTCTCACCGAGCACGAAAACCCAGCAGCAGTGGAACAGTTTTTTCGAGAGCGATCATGCCGGTCAAGCCCAGGAAAGATGCATGAAGTATTCCGAGAATGATCTCCATGATATCCAGCACTATATGTACGATCACGCTTTAGACTCAGATCAGCCTGAGACCTGTAGTTAAAGGGAGTCCCGCTGTAGAACTACGAGGTGCTGGTGAAGGCCAGCCCTGCGAAACCGGGATTTGACGACCTACAGTTTGGATTAATCCCAAATATTTAGAATATTTATCAATAGTAATAATCTCGTGAAAAGTTGCCACGAAGCTTTTAGATGGCTGGATAAAAAGTTCGATATATAAGATCGGGCTTTCTCGAAGTCGGAGTTTATGCCCGTACGGGTGCTTATCGCGACGCCATCAATACTATTCGGAGTGAATGTTTTGACTATCGCATTTTCCAAAAAATTAAGCAGAAGAAACTTCCTTCTCGCTTCGAGCTGTGCCATAGGCGCCGGTTCCGTTGCCATGATGGGAAGCCGTTATAGGGCATTGGCCGCATCAAAACATGTGTTCGAGCTCGATGATCTCGCCAATCGCGATGTTTTTACCAGTTGCGGCATGTGTGTCAATAAGTGCGGAGTGATTGCCAGGGTGCGCAATGGCGTCATTGAAAAACTTGACCCAAATCCTCACTTCCTGAAAAGCAGGGGGATGCTGTGTGCCAGAGGCAATGCCGGGCTTGATACGGTGTACAGTCCTGATCGCATAAAATATCCAATGATCAGAACCGGTGAGCGCGGCGACGGCAAGTTCCGTCAGGCCAGCTGGGAGGAAGCCCTTGACCTGGTGGCAAAAAATCTACAGGACCTTGCAGAGAAATACACCAGGGCCGGCACGGTTTTTGTGTCAACAGAGGGCTATCAGGAGCATTTCTTTACCACTTTTGCCGAATGCTACGGCTCACCCAATACACTTCGGCACCCATCGCTCTGCCTCGCTTCCAACATCCAGGGGTTCGGGGCAACCTACGGAACCAATCCGACCCCGGATGTGCTGAACGCCGACTATCTTATCATGTCGGGAGCAAATCGCAGTGAAGCGCTCATCACCCCCGACTCCATAGATATGCTGACAGGTGAAGGTGGAAAAAGAAAGGTGGTGTACCTTGATCCGCGTTTCACCAAGACGGCTGCCAAGGCCACAGAGTGGTTTCCAATCAGAGCAGGCAGCGATATGGCCTTTATTCTAGCCATGACCAATGTCATTGTCACAGAAGGTTTATACGCCAAACAGTTCGTTGCCGACATGACCATTGGTTTTGATGAACTGAAGACTCACATCGAACAATATACTCCAGAGTGGGCAGAAGCCGAATGCGATATCCCGGCCGCTGATATACGCCGCATTGCCAGAGAATTTGCGGCGGCGGCACCACGGGCGGTGTATTACCAGGGACGACGCAGTTCCTTCTTTGATAATGACACTCAGATGCGCAGAGCCATGGCGATACTCAATGGTGTCATCGGCAACTGGGATCAGCCAGGCGGAATGGTGCCCAATAGCAGCATCGTTCTGGAAAGGCATGACTATCTGGCTCCCTGGTACGATGGTGTCCCTCCTCGCCTCGACAGCGGCAGTGCCTCGTACCTCTCGGAAAAAGACGGTTCATGGAAGTACTTTCGTGATCGCGTTATTGAAGGAAAACCGTATCCCGTCAAAGGGATGATGATATACAAGCAGAACCCGCTGGTCTCTGTGGCCAACCGGCAGAAGACCCTGGAAATGATGGAGCAGATGGAATTCATCTGCACCATCGATATCACCATGAATGATACGGCTTACTATTCAGACGTTATCCTGCCGGAAGCCACCTACCTTGAGCGGCTTGATCCGATAGAGTCTCTCGGCGGCATCCTGCCGGTGGTAACTACCCGGGAACCGTGTATAAAACCAATGTATGAGTCTAAACCGAATCTCTGGATAATACAGCAGCTTTCCAAACGGCTCGATGATGAAATCTATGCCTCATTTGATTTCACCATGGAGGAGTATCGT
The DNA here is from genome assembly GCF_016919005.1 of Desulfopila inferna. Classification (NCBI taxonomy): domain Bacteria; kingdom Pseudomonadati; phylum Thermodesulfobacteriota; class Desulfobulbia; order Desulfobulbales; family Desulfocapsaceae; genus Desulfopila; species Desulfopila inferna. The sequence goes on from NZ_JAFFQE010000006.1 coordinate 215,578, forward strand.
CATCATCAGTTGAGAAATAGACCTGATATCACCAAGGCCCTGAAAGAAAAAGGTGTCTTCTATGAGAAGACGACACCAACCTATGGCGATACATACGGTAAGCGCCTGAAAACCAAAAGCGGAAAAATTGAAATCTATTCTGAAAAATATGCCCAAAAAGGCCTCGATCCTCTACCGGTATATTCACGCCCTGCAGATATCCCCGAAGGCAGATACCGCCTGATTTTAGGTCGGAACGCCTATTTGACCCACGGTACCACAGCCAACAATGCCTACCTGCATGATTTGATGCCCGAGAACAGTCTCTGGCTCAACGCCGGAGAAGCGCGCAAACGGGGGCTGCGAAATGGTCAGGTTGTCAAGGTGACAAGCAGCCTGGCCTCAGAGCAGCTCAAACTTTTTGTCACCGAAAAAATACGCCCGGACTGCGTGTTTATGTCACATGGTTTTGGCGTAATCACCTCAGGACAGAGACTCCTGCAAGGTAAGAGCGGCAGTGATGCTGCACTCATAGAAGATAACGTCGAGCCAATTTCTGGAAACATTGCCATGCACCAGACCTTTGTTGAGATACATCCGGCATAGGCTGCAAAGGGAGATATTTAGATGAAAACCAAACGTTTTGCGATGGTGCTTGATAGCAGCAAGTGTATAGATTGCAAGGCTTGTACCGTTGCCTGCAAAATTGAAAACAAGGTTCCAATGGGGCAGGACAACTACCGTAACTGGGTAGCAGAAGGGCCGCTGCGGGGTAAATTTCCAGATCTTGGCCAGTCTTTTCAACCGGGTCAGTGCATGCAGTGTGCAAACACCCCCTGCGATCATGTCTGCCCGACCGGAGCCACCAGAGTCAACCGGGACGGCATCGTTCTTGTCGACGATCATAAATGCATCGGCTGTAAATACTGCATTACCGCCTGCCCTTATAATGCCAGGTACTATAACGAAGTCACAGGTGCTGTCGATAAGTGCACCTTTTGCGTGCAGCGGATCTACAGGGGCAGGCAGCCAGCTTGTGTGGAAACCTGTCCCACCAAAGTACGGGTTTTCGGAGATCTCAACGACCGGAACAGTGAAGTATCGCGGCTGCTGGTAAAACATGCCTACAAGGTTGAGAAGCCGGAGATGGGCACTGATCCTTTCCTTTTCTATATAATTTGAGGTTGATGCGATGAATGCAACGATAGAAAAAACTGTTAAAGAGCACACCTCCGGATTTGCCGGCAGCCGGGCTGCAAATGTTGGTTGGTTTGCCCTGCTCGGTGCTGGTGTCGCTGCCGGGGCTGTCGCTGTCATTTACGTGCTCAGCGTGGGGCATCTTCATGCCTACAACCTGACCAGAGAGGTGCCCTGGGGGATACTTATTTCAACATACGTCTTTTTTGTAGTTTCCAGCACGGGGTTGTGTCTGGTTTCCAGCCTGGGACACGTTTTCGGAATAAAGCAATTTGAAATTATCGGCAAGAGAGCGATTATCCTGGCAATTCTCACACTGCTTATTGGTTTTGGCACAATCGCCATGGAATTGAATCATCCGTTCCGCATGGTTGTCTGGGTGGTGCTCAGTCCCAATCTGAGCTCGCCAATCTGGTGGATGGGTACCCTTTACGGTATTTATCTGGTGCTGCTCTGTATTGAGTTTTATGCACTGATGAAACATCGACATGCCTTGGCTTCCGTAGTGGGGCTTCTAGGCTTTATTGCTGCGGTGACAGCACATTCAAATCTCGGCGCGGTGTTCGGTTTGCTTGAAGCCAGACCGTTCTGGCACGGCTCATTCCTGCCGATTTATTTTATCCTCTCGGCCATGGTGTCGGGCGGAGCATTGTTGGCTATGATTGTTTATTTTAACAATTCCTTCCGCGGCAGGGCAGTACCGTTGAACGAGCAGCGTTTTATGCAGTCGCTGGGAAAGTTGCAGGCGCTTTTGCTTGGCATTCTGATTTTTTTCGTGATCTGGAAGACAATACCCGGCCTATATGGCAAACCACCGGGAAAGTATGAGGCTACCATGGCTCTCTTAACCGGCCCCCTTGCCGTTAATTTCTGGTTTTTTGAGGTTCTTATCGGACTGGCCATTCCTTTTGCCATTTTACTGAATCCAAAGACCAGAACAACTTTTGGGGTGATGTTTGCAGGACTGCTCTCCACTGTTGGTATATTTTTCATGCGCTATGATCTTGTGGTTGCGGGCCAGCTTGTACCCCTGCGGGTAGACAGGGCTGAGAACGTTTCAACGCTGCTCCACTATGTTCCTTCACTGGCGGAAGTCACCATTGTTATCGCGGCAATTTGTCTCTGCGTGCTACTCTATATCATGGCTGAGCGCAAACTTGATCTTGGTGGCGGGAAAGAACTGCCTGCGGCTGTCGGGGAAATTGAAGAAGCCATTAGAAACTAGAGATATAAAGGCTGTTGTGCATATCTTGGCAACTGATAATCTGGCAGGATCCCGCATGATGCGAGGCCTGCCATTTTTTTGTTAAGTGTTTGTAAAAACTGGAAAAAATTTCCGAAATAATTCATGAAAATTACATTACCCATTTTACTGAGTCCAGCTTGTACCTACAAAAATAGCTGTAGCTCAAGTTATTTTTTTCTCTGCGGATTTGCCTGCCGAGCCATCCTCTCCGTATCCAGGATTTGCGGTAGATTATTACAGCTGCTTCCCTGAAGCATCGATTATGGACTCATCAGCAAATTTTGAGGCTACAACTACGCCAAAGTGTTTAATCGTTAAGCTTATTAATTTTATATTTAACAGCAGCCATATATTCGGCTGTATTATGAAACAGGAAAAGGAGGAAGTTATGGTAAAGAAGCTATCCACTTTGGCATTAGTGGGATTTTTGAGCCTGCCGGTTGCGGCAGTCGCCAACCCGACAATCTCGGAACTGGAGGCCAAGATTAATGCCTTGAGCAGTCAGCTTACCGAGTTGCAGTCAGCACTGGCAGAAAAGGCCCAGGCAGATGAGAAAACTAAGGAACAGGTCGACTACATTGAAAAGGTTGTGATTGATCATGACTACAAGGCCGAGGACTGGGATCTGGCGGCCAGGATCAAGTTCACCGGCGATTTTCGTACCAGACTTGACTATTACGATGCAGAGACAGTCCTTGGAAGCGAACTTGAAAACGATACCCTGTGGACCAACAGGCTGAGAATCGGCATGCTCACCCAGGTAACCGAAGATGTGAGTGTCAGCACCAGACTGGCCATGTTCAAAGCCTGGGGCTCTCAATCAGGCTTTAACGATGATTCAGGGGCCATGTATCCGGTTTTTGACGGCAATATTACACGTACTCCGGCAGATAGCGCTCTTTACGTTGATAGAGCGATGGGTACCTGGGATAACATTGGCGGTATGCCCGTATGGTTTTCCATCGGCAGAAGACCAACCACAGACGGACCTCCGGCAGAACTCCGATTAGGCTTGGACAAGAGGATGGCAACACCGGTAAATTTCATGGATTGGCCCTTTGACGGGCTGACCATTGGATATCGCTATGATTGGGGCATAGAAGCTTTGGGCAAAGGCAAGGTCCGCTTCTGTTATGGTCGTGGTTTTGAGAATGGGCTGCAGAATGAGACCAACCTGCTGAATGATACTGATTTTGCAGGCTTTGCCTGGGATGTTCTTGACAAAGGTGACCGACTTTTGGCCATGCAGTCATTCATGGCTTTTAATCTCTTCAACTATCCTCGGTTCAAGGAGCCGCTCATTAATGCTGCTTTCGCCAGCAACCCTCTCTTTGGAGATCGCGAAACTGCAGGGAATCTTTGGCATACCAGCGCAGTTTATCAGGATAAGGTTGCTTCACTCAACTATTTCCTGGCCTTGGGCTGGTCGCAGACACGACCGGATGACAATGGCCTCTTTAATGGTACCACGCGTAATACCGATAACGAAAACGGTTACAGCTTCTATGCCGGAGTACGTTATGACCTTGATGATGCGGGTCTTAAACTCGGCCTCGAATATAACTATGGATCCGAGTACTGGATCGGCATGACTCCGGGACATGATGACATCTACCAGGGCAAGCTGTCCACACGCGGCTCTGTCTATGAAGTCTATGCCATCTATGATCTGCCTACCGGCGAAGCCTTTTCGAAATATGCCAGAACATTTGTCCGTCTGGGTTATCAGCATTATGCCTATGACTATACGGGTTCAGGTGACTGGAATTTTGCGCCGATGGATGTGGATGATCCGGGTACTGCCATGATGCTGCAGGGCATGGGGATGGATTCGGTTGAGAGTGCCGATCAGGTCTATGTAACCTTCGAAGTGTTTTTTTAACACCATTTTGAGATTTTGACCGGGGAGCATCATGCTCTCCGGTCGGTCCCGTCAAAACCTTAATTGGCATCGCAGATGGACTTAGCCACTTCAAGGACTCTTCACGATAGCATTTTTACAGTCTCAATTTCTTTTCCTTTCGGTCTGTTAAAAAACAATCTGATTACTCCTGAAACTTAGCATCTCCTGGCCCAGTCCCAACCTTGAGCTGAGGATTAGGGTAATCAGGAAAGTATAGAAAACCACAGGCACTTTTAAAGTCGGCAGCTCAACTGGATGATTGCCTCACAAATTGTTTTTCTGTTTTTTGGCAAGAAATAATCAGCCATAAGGTTCAAACCAGCTTAGCTGAATCAAGCTTTATAAGTATTGATCCCTGACCTCTTTTTTGAACTTCTCAATCTGGCTTTCCAGTCCGATGACTCGCTCCACCGGCAGTACAAAGGCTATGCCGGTGCCCGGCTTATCAAATCTTCCCGCAGTACCTACCGCATCGAGGATGGTATCGACCAGATGTTCTTCTATCAAAAACATGATGATATCAGTCTGAGCCTCGAGCGAGAGACCGAAAAATGTTTTTGCTTCCCGAATCCCCGTACCGCGTGCAGGGATGATGGTGGCACCCGTTGCACCCGCTTTTTTCCCGGCGTCCACCACCGTGTCCACTATATCGGTTTTCACGCTTGCTAAAATCACTTTGAACCGCATAATCAATCCTCCATGGATCTGGTATTACTGCGCCGCCGACTACTCCAGGCAGCATACTGGGCGTACCCTATAACTGAAATTATAGGAAAAAGACTGGCAAAGGCTATCAGACCGAAACCATCCAGGGCAGGATCCCTCCCCGGAACAGCCTCAGACAGGCCCAGCCCCAAAGCAGCGACAATAGGGACGGTGACCGTGGAAGTTGTAACTCCGCCTGAATCATAGGCCAGTGCTATAATTTGTTTTGGTGCAAAAATCGTTTGTATCATCACAATGACATAGCCGACCAGTATATAGATAAACAAGGGGGAGCCATGAACAATACGAAAAGCGCCGAGAGCGATACCTACGGCCACGCCAATGGCCACGGCAAGGCGCAGTCCGAGCTTATTTATGGTGCCGGCGGATACCTCATGTGCTTTAAAGGCCACAGCCATGAGAGAAGGCTCGGCGATTGTGGTTGCAAACCCAATCAAGGCAGCGAAGCAATAAATCCAGCCATACGACTGCCACGTGGAAACAGGTGCGGCATCCTTTATCCCGGTGAGGAATTCAGGATCGCTAAGCTGTGCTGCCATGCTCTGTCCCAACGGGAAAAGTGCCATCTCCAGTCCGACCAGGAAGAGAGCAAGACCGACAATGACATAAACTACACCGACGGCCACACTAATGAACCTGGGAATGGACTGGCGCAGTACAAAGATTTGAAATCCGACAATAAGTGCCAGAATAGGCAGAACATCCCGGAGAGTCAGTAGAAGAGTAAAGAAAAAATCGAGAAGAAATGTCTTCATACCCATCACCCAAAGATTATTATACCATATCCCATCACAAAGACCATGGGCAGCAGGGAAGCGAAGGCTATCAAACCAAATCCATCCACCAGAGGATCTCGGCCTTTGATGATTGAAGCCAGCCCGACGCCAAGCGCCGCCACCAGGGGAACGGTAACGGTCGAGGTGGTGACGCCTCCGGCGTCATAGGCTATCCCTATTATTTCAGGAGGGGCAAAAACGGTCATAACCATGACCATCACGTAGCCGCCGATTATCAGGTAATGAATAGGCCAGCCCCGAATGATCCGCAACGTACCGACCAGGATAGCCACACCTACAGAGCAGGCCACGCTGATACGCAAGCCCATTGCATATGAACTAATGGCAGAGGCTGTAGCTTCAATCAGGTCACTTTTAGCTGCAATTTCACCGGATTCTCTGGCAACGGCAATAAGTGCGGGTTCTGCAATGGTCGTGGAGAACCCGAGCAGAAAGGAAAAGAGCAGGAGCCACACCAGACTTCCCTTTCTCGCCAGAGCCTGGGCCAGCGTCTCACCGATTGGAAAAAGGGCCATCTCCAGTCCCTGGACGAACATGCTCAAGCCGATAACCACCAGAATGCTGCCGACGACGACCTCGGCAAAATTCGGCAAGGGCTGCCGTATTACTACCAGCTGAAAAAAACCGATGACCAGCACAATCGGCAGCAGATCCCGGCAGGATGACAGTAATTTCCCCGCAGCGGCCTTGGAAAATATCTTTATTGCATACAATCGGTCGGTCATTTTATCCTTTCGTTACGATCTGATGGAGTCGTAAAATGTGATCGGTGTCGAGATGGACTCTGCGATGGACGCAGACTCCCAGAGCTCGATAACCCAGGCGTGATGCCTGAAACGGCAACTTTGCAGTACATGTGGTGCGGCTAATGACCGTAGCCAGATCAACAACGAGGTGGATCGAGCTTCTTACAAGCCCATCAAGATCTGCGTAGCACCAGATATCCCATAAGCCCGCAGACAACGGAGCCTGAAATGATTCCCATCTTGGCATATTCAAGATATGCGGGTGTGGTAAATGACAGTCCCGAGATAAAGAGTGACATGGTAAAGCCGATTCCGCCCAGACAGCTTGCTCCGAGAATATGCCTCCAGGTCACCCCCTGGATGAGATCGGCCTTCAGCAGCTTGGTAGCGACATAGGTAAACGAGAATATGCCGATAGGCTTACCGATGGCAAGCCCAAGAGCCACTCCCAGCGTCACCGGGTGAAACAGTGCCGAGGGAAGTTCAATTGCCTGTAACACCACCCCGGCGTTGGCAAGGGCAAACAGTGGAAGAATCAAAAAGCCAACCCATGAGGAAAGACTGTGCTCCAGCCGCTGCAGCGGTGTAGCCACGCGTTTGCAGGCATGCTCTATCTCCAGAACAGCATTGAGATGCCTCTGATTAACCATGATGGATGTACCGCAATCTCCATCTTTGCAGCGAATTTCAGGCAGTCTGTCCTGCACCATCTCAAGAAATATATCAGTATCATATTTCCCGACAGCCGGAATGAACATGGCCGCGACCACCCCGGCTATTGTGGCGTGCAGTCCGGCGTGCGCCACGGCAAACCAGAGCAACAGGCCCAGAATAAAATAAGGAAGAATCTGTAATACCCAGAAACGGTTGAGGAGATAGAGGCAGCCGGTTATACCGATGGCGATAAAGAGATAAGTCACATCTATCGACGGTGTATAAAAAAGGGCAATAACAAGAATGGCGCCTAAATCATCGGCAATCGCAAAAGCCGTAAGGAAAAGACGGAGTCCGAAAGGTATTCTTTTTCCGAGGGTACTCAGCACCGCCAGAGAAAAGGCGATGTCAGTCGCCATCGGAATCCCCCAGCCTTTGAGACTATCCCCGCCTATGTTAAAGAGAACATAGATTAGCGCCGGAAAGATCATCCCGCCTAAGGCGGCGGCTATCGGCAGGACGGCACGTTTGGGATCGGAGAGACCGCCCACCAGCATCTCCCGTTTGATCTCCAGACCGACTGTGAAGAAAAAGATGGCCATGAGGGCTTCATTGACCCAATGCCCCAAAGTGTGTTTAAGGGCAAAGCCCGGCACTCCGATAACAAGTTCCTGGTGCCAGAAACTTCCATATCCCTGCGGATCGACATTCGACCAGATGAAGGCCATCACAGCTGCCGCAAAGAGAAGGAAGCCACTCTGCGATATTTTGGTGAAAAAATACTGAAAAGCATTGGTCTGCAGTATTTTTGAAATCACCCCGGCTGGATTGATCAGCCCTTCAATTGTTCGTTCTATTTTTTTATATGGCCCCATATATCATTCTGGAATTATCTTTCTTCGGTCCTCAGATACACTATCAATTTGCGGGGACCTTATCTTTTATCACCGTAACGATTATAGCTTATCCGCTCCCACAGGAGCGTATCCCGTCCATGGCCTGTCTTTTCTTCCGCTGGGTAGCCGAAGGCCACAACTGCCTCCACTTCCATCCCCTGGCGCAGACCTAGAAGGTCGGCGACAAATGCAGAGGCGGGCAGACCGTTCTCATGCTGCCGCAAACGTATCTGCACCCAGCAGCTGCCCAGGCCCAATTCCGTTGCGGCGAGATGAAGAATGATTGAAGCAATGGAACAATCTTCTACCCAGACATCACATTTTTCGGGGTCTGCACAGACCACGATTGCCAAAGGAGCATTTTTGACAAAGGCTGCCCCATGCGTCTTCGCTCGGGCCAGCGCCTGCAATGTCTTTTCATCATCAACAACGACAAATTCCCAAGGATTTAAGCTTCTCGATGACGGTGAACGAAGCACGGCTTCAACAAGATAATCCACCTTCTCCTGTTCAACAGCTTTGGCCTGAAACTGCCTGACAGATCTTCTGCCTTGTAGAAGTTCGAGTAACATGAAGACTCCTTTAAAGATGGCAAAATTGCTTTTTTCCTTTTGAATAACCTCCTGATACACCACGAGGCTCTCCTCCTGAGCCCAGTGCTTTTCGATCAATAAACTTGCACTGTGGGGAGATCGGGCTTTCTCGAAGTCAGAGTTTATGCCCGTACGGGTGCTTGTCGCGACACCATCAGTTTGGATTATCCGCAAATAGGATTAATCATATTTTGTATGTCATACAACAAAAAAAGGGAAGAAAAAAGAGGAATTGCATGAGTCCCGGAGAACGAAGACCACATATCTGCAGCGTAAAGAAGAAAAGAAAGCTCTGTTCATTGTATCGGGAACCGCCCTATGCTGCTTCCTGAAATGGAATTATTTTCGAGCGGTTTAGGTTGTTCGCGAAGGTATCTCTCGAAGAGAGTGCACACTATAGGGATTCTATTTCCGCCGGAATGGTCTTTCCGGACCGCGTCAGGAGGAATTCCATTATCCTGGTATCCTGCTTGACAATATGCTCAATCAGCCAATGCCTTATCATGTCCATTATTTCACTGTTGAGAATGATGGTTCCCTCAATATGTTCGCGGCAGATACGGTAAACCTCATTGCGGAAGTTTTTGTGGATTTCCCAGTGCTTTTCGAGGTCAGGGTAGCCGATCTGGCGCATAAATTCTTCTTCGAACTGAAAGTGATAATCAACATAATCGGAGATTTTCTGCAAAATACCGGATCGTGTCGCCCCCAGTTCTCCCCGACTGTTGCCGGTCATAACGTCATCAAGCTGATTATATAGATTAATCCAATGTTTATGCTGTTCATCCAGTTTTTCGTTGCCTACGCTATAGGCATCTTTCCACTGAAGTTTCATTGGTTTCTCTCCTTTTAACGGATTTTATCGTCATTCTATATTCAACCCGCTTTCCTGTTTATTCAATCCAGAAAAACAGCATAATATTCATCTTCCGGGTACCAAATCATCCGGAATTCTCATTAAGCAGCCGAAAGATCTCTTCAGCTCCTGCAAGATGTCCGGGCCGGCTGTATATGGTAAAGTTCATTTTTATACAATAGGGAGTTTCAAATTTCAAGCAACACCTGCGGGGCCGCCATAGACCTGCCATGCTATTCACAAAAGGGAAAAAAAAAGAATATGTTCAAGTCTTCGGTTTTGCCGGAACAATGGCAGAAGATTACGAACGAAACTTTCTTCGGCTGGGGAAATGTATCCTTTCTGAAGCAACCATCTTTAGAGGGTCCAGCAGTTCAACCTGCGAACCATGCATCAAGTTCCAGTCAAAGTTCTCAGGAGCAATGTGTTTGTCAACCCGCATCAGGGAAAGATGCAGGTGGGCGGGCATCCGGTTTTTCCTGCCCGTGGTATCGGCTACGGTTCCTATTGTTTGCCCCGCACTCAGCCTTTCCCCCACGGCAAGGAGGTCAAAGGGTATAATATGTGCGTAAATCGAACAAAAACGCAATCTCTGTTCATATTCATGATCCAAAAACAATGAGTAGCCGAGAAAATCCCTGCATATGGCCACAATTCTGCCTGATGCCATGACAGGAACCAATGTTTTTGGAGAGAAGGCGCACTCCTTTCCCGTTTCGTCCTTATAATAACAGAGGTCGATCCCTTCATGCCGGGTAGGGCGAAGGCCGGAATCCGGCCACCACTTCTCTCTACTGCCGAACTCCATTCCCGGATATAAATAATATTCGGTTTCTCCGATCACGAAGCTGTTGCACTCTTCGATATACTGCAAATAGGGAAATAGCATATGAGATCTCGTAAAAAGTCAGCCGAGATGCAATAATTTTGCTCCTCTGTCATCCATCCAGCTAATATCATTTCTCCCAAAGTCGGGGTCAAGGAAATTATGCACAAAAACTCTAATGGGCTTGTAAAAGCACGATTTACGGGACCGGGAGTCTGACTTTCCACTAGTCTGCACTTATCGCGACACCATCAACTTTTTGTGATTATCTTTTAAACAGTATCGGAGAAGTTTCAACTCCAATTTACTATTAATTCGACGTGAAGCTCTTAGATGGCACACTAAAAGTTCACCCGCCTGCCGCAATCAATAACCGAAGATCAGTCGATTTAAACGCCATTGTGTTGCCAGCGGAGGTCTAAATGACAGAAGAAAAATTTCCTGTTCATCAGCTCGGCGAGGTCAGCGTGTATAATGAAGATTCATCACCCATTCAGCTCTTCAGGCTGTGGTCGGAAAAAGTAGCTGTGATCGTATTTATTCGTCATTTCAACTGAATTATCTGCCGTCAGCAGATTGCTGAACTTAGAAAACAACACAGCTCCTTTATCGAAAAAAATGCAGAAGTGGCTGTTGTCGGAACGGGATCCATCGCCCAATTAAAGGAATTCAGCCAAATTATCGGATTCAGCGGCCGGTTATTTACAGATCCTTTCAGACAATCTTTTAAGCTGCTTGGTTTGACCGGCGAAGTTGAAGGGATTATGTCCCTCGAACCACTTACGACAGCATATTCGGCCCTGCGTAGCGGCTTTACCCCGGAATCTCCCGGGAACTTTCTTCAGTTGAACGGAGCTGTTATAGTCACACCTGAAGAGTCCGTTCCATACTTATTCCGCAGCACGGCAGCAGGAGAAAATCCTCCGGTATCTGAACTCCTGTCAGCACTTCCGTAAGCAGGAAAAAACCTCTCTTCATTCAGTGAACTAAATTATTGCGCCATTTTGCCGGACCTGTACTATTTATCCCAAGTTGAGCTGGACTCCTTACAGTACCCCCTTGAGGGGGACAGATTATTTTCTTGTAAAGAAAATAAGAAAAAAAATCTGTAAGATACTAACCCCGGGGAGCCGGTAAACCGATTTTTCAGGAGTAAGGTATTAAAAGATGAAAGAGAAAATTCAAATAATCTTCACCGACCTTGACGGCACCCTCCTCAACAGGGATAAAAAAATCAGCCGAGTCAATTATGCCCGATTGGAGGAGCTTGGCAGACACAAAGTGGTGCGAGTGATAGCTACCGGCAGATCACTCTATTCCTTCAGATGTCTGTTCCCTGACCAGGTGCCTGCAGATTATCTGATCTTCTCCACCGGTGCAGGTATTGTCGATCTTAACACGAAAGAACTGATATACTCGGCAAATATAGGAAAACACGACATTCGCAAGATTTCCAGTTATCTGCAGGAGCAGCAGGCGGATTTCATGGTACATCACACCGTTCCCGATAATCACCGTTTCTTTTATTGGGGCGACGTCCTTTCAAACAGTGATTTCAAGCGCAGGATCGACCTCTACCGAGTGTATGCTCAGGAGTTCACCTCTCTGGAATCGCTGCCCGAAAGCTCGGCGCAGATCATCGCCATCTTTTCGGAGGATCCGGTACAGTTCAACCTGGTGAAAGTGGGACTTGGAGACTATCAGATAACCAGGACGACTTCTCCTCTGGACGGCAAGTCGATCTGGATGGAAATATTGCCCAGCCATGTCGGTAAAGGTGCTGCTGCAGCCTGGCTCTGCAGCCGGCTCAAGCTCGATCGACGTTTTTCTGTAGGAATAGGAAATGACTACAATGACTTGAGCCTGCTGCAATTTACAGAACACAGCTTTGTCGTTGCCGAGGCGCCGCAGGAGATGCTTGAAAATTTCCCGGCAACCTGTTCACATGATGATGACGGCTTCCACCATGCAATTCGTATTGTGCTGGAGTTGTGATAAAACCGGAAATAATCTTGTTTATGATGACATTTTTTTTGTTGCCATTCCGAGATTTAATTCCAGAATGGCAACTGTTTTAACCAAGTATCAATTCGCTGAGCTGGACTCTTTACAGTACCTCCTTGAGGGGGCATAAGCGGCTTGGTGATTTGGTTTTCAAGCACTAGCCCATTTTGGTTATTTGTTTATTCTCAAAGAAATGCTGAGCTGGGTTGCGAGGCTTGATGCACTAACCCAGCGGAGTTGGAGTCTTTATGGTACCCCCTTGAGGGGTATAAGTGGCTTCGATATTGAGTTTATTCACGGATTTTAATAAAATTTTAGTTACTTATTTATTCTCAAAGGAAAACTGAGCTGAGTTGGGAGTCCTAAAGCACTAACCCAGCGGAGCTGGATAAGTGCCTTGGATATAAGAGCTATTTCACGAATTTTAATTTTGTTTTTTTGTTACTTGTTGATTTTCAAAGGAATACCGAGTTGAGTTGGGAGTCTTCAGGCACTAACCCAGCGGAGCTGGATAAGTGCCTTGGATATAGGGGCTAATTCACGAATTTTAATTTTGTTTTTTTGTTACTTGTTGATTTTCAAAGGAATACCGAGTTGAATTGGGAGTCTTCAGGCACTAACCCAGCGGAGCTGGATAAGTGCCTTGGATATAGGGGCTAATTCACGAATTTTAATTTTGTTTTTTTGTTACTTGTTGATTTTCAAAGGAATACCGAGTTGAGTTGGGAGTCCTCAGGCACTAACCCAGCAGAGCTGGATAAGTGCCTTGGATATAGGGGCTAATTCACGAATTTTAATTTTGTTTTTTTGTTACTTGTTGATTTGGCGTTTTTCAGTCGTAAGGCACTAATAATGAGGCGGGACCTCCCGTTTCATCCGCTGCTCAACACCTTCATAGCTCACCTGCAACATGTCGCGCAGCCGGTGTAGATAAACCTCCATTTTATCCAGCTGCTTCTGTTGGGCGAAAACTACATCGTTGAGCTTTTCTATAGTATATTCCTGATACTCCAGTTTTTCCTCAAGAACCATCATCCGCTGTTCGACATTTCCGGTTTCTTTCTGCATAACAATCCCCCCTGATTTGTTAACCATTCACGACTGCTGCAGCTTTCGTTTAACAGTCGTACACTCCTGCAATTGTCTCTAACAAGTGTATCGGCTGTAGATGAAATGACCGTGATTCCGGACCACCCATCACCTTGAACCTGTATTATATCACAGTATATTTACACTCGAAGAAGTCCAGTCAATTTACTGTCGATCTCCCCCTGCCGCTTCCGCAAAAGATACCTTTTTGCTTATGATAGCGGAGAATTACCAACAGCAGCTGGTTCAAGAATATTTTTTATTTCTGCGCTGCCCCGCCGGATAGTCCCAGACAACAGAAAAGACAGCACAGGGAAGCGAGAGAAGATACTAAAAAAACGGAGTACACTCCGGAAAGCACCCCTTCCCGGAGTAATTCGATCGTTGCCTGAGGCACCTGGCTCTGGAATTCCAGCCGCAGAATATTTTCGGCGCCCTGCTGAAGCTGCACCATAAGATCCGGCGGCAGCAGAGCTGCGGTTTTTTCCAGATGGCGGAAAAGCGCCGAAGTAACCAATCCGCCGGAGATACCAACACCTATGGTTCCCCCCAGGGACCGGCCAAACTGATGGAAGGAGGTGACAATACCAAGATCTTTTGCGGTCACGCTGTTCTGCACTAGAATCAGCGTTGACAAAGAGACAATCCCCATGCCGATCCCCACCAGCAGAAAAACCAGAAAACACTCGCCCATGCCGGTCTGCAAATCGAAACGCAGAGTAAAAAGAGAGCCGACAAGCAGCACCAGACCTCCTGCCACCGACCAGTTTTTTTCATTGCCGCCCCGGGTCATTCTGCCGTAGTAAAGAGCACCGGCAGACCACCCCAGACTCAGGGAAACCATAGCCAGACCGACCTGCATAGGACTGAGCCCGAGGCTGCCCTGGATGTAGATGGGCACATAGGCAAAGAGGCTGAAAATAGTAACGCTGGCAAAAAAGATGGCACCGTTTCCAAGCGAGAAGTTGCGATTGCGGAAGAAACGCAGCTTTATCATCGGGTCGACGACCCTTCTTTCGATGCGATAAAAAGAAACTCCGAGAAGAACAGTCGTACCCATGAGCACGATCATCTCCACCGATGTCCAGGCGACCTCTCTGCCGCCGGCGGTAAAGATGACCAGCAGGGCCAGCACAGACATGGAAAAGAAAAAGAGACCGGCCAGGTCAAGAGATCCTTTCTGCTTTTCTCTGCCGCCGCTCTCTCGAAGGAAATAGGCAATGCCGAACAAAGAAAGGATTCCAATGGGAATATTTATAAAAAAGATCCAGCGCCAGGAAAAATACGAAACTATAAAACCGCCAAGAGTGGGACCGATAACGCTGGAGATCCCCCAGACCGTACTGCCCAGAGAGAGGGTCCTGGCGCGCTTTCCAGGAGGCGCTACTTCGGAGAGAACAATATAGACCAAGGCAAAATTGCCGCCGGCGCCGATCCCCTGAAAGACCCGACAGATAATAAGAAAGGGCATCGAATAGGCCATTCCTGCTGCAACGGAAGAGATCAGAAAAAGGACGATGGAAAAGAGAAACAGTTTCCTGGTGTCGTAAATGTCGGCTAGTTTGCCGAAGACCGGCAGAGAAACGGCACGGAAAAGGAAATACGCTGAATAGACCCAGGCATACAGGGACAATCCTCCCAACTCCGCCACAATGCTCGGCATCGCCGCAGACATGATCAAGGCATCGAGCGCTCCGAGAAACAGGGCGAGGAGAGCGGCCCAGATGACCAGCGTTCTTTCACGCTTCGACAGGGTTGGAATATCGGCCTCCGCAGACATCAGCCGCAAATCCCGGTAACCGTTTCAAAAAAGACGAGTAAATGGTACCTGACATTTTCGTCTGTCATTGGCCACTGCCTACGGAATATTGCAGGAGCTGCTCCAGAGTTGCATACTCAAGGGCAGCCTCATGGGTTGCCATCAGATCCACTGGCGGAGCCATGTCATGCTCCAGCGCTTCCTTCCAGCGTGGTGCGCAGAGGCACCACCTGTCACCCGGCTTGAGGCCCGGAAAGTCATACATGGGCATTGGGGTGGAAAGATCATTACCGGTACTTTTGGAAAATTCCAGGAATTCCTCGGTAACCACCACGCAAACACCATGGACTCCAAGATCACCATCGACAACCTTGCAGCTGCCCTCCCGGGTATATCCTGTCAGTGGATCGAGACTACAGGTTTGCAAAGCTGTACCCAGTACGTTTTTTTGATTCGTCATATAGATCCGTCATAGTTGAGGTGCACACACTTCTCCATTTCCCCCATGACCGCAGTTCGGCCTTTTTCGTTCAACATCTACTTTAGTGTCTTTCCGGGAATGAGCAATTGGATGTCTACGCTATCCGAAGTCTACGCTTACTGTTCTGAATCCCGGCGTTTGATAAATCGCATATGGTTATAACCCACCGATTCGACAAAGAAGACAGACAAATTTATCATACCTGGCTGTGTTTGATTGGTCATCAAGAAAAAAATAGGGTAGATAGATTGTCATGAAGCCGCTGAATTATACCATTATAAGAAGAACCCGGAGGAAGACCGTCTCTATTGTCGTCCGACCTGACAAGACCGTGCAGATTGTGGTTCCGGCTGCGCTTTCCGAAAATGAAATTGCCAGAATTGCCGAGCGAAAAAGGCGTTGGATTGTCGCCAAACTAGGTGAACTGGGCAATTGTGATTTTGAACCGGTTGAGCATCTCTACCTGGATGGGGAATTCTTCCTTTTTATGGGGAAGCAGTACAGATTGACTGTTGCCGACGGTAGAGGTCGGGTAAATATCAGCGGGAACAGAATAGAGACAACGGTACCGGCCGGTCTGACAGGCGATGACCGCAGGAAGTATCTGCAGGAACGGCTTGTACATTTCTTTGTGGCACAGGCCCTGGAAATCCTCAGAAAAAAATCCTGCGATTTCGGTAGCCGTTACGGCTTTGAGCCGCCCTTTGTAGGGATCAAGAACTATACATCACGCTGGGGCTGCTGCTTCGGCGACGGCAGAATCTATTTTAACTGGAAAATCATCATGGCACCCGAAAGAATCATCGATTATGTGGTGATCCATGAACTCTGCCACCTTCGGGAACCCAATCACTCCTGGAAATATTGGGCGGTAGTGGAAAAAATAATGCCCGACTGGAAAGAAAGGAGGATCTGGCTGCGCCGTAATGGCCACTCCCTTACTTTTTAGACACACCATCGCCGATTTCCTCAAGATTAGAAAGATATTCCAGCACTTCCTGAAAATCTCCTCTGAAAAGGATCCTGCGTCCGCTCTTTTCAATCTGGTAGTCATACATGGGATCGTAATACTCGGTTAGCAGCAGCTCGACCCACAGCCTGTGGCCATGTGGATCTCCCGACACCAGCTGCTCCCGATGGCCGGCATCAAGGAGATTCAACACTCTTTTTAAACGCTCTCCGCCAAGGCGTTTACGAATACACTGCAGGCGCGACTGCATATGCTCGAGCCAATGGGCAAGAGCAGCCTCCTCGCCATAAAAACTGCCGAATTGCCGCTGGGCGTCGACCACATATTCCCGCCAGGTGATGTCTATGCGGGTGTCAAGATCACATTCCAGCAGTACCATGCTGTCTCGCTTGAAATATCGGGCCAGCTCGAGGGGGATATAGCGTGCGCCGACATAGCTGCCCTCATCTTCCAGAACGATATACCTATATCTTTTGTGACCATGCTTGATCAGAGCAAAAGCCAAACTGTTCTCGAAATCTATCTGAGTCGGCTGGCCCGTGAGAAAGCCGCCGAACGCGGAGCCGCGATGGTTGGCCAGCGCCTCAAGATCGATGGAATTGTGTAGTTGACGCAGCAATATGGTTTTCCCTGATCCGGTCCTCCCCCCCAGTATCACCGGGATTCCTTGAAAATTCTCCGGATCGATGGCCTCAATCAGAAAACGCCGTAGCGCCTTATACCCTCCCTGCAGTCGTGCAACAGCCTCTCCGGAATGCTGCAGGAGCCACTCCTGTGCGGTTTTCGAGCGCATTCCTCCACGGAAACAGTAGAACAGCGCCTGCGGGTTTTTTCTGTGGAATTCCAGCCAGGCTTCAATTCTTTCTTCCTTTTTTATGCCGCTGACCCGCCTGTAGGCCAGATCAAAAGCGGCCTCCCTGCCTTTTTGCTTATAACAGATGCCGACAAGATGTCTATCCTGATCATCCATTATCGGCAGATTGACTGCGTTGGGAAAAGCTCCTGCCTTAAATTCTACAGGCGCACGAACATCAATCAATGGAATATCATCAACGGCTATACGGGTGAAATCTTGTGTCGTGGTTAAGCTTTCCATTACCATTTATCCTTGGTGGCCTTAAAGGGTCAGACATTGCCCCTCCTATTTCCACAGTGTTGATTTGTTTTTAGCTGGTTTAACCGGCACTGATTGCAGATTGCCTGCTTAGAGCAGGCGCAATATGACCACTTTAACAGATATGGCAAGGGAAGGTTTGACAATTCCGTAAAAAACTCCTAACTTGGCCAGGTTTACACAAGACATAGCTGTCGTAGTTCACAATGCGTAAAAAGAGGATGCTACAAGAGATGATATTGTAAAGAGTCATCGTAAATATTCTCTGGTAACATCCACTTGCAAGTGCTACGATATGCTGAGATAGTGATGGCTGGCTTCCATGACTTTTTAGGAGATCATCAAGTAGTCATTATGTATTTTCTGTTTACGGTAACAACTCATGGCGCAGGACAAGACGCAATCTCTCAGTAAACGCATACTGGACAAACTCGCTCTTTTTTTCGGCGATACCATTTATTCCATAGATACCCTGCAGGAAGAAATCGATTCCGGCAATGTGCTATATAAGCCCCAGGAAATACTACCTTTTCTACAAACCGCATTTATGGATGAAAAATTTGTAGAAGTAGAGATAAACGGCATTACCCAGATCTATTTCAGCAAAGTCCACGATCATCCCCCGGTATCATCCATTGAAGACGATGAAGCAGATGAGGATTCCGTTGCCGAGAAGTACAATCCCGGCGATTACCTGAAGAAAATGTCACATCTCATAATGCTGCCCCTGGAGCCGGGTATGGGAAATTATAATATCCGCTATGCCAACCGGGTGCTGTTACGTTTTTTCACCTCAGCTTATGCCGTCGAACTCGGTACCTTTTACCAGGGCCAGGAAACCGTAGAGGAACTCCCCGTTCTCAGCTTCGATTATCCGGTTATCGCCCGGATTGTCAGAGGCTCCCGGGAATTCCGGGCAAAGGTTCCCAAAAAGATGGACATCAAGCTGATGATTATCGGCAAGCGGAAACAGAAAACAATCACCTCACGGCTCCTCAACGTGAGTGTCTCCGGATTTGCCTTTGCTATAAAAAAGGAACAGCAGAAGGATTTCGTCATCGATGAAGAACGTTCCATGGAAATCATCATCAATGATATGATGGAACTGCGCATCAATGGAACCATTCGTCATATTTCAAAGATCCGGGGAAAGAAGGGGATGGAATATAACTGCGGTGTCCAGGCCGACCTGCCGACCCGCGCCGTTGCAGCGCGGCTTGAGGAAATTGTCGCAATTGTACAGCGCGCGCATTTGCGGGAACTGGCCGAACTTTCCAACAACAGCGGTATAGATTTGATCAGGTAAGCATGTGCTCGAAAAAGAAACTCATTTTTTTCTGCAGAGATGAAGATACAGATCTCCCCGCCGATTTCCCCCCTCCTTCCCTCTGCCCTTGAGCCGCAGCTTTTGTCCGTATTTGCTTCCGGGGGGTATTTTTACCTTCAACACCTCCCTGCCTTTCCGTCCATAAGAAATTACCTCGGTCACCTTCCCCTGCTTCAGCTCTTCTTCGCCTACGGGCGCCTCATAGACGATATCGAGATTTTGCGGCAATGGATCAGCGCTATCCCGACGCATGTTCAATAAGCTGCCAACGGTGTTCCCCAAGGTTTTGAGAACGGACTTCCCACTGGGCAATGCCTTTTTGCCGCCCTTGAGCAAGGCAGGTCCGGCTACTGAACCGAAAAGGAACAGCCCCCCGACGATACCTCCCCTGCCGCCAAAAAACGACTTCTTAAAAAAATGAGGACTTGACCGCAGACCGGAGCGCTGAAACTCTCGCATCAGTCCCTGAAACATCTGCTGAAAGCGGGGATCCCGAAAAAGATCCCGTAGGATATCTTCCTGGCTGTAGGAGAAACCGGAGTTATACTGTTGCTGCGTTCGACCGGAGGACAGATAGGCATCATATTCCCGGCGTTTCACCGGATCGGTAAGCACACCATAAGCCTCGGCGATTTCTTTGAATTTATTCTCTGCCTCCGGATTTCCCGGGTTTCGATCGGGATGAAATTCCATGGCAAGCTTACGGTAACGCCTGCGTATTTCTTCCTCACCTGCCGTTGTGGTGACGCCTAGAATTTCGTAAAAATTTTTCATTGCCTGGTCACCTTAATCATTATTGCTCCGTAACTCGGAAAAATATTCACGGCAGTAAACGCTCCTGCAACCAGGAAGAAGTATCGGCGATCTGCTCGGCACACACCGAATGCTCCATTCGATATTCCCGGTAGGTCACGGAATATCCATTTGTATCCAGCCATTTTACAGCTTTTTTGCCAAGCTGTACCGGCACTACCGGATCATGAAGGCCATGATGAATCTCAATGGGAATCTCACTGTTCGCTGGATGAAGCTGTATTATATCGCTGGTGGCAAAATAGGTGGACATGGCGAGCAAGCCTCCCAGCGGTTCAGGATGGGTGAGAGCGACCTGGTAGGCCACGGCCCCTCCCTGAGAAAATCCGGCAACTACTATTCTCTTACTGGCTATACCGCGCCCTCTCTCATTGTCAATGAACCTGCGCAGGGCATCCGCGGAGACCTGCAGTTGAATGGTATCAACCTTGCGGTCAATATCCATTTCCAGAATATCATACCAGGCGGGCATGACAAAGCCGCCGTTAATGGTAACGGGAATGGATGGTGCGTGTGGAAAGATAAAGCGAACCGCCAAATTTCCAGGTAGCTGTAATTCAGGGACAATGGGCGCAAAATCATGTCCGTCGGCACCTAGTCCATGCAGCCAGATCACAGTTGCATCAGGATTGTCTTTCGTCTCAATTTCTATTGCGGGAAGCAGTGCCATATTTTTTCCTTTTGATAATCTTGTAAAAAGTTGCCACGAAGTTCATAGATGGCTAGACAAAAAGTTCGATATACAAGGAGCAGTGTTTTCCAGGTATCCGACTCTACAGGCAGTATGTCAAAGGCCTGCCAAAAAACTGCAACGCGGGATATCGGGCTTTCTCGAAGTCTGCGCTTATCGCGACGCCATCCTTGTTGAGGATTATCCATTTATCTGGGTTTGGCTGTTGCAGGAGAATCGTGGAGCGACATCGGCAACGTAATAACAATAATTCCCCGGAGCACAAATCCCTTATTAATCATTTTCATCCGATCAAGAAAGATGTAACCTTGCATAAAAGGATATTTTTCAGCTTTCTCGAAGTCGGAGTTTATGCCCGTAAGGGTGCTTATCGCAGAGCCATCTGGGCAACTTCGATGATTTTTTTTATATCATATATATCGCAATCCACGACATGCAACTCATTGACACGCATAGCCATCTGGATCTCCACTGTTTTGCTGAAGACCGGCAGCAGGTGCTGTGTCGCAGCAGGAACAATGGCGTAGTCGCTCAGATATTGCCGGGTGTCTGCCGAGACTGGTGGCCCCATATGTTATCTTTGTGCAGCCGGACTCCTGATCTTTTTGCCGCTCCGGGACTTCACCCCATGTACCTGCAGAAACATTCTCCCCCTCATCTTGACGAACTGCGAAGCCTGGCCTCCTCGGGCACAATTGTCGCGTTGGGAGAAATAGGTCTGGATTATTATATTCGAGATATCGATCATTCACAGCAGCAGTATTATTTTGAAGAACAGCTGGATATCGCAAAAGAGTCCGATCTGCCCATTCTCCTTCATGCTCGCAAGGCTCACGACCAGGTTCAAGCAACCCTTCGACGAAAGAAATTCAACAGCGGCGGAATTGTCCATGCCTTCAGCGGCAGTCTGCAACAGGCCGAAAAATATCTTCAACTGGGCTTTAAAATAAGTTTCGGCGGCACCATCACCTACGACAGGTCCACAAAAATACGTGCCGTCGCTCTGCGTCTGCCTCTGGATGAGATTGTTTTGGAAACAGATGCGCCGGATATTCCTCCGGCAGCCCATCATGGCCAACGCAATTCCCCTGAATATCTCCCTCTGATCCTTGATTCCCTGGCCCAAATCCGCTCCGAGTCCAAAGCAGTGCTGGCCCAGCTGACTACCGCCAATGCCATTGAGATTCTACGACTGGACATAATCCTCCCCACGCAGGAATAAGAAAATCGACAATAAATATAGCAAGATCTACATCAGTAGAGTAAATCAGGGAGTCGTTGCACCAGAAATCAATCATTCTATCAATCCGGTTGATCCGAACAACAGAAACCAATCACATGACAAAAGTACAAGAATACTTTCCCCAGCTGTTGCTGGCTGCTTATGTCTTCGTTTTCGTCGTACTGGGCATCGCCCCGCCAAGCGGCAGAGAGGTGTGGCTGGCCGAAAACCTGCCCATCTGCTTCATTGTGCTGGTTTTGGTGATCCTCTATCGCAGGATGAGATTTTCCAACCTCAGCTATTTTCTGATGTCGTTTCTCATCTTCATGCACACCGTGGGCGGTTATTACACCTTCGCTGCTGTCCCCTTCGACTGGTTCACCGACTTTTTTGACTTCGAAAGAAACCATTACGACCGTATCGCCCACTTTTCCGTGGGATTCTATGCTTTTGCCATCGCCGAATGGTTGACGGCAAAGGCACTCACCAATTCCCGGCCGGTGACCTATCTGTTCGCGCTTTTTGCCATCATGTCGCTGGCCGCAACGTATGAGGTGATGGAGTGGCAATTCGCCATTCTCGGCAACCCGGAGGCGGGTGCCGAGGTCCTGGGATCGCAGGGAGACGTCTGGGATGCCCAGAAGGATATCGTCGCCGATACCCTGGGGGCGATTTTCGCCCTGGTGCTGTTCCATGCACTGCGCGGCAGAGGAGAAACAGGGCTGAGGCAAGCCTGATTCTACCTCCGGACCCGGGCCTCATCACTTTTCGCGTATCAGCGCTCCAGCCAGCGTTTGCAGTCGTCATCGTCATACCCCCTGTTTTGCCAATCAGGCCGAATCACAAAGTTACATCAAGGCTAGCTGATAATTTCCACAAGAAAATGCGCCAAAAACCCTTGCAAAGGTCGGCCAAACAATTACCATTTTCCTATTGTTATGCAGCCGGGTTGCGCGATTGTATTTGGTAAATGACGGAGACAAAGCATGCCTAAGTCGTATCCTGAAGCAGCCGGATCAACGGGGTCCGGAGCAAAACATGCAGATGATCGGTGGTGGCATCAATTGATGGCCGTCAAACCCGAAGAGTGGCGACCACTGCTGTGGTCTTCCAGCTATTTCTTTGCCCTGCTCTGCAGCTATTACATCATCCGGCCGATGCGTGATGAAATGGGAATCGCCGGCGGTGTGGAAAACCTGCAGTGGATGTTCAGTGGCACCTTTATGGTGATGCTGGCGGCGGTGCCACTATTCGGATGGTTGACCCGAAGTTTTGCACCACGCCGTTTTCTGCCCTATGTTTATTGGTTTTTTATCGTAAACCTGCTTCTCTTTTTCTTTCTCTTTCAATCCGCTTTCGCTCACGTCTATGTTGCGCGGGCCTTTTTTATCTGGGCAAGCGTTTTTAATCTTTTCATCGTTTCCGTCTTTTGGAGTTTCATGGCGAACATCTATTCCAATGCCCAGGCCAAACGGCTGTTCGGAGTGATAGCCGCGGGCGGTACCGCCGGCGCCTTGGCCGGACCTGCATTGACTGTTACGCTGGTGGGGCCGTTGGGACCGAATAACCTGCTGTTGATTTCCGTGGTTTTCCTGATCTGGGCGATCGTCTGTATTCAACGGCTGACCGCCTGGCGATCGTCTACCAGCGCCGCAGATGATCCTGACCGGATAACCGAGACCTCCCGCCCGTTGGGAGGCAGTATACTGGCAGGGGTGCGGCTGGTCTGGCGTTCACCATACCTGATCGGTATCTGTATCTTAATGCTGCTGTTTACTACACTGGCCACTTTTCTCTATTTCCAGCAGGCGCATATTATCCAGAATATAGAAGATCCAGCCCGACGCACCGCTCTGTTTGCCGCCATGGATTTTGCGGTCAATGCCCTGACCCTGGTCATCCAGATTTTTCTGACCGCCCGAATAGTTGAAAAATTCGGCCTCGGTTGGTCCCTGGCTTTGATCCCCCTCGTGCTTGTTGCCGGCTTTCTGCTGCTGGGCATAATCCCTGCTTTATGGGTCGTTGTCACCGTGCAGGTCCTGCGCCGCGCCGGCAACTACGCCATCATGCGTCCAGGCCGAGAAATGCTTTACGTGGTGCTTGACAAGGAAGAGAAATACAAGGCTAAAAACTTCATCGATACCGTGATTTACCGGGGCGGCGACGCCGCCAGCGCCTGGCTGTATACGGGGCTGCTGGCAATAGGTCTTTCCGCGGCGGGCATTGCCCTGGCGGCCGTGCCGCTGGCTGGCGTATGGGCCTGGATCTCATACCGACTGGGAAGACGTCAGGAACAGATAGCCACCGGTGGAACGCAGAGAAAATAAGGAGGTATTATTCATGAACATCTATTTTCCAATGATAAGCCGTCGAACATTCCTTCTGGGAACAGGAGTATTCATGGCCGCCATCACCTTGAGCCCCCGAAATATGTTGGGCGCCGGTCGTACACCTATTCAGCGTTCCATCCCGTCGTCAGGGGAACTTCTGCCGGTAATGGGCATGGGAACATGGAGAACTTTCGATGTCGGTGAGAACCCGGCCGCCAGAGAGCAACTGTCCGAAGTAATACAGGAGTTTTTCGACAACGGCGGCAGGATTATCGATTCTTCACCTATGTACGGCCGCTCCGAATCCGTGGTTGGAGATTTGCTCAAGACCACCGGGAATCAGAAAAAGGTTTTCGCCGCCACCAAGGTCTGGACCGACGGAAGGCGGAACGGCATCGTGCAGATGCAGCAATCAAAACATCGTCTCGGGGTCGATGTCGATCTAATGCAAATCCACAACCTGCGTGACTGGAAGACCCACCTGCCGGTGCTGCAGGAGTGGAAAAAGCAGGATCGGCTGCGCTACATCGGGATAACGACATCACATGGCCGCTACCATGAAGAACTTGAACAAATTTTAGCCACGGAAGATCTTGATTTTGTCCAGTTTACCTACAATATGGAAGATCGCCGGGCTGAAGAAAGGCTGTTTCCACTGGCAGCCGACAACGGCATCGCTACTCTGATCAACAGGCCCTTTCAGGGAGGTCACCTGTTTCGTAAAGCACAGGGTGCAACGCTTCCGGAGTGGAGCAGTGAAATCGGCTGTCGCACCTGGGGGCAATTTTTCCTGAAATTCATCATTGGCCATCCAGCGGTTACCTGTGTCATTCCCGCCACCTCAAAAGTTCATCATATGAAGGATAATATGGCAGCCGGTTTCGGCCATCTGCCGGATAAAGCGATCCGGGAACGGATGATCAGGCACTATGAATCCCTGTAAATCCTATTACCAGCTTTCACCTACTGCCGGAGAAGTTGCCGCAATCGATCCAGTAAAAGCCATGTCTTCACTGGCGATTCCACTCCGGCTTCCATCGGTATTTTGCCTGCTGGGAGGGAATTACAGGTATTTTTTGACTAAGGTCAAGGAAGTGAATCGAGATTAACTTCTATAATAAGGACAATCCGGGTCGACAGTTTCCCAGCATTTTTCCAAGAGGCAGGCATTTCGATAAATTATGATCGCCACACCCCTGACACTCCCATCCCTGCTCCTTCTTGCCGCATATGCCCTTCGCATCGGCAGTATAGGCGGAAGCCTTTTCTGGCTGATGACTGCCGGGCTGGCTCTGGCTCCACTTCCCTGGAAGAGCTGGGCATTGGCCGGCCTTCTTGGATTCGGCGTCTGGCAATGGGGGGACATCACCTATGCTTTGATCACCCAGCGCCTGACCCTTGATTTGCCATGGCTGCGTCTGGCGGCAATACTTGGAACGGTTGCTGTGCTCTGCCTGGTTGCCCTGCTTACCAACTGCCGCATGGCTCTGCGCAATACCGGTTTGACCGGCACTGCTCAGGCACTGGCCTTCCTGCTCACAGTGGCGGGTCTGGCTCTTGCCAGGCAAAAGACATCATTCGATATCATCCTGGCGGACCGTTTTTTCCCTGGAGGTGGCTGGGTTGCCATCTTCCTGTTGGGCTTTTACGCCGCCTGGGTTGCGGAGAAATTGCTGCAGCCCTGCAACTCGGCAAAATGGAGGCGTATCATCTGGACAGCCTTCTCGGTGATATTTTTCCTCCAGCTTTTTCTGGGGCTTCTCGGTTTCGAGCGGTTCTTGATGACCGGCAGCCTGCATCTCCCCATTCCTGCCCTGATAGCCGCCGGGCCATTATACCGCGGCGACGGCTTCTTTATGATTATCCTTTTTGCGGCGACACTGGTGCTGGTCGGTCCGGCCTGGTGCAGTCATTTGTGTTATTTCGGCGCCTGGGATAATCTGGCCGCCACGGGCAAGTATCGACCGGCAAAATTTCCCGAATGGACAAAAACCGTCAGATGGCTGATCTTCCTGATTGTTTGCGTCACGGCGATAATGCTGGGCAGGAGCGGGATACCGGTTTGGTTCGCTCTTTTACTTGCCACCGTCTTTGGTCTTGGCGGCATAGCCGTAATGTTTACACAGTCGCGAAAACAAGGCCATATGGCCCACTGCCTAATCTATTGCCCCATGGGACTGGTCGCCAATCTCTTGGGCAAAATAAATCCGTGGCGCATCCGTATTGATCGTCAATGCTGCAAGTGCAGCAAATGCTCGCGCTTCTGCCGCTACGGAGCTCTTACCACTGCAGATATCAACAGGGGCAGGGCCGGGCTCAACTGTTCTTTATGCGGGGATTGCATTTCCGGCTGTCCCCATGACCACCTGCACTATACGTTTCCCGGCTTAAGTAACAAAGTCTCCCGTTCGGGTTTTATTGTCGTCATTGTTTTTCTGCATACTTTATTTCTTGGTCTCTCCCGGCTGTAGCTGCAATTTTTTTCCTTGCCGATAACTCCGAAAATAAAAAAAAATAGCGGCTGATGTATGTAACAGGCACCAGCCAAATACCATATATGCTTATGTTTCTGAGTTTCACCGAATTTGCCTGTATCTCCGCTTCAACCATCATCCCTGGAACTCCTCATAAGAGTAATTAAGGTTGTCTCATGAGGTAAAGGAGATACTTCCTTGGAAACAACCTCATTAAGGAGGTCCAGTGATGGCTAGCAGGAAACCCGATGACCGAGAGCAAAAATTACAACGAAAAAGAGATCCTTATCTTGACCGGCGCTCAGGAGAGGATCGTAGACAGGTCTATTCGGTAGATTATTTTTTAAAGAATAACCCCGATCGTCGAAGCGGCAGAGAAAGACGGTCGCGAATCGAACGCCGCAAAGGCTGTATTCGTGTCGATGAGTGGGCTTCAGTTTGTCCCGACATAGAGGAAATTACCGATGATAAACCATATGTAATTGATTCGTTGAAGCGATAGCCGCCAGCCACAGCATCTAACCCAGTGTACGGAGTGGCCGTTTTTCAAGAGTAAGACAATAAAATGTTAACGATTGGGCAAAGACCCTGAATATTTTTTGATATGGTGTCTAAAGAGAGACAGGCTCCTAAATGCCGAGAGTTGACACCGTCTTTCAGGAGATGTATTTTGGCGGCATCTAATACTGGACATATGTTCAGATTATATTTTCTTTTACAGGTGCTCTATGACCCTAGCTTCGGCAATTACTCTGCTCTTCGTTCTCTTCTTCTTCATTATTGCCTGGTTCGGCTTGAGCTACATTCTCTCACCGAGGATGGAAAACCCTGACGCTATTGCCCGGCTGACCGGAAACTGCGGCGATACCATGGAAATCGCCCTGCAGATGTCAGATGGTAAGGTTATGAAGACGCATTACTGGACCGACGGATGCACCATGAGCAGGACCTGTATTGAATTTGCGGCCAGACTTGCCAGCGGCAAGTCTCTGAAGGAATTAAGAAATATCAACATGACCCACATCATTGACGATATCGGACAGGTACCCGAATCACATCTTCACTGTGCCCAGCTTGCAGAAACCGTACTGCAGAAAGCACTGTCGGATTATATGGCTGGACATGAAGACAAACCCGCCACTCAGGGCTAACCTGCCTGCTATCATGGAAGAGAAAGTGCAAGGCGGCACTATCCAGTTGCTCGACCTCCCTGATTCAAGGATTTAAAACATGCACGTCATGCCTGCATATAAGGATGTCTTACATTTCTGGTTTGAAGAGACAGAACACTCCCAATGGTGGACCAAGGACGAGGCTTTTGACAGCTTGATCCGTCATCGTTTTTCCGATGTTCATGGCAAAGCTGTCCGCTGTGAACTTTTCAGGTGGAGAGAAAATGGTGCGGGAAGACTTGCGGAAATTCTGGTGCTGGATCAGTTTTCCAGAAACATGTTCAGGGGAAAACCACAGGCCTTTGCCAATGATGCGCTGGCACTGGCCCTGGCGCAGGAGGCCATCTCGCGAGGAGTGGACCATAATTTATCACCGGTCAGAAAAGGTTTCCTCTATCTTCCCTTTATGCATAGCGAATCCCTGGAAATCCACAAGGTTGCCGAGAAGCTCTATAGAACTCAGGGACTGGAAGATAATCTGCACTGGGAAATAAAGCACAAAAACATTATCGAACGATTCGGCCGCTATCCTCACAGAAACGCTATCCTGGGCAGGCCGTCGACTCCGGAGGAAATTGTATTCCTGAAGCAGCCGGGCTCCTGCTTTTAGGCAAGGAATATTTCACGAATAAGGCACTCATGCTTTCCAGACAAAATTTATTACAAACAGCTGAACGCATCTGGGTTATCGGCGGCGGCAAGTTCGGCACACATGCCATGGAATCGCTGCGACGGAAGGTATATGGTGCCGATATCATTCTCGTTGATAAACAGCCTATCGGCGATTTCCCCGAAGGTGTGGAAAGTATCTGTGCCGATGGAATTGAATGGTTTGTGGAGCACTTTACCCCGACAGCCGATATCAGCAAGGTTATCCCCGCCCTGCCCCTGCATCTCGCTGCCGAGTGGCTGAAAAAAAGGCTTTTCCTGGACGGCTTTGCGGTGACTTCACCCACCCTGCCGGATGAACTGCTGCAACGCCTCCCGCACCCGCTCCGCTGCAGTCCCAATCAGGCGGTAATATCACATGCCG
Source organism: Desulfopila inferna (assembly GCF_016919005.1). Lineage (NCBI taxonomy): Bacteria > Pseudomonadati > Thermodesulfobacteriota > Desulfobulbia > Desulfobulbales > Desulfocapsaceae > Desulfopila > Desulfopila inferna. The sequence goes on from NZ_JAFFQE010000006.1 coordinate 244,476, forward strand.
ACTTCCTCTGTCCGCCAAACTGCCCGGAACCTGCAGGATTCTGCTTTTCCACCGGCTGCCCGCGCCCCCCCTCGCTCTACCATCTCATAGACACCTTGGACTGCGCACCTTTTACTGCCCTGAGCCTCAGAAGCCGACAGTTTGCCGCGGGTGTTGGGGGATTTTATCCAAGTGATCTGTGGAAGCTTTTGGAAAAGGTGAAGTCGCTGCCTGATACTCCACTGCTTATCGGTACCGCATGCAAATGTCACGGCGTCATCGACAGTCTTTATCTGGCCGGGCAATAAATTCTCCGAAATTACCTTAATGGCTTAAAGAGGTACTCCAGACCGTTGACCTTTATCTCGTAGACAATCTGCAGCAGTTTCCCAAGCCTACCCTCCGGGAAACCCTTACGGCTGAACCAGACAACATAGGGTTCCGGCAGATCGACCAGGAGAAGTCCTTTATATTTACCAAACGGCATGCGGCAGCGCGCCAATTCCAGCAGATCTGCGTGCTCCAGGTTTTCAGATGCCTGCTCCGCAGTGGGTTCGCCCGGCATCTTAGCAGCTCTATCTTTGCTCATAAACAGCCTGAAGAAACTGATTGAGGCCTTCGGGATCAAAAAAATCCGGATCATATCCCTCTAATGAGGGAACGTCAAAAACTTCTTTCAGACCTTCATTTGAACCGGCTAGATATTGCAGGAGTTCCTGGTACATAGGTACCCCTCCGATATCTTCCGGAGGACAGGCCCTGGCGCCTTCGACCACGACCGGATAGGGCTTGGCCTCACTTTCCGGGATGACCTTTTCCAACATGACAACATGCTCCCAGTTATCACCAAAATCGTAGACGTAAACAACTCCCTGAAGGAGCTCTTTCTCCAGATCGCTCAGTAAAGACCGGGATTCATCAAGAAGGGGCGTATCGAAATAATCATTGGTCTGCAGCGGGCCATAAAACTTGAAACCAGCCTGAAACTGATGCATATGGTAGTCCTGCCACCCCATGGTCAGTTGTATGAGCTCGTGCAGTCCGGCAAGGGACATAGAACAGGGAACCTGAAGGCGCCGCCAGATTTGCGGTTTGGCATAGGACAAAATTATTTCGAGTTGATAACTTCCCCCCCCTCTCTTTTGTACTTTTACAGGCTGTTCCCTTTTTTTGCCGTGCCTCGGAAAGTCGACCTTGATCACCTTGCCTTCCTTAGCAGCTCGAGCTTCTCCTTTTTTGCCGCCTCGAGGTGGAAGACCGCAGCAATCGCTGAACTTCTTGCCGCTGCCGCAGGGGCACTGAGCGTTTTTGCCAACCCGGCTGGAAGGCAGCTTGAAAGGCGATGACGATGAACGGATTTTTTCAATGCGCCTTTTTTCCAGATTACCGGCATGGTTTTGAATCGTTTCAACGGAAAGTCCCAGCGCCTGCAGCATGAGCAACTGAATCCGGGCAACTTTCTCAAGATCGCTGCCGGAGAGATTGACTCCTATTTTACTGAGCTCTTCATCGGGAAGGTAATCAAACATATCAACCGCATCTTCCGGATAGACGATACCTTCAAGGATAACCAGGCTGTTCAGCAGATGATCATGCTCTTCTTCGCCGAGTCCCTGCTGCTCCTCCCAGCACTCCGGCCGCAGGGTTAATGCCTCTTCAAAACCGGAAGCCCAGTCGAAGATATGTGCGAAATCGCTTTCTTGAAGATTCTCCATGTCGAAGGGCATAATCAGCTCACCTTTGTGAAAGGCAGCGATATGCTTGTTGAGTACGGTAAAAATAACACCAGTCAACTCCCGCGCCTGATCTTCGCTTTCGTACTCAGGCATTTCTTCGTTAAAGATCAGCGGCAGCCACTCTCCTGGTTCAATAGCATCGGGGGTAATGGCTATACCATAGAGAAAACCGCGCAGTTCATAATAGCCCAGCACCACTTCAGGCACTGGTGAAAGCGATAGCAGTTTCTTGAGCGCCTTTTCTTCTTTTTCTGTAACAAGAGGTTTCATTGGACCGAAATATAATATTGATCAGGTACCTTGCTGTAGAGAAATTTTTAGAAATACTATCTACCACTTTTAACACCAGGAATCTCATCTGTAACCAAGAAAATTAGTGCTTTACTCCTGAAAAACAGCCGCTAAGAGCAGAAGTACAAAAAAACATTCAAATTCGTGAATCCGCCTCTACATCCAAAGTTACCCTTGAGGGATACTGCAAAGAGTCCAGCTCAGAAGGCTTAAGTACATTCACTTTTATCCGACCCCGATCGTTCAAGGCAACAGACTGGATGAATAAAATTTCCTGATTACCCCTAATCCTCAGCTCAAGGTCGGGACTGCTCTTTTCACGGGTCTCTGCAGCCCGGACGGCTGCAGCGAAGCCCCCAGGGTTTATGGCGTCCCGATGAAAAGAGCAGTCCCGGCCTGGGCCAGAAAATACTGAGTTTCAGGGGTAATCAGATAAAATTTTAAAAGTCACGATTATGCAGAAATGATCCTGCTCAAAATAACAAAGGGGGAACCATGTCATGGTTCCCCCTTTTAGAATACTCACCCGGCAGCCTGGGATAATTAAACTGCAACGTACCTCTGGAATATCTCGTTAAGCAGTTTTTATTTCTATCTTCCGGGGCTTTGCTTTCTCAGATTTGGGAAGATGCAGTTCCAGGACTCCCTCCTTCAACTCTGCATTAACCCGTTCCACGTCAATAGTCTGCGGTACTGAAAATATTCTGCGATACTCGAGTTCCCCAAATTCCTCCCAGCCGACCGCGCCGGATTTTTCAAGCTTGCGGCTTCCAACTATGGCAAGCCTGCCGTTGTCAACATTTATGCTGATGTCGTCTCTTTCTATACCGGGCATATCGGCGTACAAAAGAATTTCTTCTTCGTTTTCAAAGATATCGACGGCCGGAGCCACTGTCGGCAAATCGCTTTTTCTCTCAGGCATGGACTCTTCTCTTTTGGTAATTTCTTTTTCACTCATATCGTTACCTCCATTGCGTCTGCGTTTTAGGGCCTACTATTAAAGGATATTCTGTTTACCGAATATTGATTTGCTTCGGTTTGGCAGCTTCCGCTTTCGGCAGCGAGAGAGTCAGCAGACCGTTTTTCAGTGAGGCTTCAACTTTTTCAGCATCGACGTCGGATGGAATGGTAAAACTGCGTGTAAATGTTGTCAGCGGACGTTCGCTCCTATGGACCTTGTACCCCTCGGGTCCGTCCGCCTTGCGACTGCCGCTTACTTCCAGATAATTTCCCTGAATTTTGATGTCGATATCATCTTTGGTCATCCCAGGGACTTCCGCCATGACGACAAACTTATCGCCATTGTCGTACAGGTTGGTCCGGGGTGTTCCCGCTGCTACTGTTCCCCAGCCGTAATCATCTCCATAGGATCTGTCGAAATCGGAGAACAATCTGTTCATCCGCGAGCGAAGCAGATCCATGTTGCCAAACATTCTGTCAAAATCATTGATACTTGTCCACATAACTGTTCCTCCTTCAACACAATGTATTTACGGTTTGGCGGATTCGCCGAGAGGCACTCAACAAAATACCAGATGAAGATTCCGCTCCACGAATGCGTCATATCTTTTGATCAAGATGGTAACTACAAAATTCCTCATGTCAATATCCTGCAAATTCCTTTTTATTATTTTTTATCTACATTACTATCTAACTCATTATTGACAAAGTAATGAATAAGTGCTATTTTCACAAAGAATAAAGGAGAACGCTATGGTGCAAAAAAAACCGCCATCCCTCAATAAAACGCTGGATCTTACAGTGGATGATCTGATAGGCAAACAGTCTGTCAGAGCTACTTTTAAACTGCCTCAAGAGGTCATAGATCTCCTAGGTGTGATGTCTGGCCAATTGGGCATTAACAAAAAAACGCTTTTTGACCAGCTCATAGAAAACACATCCATTTTACGTAAGATTGCTCAAGAGGCGAAAAACTATCGACCCGACAGGGCCGGGTGGCGCCAAAAGACATTTGTGATAAGCAGGAATTCCCTGGATTTGCTCAACTCTATTTCCAGGCAGGAACATGTTTCCCGAAACCTGCTAGTGGAGATATCAATACAACGCCTCCTGCCGGTTGCTAAAACCGAGCTTGACAAGCATAACAACCGTAAAGAATTACAGAAAGAAATGGCGGAGTATCTTATGCAGGGGAATAACCTTCTACGAAAATCGGCACAGCTGCTCGGCAAGGACGACAAGCTTCACGGAATGATAAAGGAGCAGATAGCCATCGCCAGAAAAAATCTTTCAGAGATAGAAATAATGATAGAGAAAGGAATGGTTATGGAGGACTGGTGATGATGTTAACCGATAAAACAAAGCTCAGGTCCACCAAAGGCGGGTGGTAGTCGTGATCGCGAATTTTGAAGGAGGTTCTGTTATGTCTAAGAACTACTACGTTATCCTGGGTATACCATCCGACTCATCCCTGAGTGATATCAAATCCGCCTTCAGAAGGCTCGCCAAGGAATTTCATCCGGACTATTTCGGTAAAACCGAGTCCCCATTTCCTGCTATCCAGGAGGCGTATTCGGTATTAAGCGATCCTGAACGGCGCAGAAAATACGATAATTCTCTTGATACAAACCGGGTTCAGACCGAAAGGAAGCAATTCAACAAACCTTCTCGAACCTACGGCGGCGAGGTTGAACCACTCATTCCCGAAGGAAACAGAACTGAACCACTGCGGAGATCCTCGGTCGCTGCTTTCCGGTCTCTGCGTCCCGAATCCGATTCTCTCATTGATCGATTCTTTCATACCGCGTCAGAGAGGCGGCGTTATGGAAGAAACACGAAAAGACACAGGGAATTTTTGGTCACACTTTCAGAAGAGCAGGTAAGGCGAGGTGGACAGCTCCGCCTTCACGTTCCCTCACAAGTGCGATGCCCCGAGTGTGGCGGCAGCGGCAGCATGGGCTTTTACGAATGCCGCCGATGTTTTGGCAGCGGAACTCTTCAGGGTGAAATTCCACTTCTGCTGAATTATCCTGCCCATATTGCCGACAACCACTCCGTCCGGCTCACGCTTAATCGCTACGGCATAGCTGATCTTGGAATTACAGTCAGATTCAAGACGGAAGGCTCATCCGGAGACTGAAGGCAAAAACCGGAACCTTAATCCAATCGAATATGCGTAGTTAGGCTCGGAGTTACAGCAGATCGGAAACCCTTCGGGTTCACCAGAACGGGTTCGGCAAATCTCTCCAGCTGACTGATCATATCAGCTTAACCAAAGACTCGACGACGGACCGTCAACCCCAAGAAAAAAGAAAGAATCCCTGGACAGCTTGTCAACCAGCCAGAGAAGCATCATAAATAATCCCGATTCTTGGTGTTAGCACTTTAAACATTATGTCATATAGTTTCATCCAGCTGATTTCCCACTGTCCTTTCCGGCATAAGTTGTTTAGAAAATTTTGCCGGAAACCATCTCACGGTGGTGTGCTTTTAACAGGCGACGCTACTCTGATAAAAATAGGAAAATTATGTACCTTAGCTATTACAACCTAAGACATAAACCATTCCAGATAAGCACCGACCCCGGTTTTCTCTGGCTCGGTGAAAAGCACATGGAAGCACTATCGACCCTGCGCTATGGGGTGTTGGACAATAAGGGATTCCTGCTGCTCACAGGCGATGTCGGGACAGGAAAAACAACCCTTATCAATGCACTTCTAAAAACATTGAAAGGCGATGTCCTCGTTGCTACCATACGTGATCCTGACCTAAAACCTTTAGACTTCTTTCAATATACTGCCCACGTTTTTGGACTCCAGAAAGAGATTACCAGCAAAGGCTCCTTTCTCATTCATTTCGAAAAATTTCTCTACCAGGCTCATGAACGAAAAAAGAAGGTTTTGCTGATAATAGATGAAGCACAAAGGATCAATCAAAGGCTGCTGGAGGAGATCCGGCTTCTCTCCAATATTGAAAAAAATGAAAGCAAGCTGCTTAATATTTTTTTCGTCGGCCAGATAGAATTCAATGACATACTGCTGCGTCCCATAAATCGGCCTATCAGGCAAAGAATAACGATTAACTACAATATTGAGGCGCTTTCGGCAGAGGAGACCAAACACTACATAAAACACCGCCTGTCTATTGCCAGCAAGGGCACCTCCGCAGAATCTCGCGACTCAGCCAGAAAGTCCGGCCCGGAAACCGCTCAAGCAAGGCAGAATACCTCTCCTCCCGCTTTTGAAAACGCATTGTTCACGGATGGAGCTATCAGAGAAATCCACCTGTTCTCAAACGGGTATCCACGATTGATAAATATAATTTGTGACCGCTGCCTCCTTACATGCTATGTCGAAGAATCGAAAATTGTCTTGCCGCGGCATGTCAAAGAGTGTTCAAAAGAACTGGAAATTCCATATTTTGGCCCTAGAAAAACAAGAAAAAACGATTCAAATTCAACTCAAAAAATCTCGTCCACCCGCTCCCGGGAAAAAAATCGGCAGGCTGTTTTAGAACAAACAGATCAAACCAACGCTGCCACAGTACAGCCAATCACAGAGTTGGCTATCCCTGATGGAAATTCAAAAATGGATGGTGCCTCCCATCAAAAGGTGAAAAAGGCGCCGCCTCAAAAGAATGGTTCTGAAAGCAAGAGAGGTAGTTTGACAAAAAGACTGGTTCTGGGAGCAGCTTTTTCCATACTGATTATCCTTTTCTATCTTAGCTTTTTCGAGAATTCCATCCCTATAACCCGCATCACCAACAGCATCAAGTCCAGTTCCACCATGAAGAATGCCGTCGAGATCGTGTCATCTATATTCGATGATGCCAGAATTAGCGAAAGAGGCAGCCAAATTGCCGGAGCAGACAATTCCGATTTTGTCGGAAAGACCATGCAGGAGAATCCACCGTCTCAGGACAAAAGCGAAGTTGTAGCTGCAGCCTCCTCGCAATCGGCGCCAGAAACCAATGAAACAGTGGAAGCATCAACCCCAGCAACTGTTTTAGGAAAGCTTATCATGCCTTTCTCCAGTACGGCCACCCTTCCTCCGCCTACATCTCTGGCCAACCTTGATATGCTTGTTGAATCGATCCTATCCGACCAAGCCTACGAGGTCGTTATTACAGGCTATACCGACAATCTTGAGGATGAAAAACTCAATCAGGAACTTTCGTTGGCAAAAGCGAATGCAGTAAAGATATATTTGATAAGCCGCGGATTGGAAGAGTCAAAAGTTGAAACTCGAGCGCGTGGCTCTCAATCTCCCATAGCCCCTAACACCACGACTTCGGGAAGGGACGCAAACCACAGGGTAGAGGTCGAATTTCGCCGGCCTGCGGGATCAAGCCCTTGATGACAATATTAGGATTACCCTGAAAAACCGAATTACTTTTCCGCTTTTCCGGATACTTCCTCTGAGGAAAACAAATAAACTCCTAATTTATAACATTATAAGCTACAATAAGAGCACGAACTCTATTCCTTTTTGACTCCTTTTTCTTCCGGACTTCCGAACTTTTTTTGTATTGATGGGTTTCAGATAGGCAACTGAAACTTTAGCGGCATTTGCGATACCCCAAATTTTTCTGTCCATTTCTTCCGGAATTACCAGTTTCAGGGTGATAACACCACATCCATTTTTTCCCTGTGATATTCAGAACAAGGTACAATTTCTTATACCTTTGTATTTTCAGGTCCAAAAATTGCAACCTCAAGTTAAATGACGAAAAACAAAATATACACCAGCGGAAATTGGCCGAACTTGACAAGGAAGTAGGCAGTCGATCGGCCGGTCAGAAATTCTTTTCCGCCGGGAAATCGTGGAAAGATGTAAGTTCGGGGGAGAAAACATGAGAAGCATAATCATATTATGCACAGCATTACTTTTTATATTTTTGAGCGCAGTACTTTCACTTGCGGTATATGAACAGTATGGTGCTGTCAATCTACAAAATTCTGCAGTCAATCAGTCTGTCGCTTCGGCTTCTATGAAAATCAAAGATGATAATATAGTCGATGGTGTCTCAGCTTCTTTTCTTTCAACAGATAATTCTTCGGAATTTGATTCCAGCATTTCGCCAAATGTTTATTCCTGGATTACTGAATTTTCCAGGGGCAGAAATTTTTCGAGAAGTACTTTTGAACCGGTTTCCATTTTCCTGTTTGGTGCCGGGTTGATAGGGGTTGCCATATTCTCCAGAAGAAAATTCAATAATAAAAATTAGTACCAGTGAACCGATTCCGGCGAAACGCGAATTCAAGTGCAGTTGCGCCGGACAAACAAAGTAATCGAATCCCGATAACAAACCCAGGCTCAAGGGAGGCCGAAAAAGTCGCTTATTATTCTTTTTCCAAACTTTTTATTTCACAACTCAGTTCTTTTTTCATACAATGATGACAGGCCTGAAGTGATTGTCAAAAGGATCATACTTGATGGACTCGTAAAAAAACTTGTCTACGTCGTTGTAGATCTAAAACGGCGATTTGCCGTATCGCATGTACTGCCAAATCGCCGTTTCAGATACTACGCCTAGTATATCAAGCCTTTTTCCAGAGTCCATCCCGGAACTTCGATGACTTTTTAAGGGATCATCATACTTGTTAGTGAGCATTATCTCCCAAGAGAGCCGAAACTCTCTTAGAGAGAAAGCGTTCCAAAATAAAATAACCAACCTCACATCTACTCAATCAAACTGTGATTGACGGAGGAATGGATTTGTACTGAGTAGATCGTTGAATCCGGAATCACCTGCTCTCCGGGCCTGATCCGTAATCCATCAAAATTTCCGAAACACTGCGATTAACTGATTCACTGGAAAGGACGGAAGCTTTTGCCAATCAACATTCAATCAATACCTAATTAAACAAAACACTATGGATCTAGAACAGCGACTTCTTATAAAAAAAAATCTGGATATCCTTCTGCGTCGAAAAAAAACACTTGTCCTGTTTCTCCTGCTTGGAATAGCAGGAGGAGTGTTCTATTACCTGCAACAGCCAAAAATTTATGAAAGTACCGCTCTGCTCCAGTATCAACGCCAGAACGTCAATCCGACAGCACTGACACCAGATGACAGCAGAACGCTAACACGGGACGTTGTCGACACTGTCGGTCTACAGGTAACTAGAAGAAGCAGTTTGGAGGAGATCATCAGGCAATTTAATCTTTATCCGGATAGACAGGCGACAATGCCCATGGAAAAGTTGGTTGGCTCCATGCGGAAGAATAACATCATAATTCAGTTACTGGAAGGCGGGGATGTCTTCGAAGTATCCTTCAAGGGGAACGATCAACAAAAAGTCAGGGATGTCGCCAATGCCTTGGCACAGAGATTTATTGAAGAGAATAAAGCCTCCCGACAGCACCGAGCATCTCAGACATCCGCCTATATCATGGATGAGTTGGAGATTGTAAAGAAATCCCTCGATGAGAAGCAGAAAACAATGCGGGACTATAAAAAACGATATCACAATGAAATGGCCGACCAGCTACTCAATAACACAAGCCGCCTAAATGCCTTACAGGAGCAATACCAGGCCCTCCAGACAAATCGCCTTACACTTGAACAGACCAGGCTGCAGGTGCAGGATCGAATGGCGGAAAGAATTGCCCAATTATACCAACAGACCCTTGATTCAGCTGCCACTTCAGGTTCGGGACAGGGATCTGGAAACTTGACCAGCGCAGATCAGATTCGTCTTCGGTTGCAGAGCCTCCAGCCGCGATACACAGACAATCATCCCGAAATTAAGCGACTGAAAAAACTTCTCCGGAATCGCGAAGCAGCATCAGGCGACCCGGCAGCAACTGAACCGAGTGGGGGCAACCTTGAGGATTCGCATCTGAGCCAACTCAAACAACAACTTGAGAATATTGATTTCAGCATCAGCAGGTTGATGGATGAGCGAGAGAATATGAGAGAGAAAATCGCTCAATATGAAGAATGGATTGCGGCGGCTCCTACCCGGGAAGCGGAATGGGCTGCTCTCACCAGAGATTATGAACAGCTCCATGAATATTACCAGAGGCTTGTCACTCAAAGCCTGCAGGCCGATTCCGCAGTTAGCCTCGAGAATCAGCTCCAGGGATCCCAATTCAGGATTATTGATTCCGCACATTTTCCTGAAAAACCGATTGAACCAGAGTTCATGTTAATTTTGATGGTATCTGTGGCTTTGGGCCTTGGTATCGGCGGCGGTTTATCATACAGTCTCGAATTTTTAGGCACATCCTTCAAAAACCCGGTCGATCTGGAAAAATTTCTCGATCTGCCTGTGGTCTGTGCCTTACCAAACGTGCTGACAAAAGGAGAACTCAGGAGAAGAAAGGCTGCCAGTGGGGTGAGAACGCTATTCCTTGCCTTTTTCGGAGTTACAGTATTGAGCGGCATTTTTTATTTCTGGCAACAGGGAATGATTATTTTATAGGAGCATAAAGTGGGTAAGGTCTCTAAAGCACTCAATAAGTCACAGCCCCAGTTTTCACCGGAGGCGCTTCCTGTCGACCACACAGACCAGGACAGGTATAATGATCAAAAATTTCCACATATGATCAGAGAGAACAAAGTAAATACTCTCAACCCTAACGCACCTGATCTTTCTCGAACAGTAGAGGATAAGATAAAAAACTGGGATGAACGACTTATCAGTTCGACACGTTATGTAACCGGAGTTGCCGAGGGTATCAGAAAGTTGAGAAGCAGGATACTGCATACTGACTCGAGTAGAAAAATAAAGAGCATTTTGATCCTCAGCAGTGATCCCCAGGAGGGAAAAACCTTTGTCTGCGCCAACCTCGGCATCAGCTTCGCCAGGAGCCGTGAACACCAGGTTCTCCTCGTTGACTGTGACTTGCGGCGTCCATCCCTTCACACCATGTTTGGGATTAACCGTGAAAAGGGTTTGGCGGACTATCTTGGTGGAAAAATAAATATTTCCGGTATCTCGGATCTTGAAGTTTCTACGGGACTTTCCAAACTCTCTATCATTCCGGCAGGATCACCTCAAGAAAACCCCGCGGAACTTCTTTCATCGACAAAAATGCCAGAAATAGTAGATGAACTCTCCAGCAGATACCATGATGGCCTTGTTATCCTGGATACCCCCCCTTTCCATAGTGCTGCTGAAACCCTGCTTTTATCGAAGCTGGTTGACAAAATTGTGCTGGTAGTCAGATGGGGTAAATCCGGTAGAGAAAATATCAAGAAAATGGTGGACACCATAGGCCGGGAAAAAATTATCGGCACTGTTTTTAATGCGTTTGAAGCGAACGTTCTCGATCGAAAAATGCAGGGTGTCGGATACGGCAACTATTATTCTGAATATTATTAAACGATGCCCTACATTCTTAAAAATTATTACTCCCCCCGGAAACTCTTCTTTTTTTTCGGCGAAGGAGTTCTTATTTTCTTATCTGTCAATTTCGTTCATCTTTTTTTTTCTCATTATGAACCTTTGCCCGGCTCTATATATCTATATGGATACCGCGCAATGGTATTAACCGCCGTCTTTATTCTCTCTTTCTATTTCTTTGATCTTTATGATCTTGGAGAAATCCTTTCTTTTCCGGATGTATTCTCACGTTTCATACAGGCCTTTGGTATCGGCTGTATTATACTTGCCTTTCTCTACTACTTTTTTCCTCGTGTTGTCATACCTTCCTTCATTTTCTGGCCCAGCTTAGCAGCAGTCTTCATAAGCGTCTGCCTCTGGCGCTATCTCTACAACCATATTTTAAACAAGAAGATGTTTGCCCAAACGGTGATAGTTATCGGCACTGGAAAGCTGGCTCAAGATATAGCCTATGAGCTGGAGAAAAGAAGGGATTCCGGCTTCAAAATCAGCCACTTTATCGGCTCTATCAATCCATCCTTTCCTCTGCCCCCGGGAATTCCAGTTACAGCCGAAGCCGACCAGCTCCCCTCGCTGTGCCAAAAATATGGTATTGAACGAGTGGTGGTAGCCATGGACGACAGGCGCGGCACCACACCGATTCAGCAGCTCATGGACTGCAAATTTATGGGATTCCCCGTTGAGTACGGGATTAATTTCTACGAGAAACTTACCGGTAAAATACTGGTGGAGAAAGTCAATCCCGATTGGATTATCTTTTCCAACGATTTCAAAAAAAGCAGATTTACTTTAACGAGCAAGCTGGTCTTTGAGATTATTCTTGCTTTTGCCGGCTTGCTGGTCGCCTCTCCAGTTCTCCTGTTCAGTGCTATTATCATCAAACTGGAATCACCCGGTCCGGTCTTTTACTCTCAGGAAAGAGTAGGTCTTCATGGCAGAATTTTCAAACTGATCAAGCTGCGATCCATGCGTAATGATGCTGAAAAAAATGGTCCTGTATGGGCTATGGAAAATGATACACGTGTGACCAGATTTGGTCAGTTCATCCGTAAGACCCGCATTGATGAGCTTCCCCAAATGTTTAATGTCCTCAAGGGTGATATGAGCTTTATCGGACCACGCCCGGAACGGCCTGTATTTGTCGAGAAACTGAACCGGTCGATACCATATTATTCCCTCAGGCACAATGTTAAGCCCGGTATCTCCGGCTGGGCCCAGATTTGCTATCCCTATGGCGCGTCCGAAAAAGATGCCCTGCGTAAACTCGAGTATGATCTATATTATATAAAATACATGTCAATGCAGATTGATTTTTGGGTGATATTCCAAACTATCAAGACAATGCTGTTTCAAAAAGGCTCCCGGTAAGCTTCGACGATTATTTCCTATTATGATAAAAAATTACCTCACTATCGATGTGGAGGATTACTTCCAGGTATCCGCCTTTGAAGAATGCGTCACTCACAAAGGATGGGAAAGCTATCCCTCACGTGTGGAAAACAACACGGAGCGGATTCTTTCCCTCCTGGAGAAGCATCAGGTCAAAGGCACATTTTTCATTTTAGGCTGGACAGCGGAAAAATTTCCTCAACTCGTAAAAAAAATCAGCAGCAAAGGACATGAAATCGCCTGCCACAGCTATTATCATCGACTAGTGTACAACCTTACACCGGAGGAATTTCGCCAGGACACGAGAAAGGCCAAAGATGTTTTGGAGCAGATCACCGGTAGGCCGGTTTTGGGTTATCGGGCACCAAGCTATTCAATCACCAAAAATTCACTCTGGGCTCTCCATATTCTAAGGGAACTTGGTTTTTACTACTCTTCCAGCGTCTTTCCAGTCTATCATGACCGTTACGGCATGCCGCATGCTCCCCGTTATCCGTTTCTGTGGAACCTTGACAGCACCACCCCTCAAATAGTTGATATGAAGGGAGAGACTGTCAGAGAAATATTGGATTATTTCGCCACCGAAGCGCTATCCGGTATAGTGAACAAAACCTCATCGCTGCTTCTTGAGATACCTATATCCACATCACTGGTATTCAAAAAAAATTTGCCTGTTTCCGGTGGCGGGTATTTCAGATTATTTCCCTACTGGTTTACCAGACGGGCTCTGCAGCAGATCAACAATAAGGAAAAAAAGCCTTTTATATTTTATCTTCACCCATGGGAGGTAGACCCGGAACAGCCTAGAATGGCAAATGCGACACCGCGTTCCCGTTTCAGGCACTACCTCAATCTCCATCGCACCTATGAAAGGCTGGAGAAGCTTCTGCACGATTTTTCCTTTACTTCAATTGATATCCAGAGGAATGGCTTGGAGAGCACTTCGAAAACGAAATCATCCAATGATGTTTCGCCAGCGGCGGCGAACACGATGTGCGCCAGCAGACAGGCACCACCGGAAATTCCACCTTTTCAGCTTTTTCGCAGAAGGTGAACAATATGTCTCGAAACAATAATATTTTCAGAACCATTGAGGAAATCCCCGTTGCAACTTTGCACCACCTTACCCAAAAGAACATCTTTTTCGGACATCAATCAGTTGGCGGCAACATTTGTCAGGGAATAGAGGACATTGTACGGAATAACTCCCGGGTCAATCTCAGGATTATAGAAACCAGGTCTGCGGCGGAACTTGCCCGCGGCGTCTTCGGCCACTTTAAAATCGGGAAGAATCAGCACCCTTTATCAAAAAATGAAGATTTCGCATCCATACTGAACAGCGGGCTTGGAGACAAAGCGGCCATAGCTTTCTTCAAGTACTGTTATATCGATATTACTGAGACCACTGAGGTTTCGTCTCTCTTTTCTTCCTACGTCAAAACCATGGCTTCATTGAAGGATCGCTATCCTTCTCTTCTCTTAGTTCATGTCACTGTTCCTTTGACTGTTGTCCAGAGGGGGCCCCGGGCCTGGATAAAAAGAGCGATAGGCCGAAAAGTCGGCGGCTATGATGCTAATATCCAGAGAAACAGATTTAATGAATTATTGCGAAACACCTACAGCGGGAGAGAGCCGCTTTTCGACCTCGCTTTGCTCGAAGCTACCCGGGCAGACGGCAGCCAGGCGGTTTTCAAAAAGAATGGTCGAGCCTTCCATACACTTTCACCAGAATACAGCAGTGATGGCAGACATCTGAACACCTATGGCAGCAGATTTATCGCAGAAAAGCTTTTGGTTTTTCTTGTTGAACTTGCAGCCCCACACCATCCAGGAGGCAACTAAAATGTTCAATCGCCGGAGTTTCCTGCAAAAAGCAGCTTTTCTCATGGCGTTCGCTCACATCCCTCTGCCAGCAAAAGCCAAAGCAGAAAAGCGGACACGTCCCCGTATCGTCAGAATTCATTCAGCAGAGGCTAGCCTGCCATGGGATTACCAGGCCAGCGCCCCATGGGACCATACCGTTGAGCCCGGAAATAAAGCAAAAGTGAATAGAGATCAATTCAGAAATGACCGCTATTATAACCATATCAACCAAAAGACCGTCACTACCATGCTCGACCAGGGCATCCGGCATCTGACCCGAACCACAAACCAGAGACAAGCCTGGCTGGCGCTTCTGCAGAACTACCAGAAAGGGGATACAGTCACGATCAAGATTAACCTCAACAATGCCAGTTATAAGGAAGACGTAACCACAAACCGCCTGGATCAGTCAGTACAGATGGTTAACGCCTTGCTTGATAGTCTGACATCCTCTCTTAAGATATCGCAAGGCAATATAACTGTCGCAGACCCGAGCAGGTGGATACATCCCAGGATTTTCAAAGACAGATGCTCATTTCCCGATATTCACTGGGTAGACAGCAGATCGGATAATTTATGGGACCCCGGAGAGATAATACGATTTTCAGAACACCAGCCGATCCGCCCTGCCAACAAGCCTCAGTTTCCTCAAGAAGCAGCCTTTCATGTTGCCCGGGTCTACACTGAGACTGATCACATTATCAATCTATGTTTACTGAAAAATCATGGCTGCGGCATTACAGGGGCCATGAAAAACCACTTCGGTGCCTTCCCGCCGCCCTTTGCTAAATATCTTCATGACGGCCTGGGAAGCAAGAGCTACATTGCCGATGTCTGCAACACTCCCAGCATCAAAAACAAAGTCCGCCTCAATATCTGTGAAGCTATATTCGGTAACTGGCACAACAATGTCTGGTGCCCCCGTCCCTGGAAAACATTTGCGGGCGGAACACCCAACTCGCTTTTCTTGGGCACAGATCCGGTGGCCTTTGATTCTGTTCTGCTGCAGCATATAATAGATGAAGTTGCTTTTCGCGGAGAAAGTGTGGAACAATGGGTCAGAGACGCCGTGCAGGACCACGGTTTTCTCGACATTGCCATGACCTCACTGCACCTTGGCGTTCACGAGCATGCGCCGTTCAATCGCATCGACTATCGCCAAATCGAGGCAGTGTAGAGAAAGAGGAGAGAGTTTGAAGATCATCCAGTGTAACCGCGCAAACGGAGCGGAGTGGGATTCGTTTCTCTACAGTCGACCCACGTCCTCATTCTATCATCTGTTCGGCTGGAAAAACATTATCGAATCCTGCCTGGGCCACAAAATTTATTATCTTGCCGCAGTCGAAGACGGTCGTTTTCACGGCGTTTTGCCCCTGGTCTACATCGACAGCCTGCTCTTCGGCAAGATTCTCTGTTCCATGCCTTTTTTGAATTTCGGGGGCATCTGTGCAGCCAATCCGGCCACCGAAAAGGCTTTGCTGGATGAAGCCAAACACCTGGTGGACCGCGAACGAATGGCCTATCTTGAGCTACGCAATATGGTGAAACTCAATGAGCCGCTGCCCACCTCAGAGAAAAAGGTTAGCATGACGCTCTCCCTGAACGACGATCCCGACGTCATCTGGAACGGCTTCAAGTCCAAGCAGCGCAACTCCATCAGACGGGCCTATAAAAACGGCCTGTCGGTAAAGAACGGGGGCATGGAGTTACTGGACGACTTTTACCTCATTCTTTCACAAAGCTGGCGCGCCCTGGGAACACCGATCTATCGGCGAGATTTTTTTGCAAGGATTATCTCGACATTTCCAGATGATACCAGGATTTTCGTTCTCTACCACGATGGTCATCCAATCGCCGCTGCCTTTAACGGCTATTTTCGGGACGTTGTCGAAGGAATGTGGCTGGGAATAGATTATCGTTTCCAATCCCTCCAGCCCAATTACATGCTCTACTGGGAAATGATAAAGCACGGTTGTAAGAACGGGTATCGACTGTTCCATCTGGGCCGGTCAAGCAGTGAATCCGGCGGCGAATTCTTTAAGAAAAAGTGGAACGCCGATACCAAGCAGCTCTACTGGCAGTACTATCTCGGTACCTCCAAGAATATACCAGAGTTGAATGTGCATAACCCCAAGTTCCAGCTGGCCATTCAACTATGGCGAAAGCTTCCATTGCTATTAACTAAAATTCTGGGACCACCAATTGCCAAAAATATACCATGAGAAAACTTGCTCCCTCCGGAACTCCTATATCGCAGCGTGATCTGTTTCTCTGGGCACGAAGTCTCTTCAGTCGGCAAACCACGCTTAATCGCCTGGCCGCGGAGATAAGTAAATCATTCGAAATTGATCAATGCTTTTTTTTCTCTACCGGTCGCGCTGCCATGGTTGTTTTACTCGAGTCTTTAACCGAGATGGCACCAACGACAAAAAGTACTGTCGTCATTCCCTCCTATACCTGCTATTCGGTTCCATCGTCGATCATCAAGGCGGGGTTGCAGATAAACGTCTGTGACATTGACGAAAAGACACTGGACTATGACTACGACAAACTCGAACAGATGGATTTTTCCCGGGTTTTGGCGGTAGTCTCCTCCAATCTCTACGGCATCCCTAATGATCTGGACCGCCTGGAAAGACTGAGCGAGGAGAAAGACCTCTTTTTGCTCGATGATGCCGCCCAATCCATGGGTGCCTTGTCTCAAACCAAGCGGCCGGCCGGCACCTACGGCATAGCCGGATTATACAGTCTCGACAAAGGGAAGGTGATCACTTCCATCAATGGCGGAATCATTGTTACCCGTTCGAGTAAACTTGGCGCCATTTTGCAACGTAAAACCCGGAAAATCCCACCTGCCCCCATCCCCTGGTGTCTGGTGGAGATTCTAAAAATGGCGATCTACTCCGGCTTTCTCTCACCACGGCGGTATTGGATTCCCGCCGCTCTACCTTTTGTCAAACTCGGAATCACTGAATACACCACTGATTATCCGGTGAGCGGCTATAATACTATGCTCGTCGGAATTGCTCTGAGCCTTTTTCGACAGTTGGAGGCTATCAATGACAAGAGCATCGCCAATGCCGCCTATTATCAAGAGAATCTACCTTCTTCGGAGCACCTTCGTCTTATCCAGCCGCCTCCAATGAGCAAACCCATATACCTACGGTATCCCCTGCGCATCACCGACAACATGCGGAGAAAAACGATACTTGCCCTTCTCGAAAAATCGGGACTCGGGGCCAGCGGATCCTACCCCGGCGCCATCGTCGACATTTATCAACTGCGGGACAGACTCGAAATTGACGGCAGGGATTTTCGGGGAGGAAGGAGGATTGCAGAACAAATCGTCACCCTTCCGACTCATGCCCTGGTGGAGAAACTGGATCAGGACAGAATACTCAACTGCATAGCCAAGGTTCTCGGATGAGAATACGTCATATAACGGCAATCAAAGAAATACCTTTTGGTAAGGATCAGTGGAACGAGCTGGTCTCACTGAGCGAAACCAATACTGTATTTCAAACTCATGAGTGGTTCATGAGCTGGTGGTTGACTTTTGGCAGCGACAATACCCTTTTCCTGCTCATTCTCTACGACAGGGAAAGAGTGGCGGGTATCGCCCCCATGATGCTTTCCAGGAAATGGAAAACCAGGGAGCTAAGGTTTGTCAGCGATATCAATGCCGATTATTGTGATTTTATAGTTTCCTCCTCAGAAAAAGAAGCCATGCTCAGCGCCGTTTTCGACTATCTCCAGAAGAACAATAATCTTTGGGATTCCATATACTTGATGAATATCCCGGAAACCTCGTCAACTGCGTCCCTCTTGCGGTCAATCTTCCTTCATCACCGCCTCCATGCCGTAGCTTCGCAGGTGGATTGCCCCGTACTCAAATTCGGCAAGGATTCGGCAGATTCTCGACTAAAACCTTCGCGAACCCTCAAGCGCCACCTCAACTATTTCAAAAAGAACGGTGATCTTCGCTTCATTATCTTCAAATCCCTGCCAATAGCCGAGAAATCGCTCGATATATTTTACACGCAACATAAGAGGCGCTGGAAAAATGCTGGCAAGCCCAGCCTTTTCAATGATGGCAGGTATACCCTCTTCTATAACGAGTTGGTCCGCAGGGCCTGGCCCTCGGGTTGGCTTTTCTTCTCCTGTCTTCAATTCAACGGCCAACCCATCTCCTTTCACTTCGGTTTTGATTACAGCAATAAAGTGATCTGGTACAAGCCGACATTCGATATAGGCTTTCGCAACCGCTCTCCCGGCCGGATTCTCCTGCAGTATCTCATTCAGTACTGTCAGGACCATAACAAGCTTGAGCTTGATTTTACAGTGGGTAACGAGCCGTTCAAGGAAGAGTACGCCACCGATGTGCGAAAAAACGTCAACTTCTGGATAACGAGGAGCAAGCTGATGCATAACCTGGTTGTTATTTTCTTAAAAGCGAAACAGTTGAAAAGGCGGTTGGCAAATCGATGAAAAGTCATGCAGAGGGTTTGCTTCGAGCACCGTTGGAGGAATGCTCAATGAAAGTAAGTGTCATTATCCCTACCTACAACAGAGCCCACTTTCTGGTCGATGCGGTGGAGTCGGTGCTGCGCCAGGAATACCCGGACCTGGAAATCATCATCGTCGACGACGGATCAACTGATACCACCAAAGCGCTGTTGGCCAGGCGTTATGGAAAAAAAATTCGTTATATATATCAGGAAAATAAAGGCTTTGCCGTGGCAAGAAACAAGGGAGTGGAGGTTGCGGCTGGTGAATATATCGCCTTTCTCGATTCCGACGATATCTGGAAAGAGCATAAGCTTGCTCTGCAGATTGGCATCATGGATCAATATCGTGACATTGGTTTCCTCTTTTCCGATTTCACCATCGTTAAGACATCGGGAAAAGAGATACACAGCGGCCTACAAACCTGGTTCAAAAAAGAGCAGAACTGGGAGAAAATACTTCCGCAGCAGCTCAGCTTTCCCTCTGATGGTGAAAAGGACGGGGGAGCTTCCGGTGGGTACAGGATTTCCTGCGGGAACCTCTACCACAGTCTGCTCTTCGCCCCGTATATCCTTCCCAGCACAGCGGTCGTCAGAAAATCGGCTATTCCGTCCGGCGTGGAACACACCGCAGGAGATCCTTTCTGCGCCGACTGGAATTTTTTCGCCCTGCTCTCACAATACCACTGCAAGGGCGCTCTTTTGCACCACGAAACGACATTAAACAGAAGTCACAACGACAAGGTCAGATCGACACTATCGACACCGCTTCTGGAAAAACTGCGATTTCGTCTGAAGGCGGTAGAAACGATATGGAAAAAGGACAACGATTTTGCACGGGAACATGGCGAGGATATACGGCGGGTCGAAAGCGATTTGCTGCTGGGGCTGGCCAAGCAGTCCTTTCGCCTCGACCGCGCAGCCGATGCCAGGCGCTACCTGAGTAAATGGAAGGAGCAAAAGGTTGCCAAGGACAGACTGACGGCGGTAATCCTTCACCTGCTTCTAAAGATTCCAGCCAGCAACAGAATGCTGAATTTGCTCCGTCAGGATACAAAAGAGGAAAATAATGATCGAAATCATCAGTGACCGGCAAACCTTTATCTCGCTGGGCAAACAGTGGAATCGGCTGGCAGAGCCATTCGAAACTCCACTGTTGGGTCATGAATGGTTTCTCAGCTCCATCAAGGCCTTCCATCAGGGCGACACTCTTCATGTGGTACTCATGCGGGAGGCTGAAGAGATCGTGGCGGCTGCCCCCTTGGTTCTTCTTCAGCGAAACGGAATCCCCAGGCTTGAGTTGATGGGAACCGCCCATCTTCACGAGCCCTGCGGATTGCTCTACCGGGATGAAGAGGCCCTGACAAAACTTGTCAATATCCTCATCGAGTTGAAATATCCTCTGGTTCTGGAACGAATTGACGAAGAAGATTTTGTTCTTTCGGTTTTCAAAAAGAATACAACTTCTAAAGGGCTTGTCTTTCACCGTCTTGTGGGGCCTTCACCCCTGATCAGCTGCGATACCTCCTGGGTCGATTTTTACTCATCCATCAGCTCGAGGCGGCGCTACGATCACCGTCGCGCCAGAAGAAGGGCGGAGAAAGTCGGAGAGCTCCGCTTCGAAATCTGCTATCCGACAAGGGAGAATTACTCACAGCTCCTGGACCAGGCCTTCCGCATTGAAGGTGCCGGCTGGAAAAAACGCCATGGCTCGGCGTTGCTGAGCGACCAGGGTCTGCGACAATTTTATCTGGAATACTGTGGATATGCAGCAGAAAAAAACATGCTCCGTCTCTTCTTCCTCTATATCAATGGACAAGCCGCGGCCATGCAGATTTGTTTGGACAACGCACAGAGACTATGGGTTCTGAAAATAGGCTACGACGAAGAATGGTCTTTCTGCTCTCCCGGAGTGCTGCTGATGAACTTTGTCATCGAGCATGCCTTTAAAAAGGAAAAGGATTACTTCGAGTTTCTCGGTTCATCGGAATCATGGCTTGAGGTCTGGGCCAACGGCAGGCGTGACTACCTGGCTCTGGCCTATTACCCTTTCAACCTGCCGGGATTTCTTGGATTCGGCAGTGATTTGCTCCGAGTTGGATCGAATCGATTGAAAAAAAGACTGCCGCAACGGCTGGTTTGTTCATGAAAACAAAAGAAAAAAAGACACTGATCATCCTTTTTCTCATATCTCTCGTCTTGGTGACGGCCATCGCCCTGCCCTATGCGGCCGTCGAGCAGATGGAACAGATCCTCCTGCACTTTCCCGGCTTCGACAAAATTGCCCATTTTCTCGAGCACGGCGCGATCGTTCTCATCATTTACTATTTGCTATGGAAAACATCTCTGTGTCCCTCCCATGGCAAGCGGCTGATTATTGGATTGCTTTTCTCCCTGAGCTTCTCTCTCATCGATGAATGGCTGCAGAGCGAGACTGTGGAACGATCGTTTGAACTAGCCGATATCGCCGCAAACATTCTTGGTGCCCTAACAGTAATGATCCTTCTCTCCTTCAAAAGATTGAGCCCACCCATCAAGTACGGATGCCTTGCAGCCCTGCTGCTATCTCTCACCGCCTTGACCTACAACTCCTATGCCGAGCTGAAGCCCTACTATACGGGGATGAGGCTTGAAAAGATAGGTGAATTCAACAGGGCGCGAAAACACTATGTCATGGCCCTGCAAGCGGGTAACAGCCGGGCGGGGGTCTTCAATGCCATTGCCTGGCTGGACCTGGCCTATCTCGCCGGTGATCGAATCCAGGCTCTAGCCTATGCCAAAAAAGCGGTGGAGCTCAAACCCAACAGTCCCGGTTTCCTCGACACCTACGGGCTGGCCCTGATGGAAAACGGTAGATACGACCAGGCTCTGCCGGTTTTACAGCGGGCTTATGTCCTCGACCCCGATATTTACACCATTCACTATCACCTCGCCAGAGCCTATTTTGCCTTGGGCGATCTGGAAAAAGCCGCCAGACACTGTAGCAAACAGATAGGAAGAACGCCAAGGCAGCTGTACTCCCGAAAGGCCCGGCAACTTCTCGATATCATCAACACTCGACGCAATCAATAAATTTATGGATCGACTCAAGTACTGGATCAAAAACGGTATCGCTCACCTTCTCTTCTATACGGGCGTACTTTTCCTCCTGAAATGGATCCGCTTGCGTAAGCGGGCGGTAATCCTAATGTACCACCGGGTGCTGAAGGAAGATGAACGACGAGGTTCATTCTCCCATCCGGGCATAATCGTCGATCCCGATACATTTTCCCGACAACTGGATTGTCTGCACAAGTATTTCCGGGTTCTTACCCAAACCGAGTTCTTGCAACATCTCGAAGGGCGAAATTTCCCTTCTTCCTCGGTTCTTCTCACCTTCGATGACGGTTGGCTTGATAATTACACCAACGCCTTTCCCATCCTCAAAGAAAAAGGGTTGCCAGCCATAATTTTCCTGGCCACCGGATTTATCGGCAATGAAAAGATCTTTTGGCAGGAACGGCTTGCCGCCAGTTTGTTCGGCTGTTTTCTGGACCGCGGTGAAAAGGCGAGGAAAATCCTGGGTCGATGTGGATTGGAAAATATCGGGGCGATGTCGGACGAGGAAGCGAAAAAAGCCATCAGGACCTTTGTTTCCTTCCAGAAGGAACAAGACCAAGACACTTTGCGTTCGCTTGTGGAAGAAATTACCGAAAGTTCTTCCTCTGCATCCCGAGAGAGTCATGGAGTAGACAAATTTCTTGACTGGAAACAGGTGCAGGAGATGTCAGGGCACTCTCTCTTTTTCGGTTGCCATTCCGTACATCACCATATCCTCACTCACATCCCGCCGGAAGTCGCTGTCCGTGAGATTCGGGAATCGAAAAAGGCGATAGAGGATAATGGCCTAAAATCGCCCCCTCTTTTCTGCTATCCCAATGGCAACCATAATGATAGAATAAAAGAAGAAGTAGCAAGGGCAGGTTTTCGCGCCGCGATGTCGACCATCCCCGGCTATATCGACTCTTCCACGGATCGCTACGGTCTTCGGCGAATAAATATCCACCAGCATATATCAAATTCCACGCCTCTATTCATGGCGAGAATTCTCGGGTTATTCTAATGGGCGGCAAGGAAAAGATAAAATCATGAAAATTCTTGTAACCGACGGTAATAGCCGCGCAGCGTTAGCCATAACCAGATCGCTAGGCAAAAAGAATCACCATATCGTTGTCGGAGAGCACAAACATCCTTCCCTCGCCTCCTCGTCAAAATATTGCCGGGAGTGCATCACCTATCCCGACCCCACCAGGCAGCCGCAGGAATTCATAGATCGAATTAAGGATATAATCAAGGAGATGAAAATAGAAGTCATCTTGCCGGTAACCGATGTGACCACCATCCCCGTCTGCGAGCACAAAAAGGATCTGGAGCCTTACTGTCACGTGCCGTTCTCCAATCCCGAATCCGTCAATTTCGCAGCAGACAAGAGCAAATTATTTCATCTTGCCGAAGAGTTGGGTGTTGCAGTCCCTAAATCGTTTTGGCTTGAAGAGGAGGGAGACAAAGACAAAATTGGCGATAAACTGTCCTATCCCCTGGTCATCAAACCGGGAAGATCAAGGATCAAGACGGAGAACGGCTGGCTTTCAACCATGGTCAAATATGCCGACAACCAGAGGGAATTGAACAGCATACTTGCAGCCGAGTCTCCTCTTGCCTATCCGCTGCTACTCCAGGAAAGAATCATTGGTCCGGGCGTTGGTATCTTCGTCTGCTACAATCACGGTACTCCCCTGGCTTTTTTCAGCCACCGAAGACTTCGAGAAAAACCACCCTCCGGAGGAGTCAGCGTCTTAAGGGAAAGTATTCCCGTCTCTCCCGTCGCCCGGGAATTCAGCGAACGGCTGCTAAACCATTTGCAGTGGCATGGCGTGGCTATGGTGGAATTTAAGGTGGATCAGCGGGACGATACACCAAAGCTCATGGAAATAAACGGGCGTTTCTGGGGTTCGTTGCAATTGGCCATCGACGCAGGGGTCGATTTTCCCGCCCTGCTCATTGATATTATCGACCAAAAGACCTCGCAGTCACTAGTGAAATACACTGCGGGCGTAAGGACCCGCTGGCTTCTGGGTGATGTGGACAGTCTGTTGATGATCCTCTTCAAGAGAAGGAGCAAACTCAAATTGCCAAAAGGCCACAGGAGTAGGATCCAATATTTGCTTGAATTTTTGAAGCTGTGGCAGAAAAACACCAACTACGAAGTCCTCAAGTGGGATGATATGAGACCCTGGTTCTACGAGTTCAGTCAGTGGCACCATCAGAACAAAAAATAATTCCTCCAAAGTTTTTCCCATCATCTGAAAAGAGGTTTTTTGCTCATGGTTGACTTTATCCCAGACATACTTATGCTAATTAGTAATAGTAAGCAATATCATTTAAATATAGAGACTGACCAACCACCAGGGCAAATAGATAGGTGATAGTTTTGTTATATTCATGTTATTCATCTTTTTCCGGGAATGAATTTTCACCTCATCGCTCTTTTCTGCTATACTAATATGTCAGCAGGCCGGTGTCCGTGAACATGCAAGAACAGTACCCACCACTTCTTGATCGATCAAATTACCAGAGCTCCAAGTGGTGGAAGGGCGAAGGTTATATCGACGACTGCAAACAACTCGGAGGAAAAAAGGCTTTGTTGAATGGCTGCCAATCAAGGTTTCGGTAACTTACATCTTAAAACTGACTTAACAAACGAAAAGAAGATACTACAAACACCGGGAGCGTACGCCTACTCCCAAGGTAGAGAAACCGGCAACTGCCTCCATACAACCGGCTTCTTCCGGAAAAACCACAATACAACTCGTGCAAAGCCAATGACACCCCTGATCATTATCTTTTGGACATCCCTCGCAGCAATCTTCTATGCCTATCTGGGATACCCCCTTCTGCTGCATCTGCTCGCCGGCATGGGTTTCGGCCGGAAAGAAGGGAAAATATCCGGCAACTTCCGGCCTTCAATCTCGATCATCATACCAGCCCATAACGAAGGGAAAATTCTCGAGGACAAAATCGTCAATATCCTCGATCTCGACTACCCGAAAGAAAAAAGAGAAATTCTGATCATCTCAGACGGCTCTACCGATAACACCGGCGCTATCGCCAAAAAATATCTCGACAGGCTCGATTTTTTCGAACTCGAGAAACGCAGCGGCAAGACGGCGGCCTTGAATCTGGGTTTGGAAAAGGCCAGAAACGAGATCATCGTCTTCCTCGATGCTTCGATAATGCTCAAAAAGGACGCCTTGCAAAATGTCGTCTGCCAATTCGTCGACCCCAGCATAGGCTGCATTTCAGGAGAGGATCACATCAAAGGTGCTGGCGGTGAAGGTCTCTACGGCAGATACGAGCTTAAACTGCGCAACCTCGAATCAAAGCTGCACTCAATCGTCGGAGCAAGCGGCTCCTTCTATGCCCAGAGAAAAAAACTGTGCCGGCCTTTTAGCGAAGGCTTGGCCCCGGACTTCATCTCGGTTCTCAACACCGTCGAACAGGGATTCCGTGCTATCACCGAACCCACGGCAATCGGCTACATGACCGCCGTTAAAAAAAGCAGTGATGAGCTGGCGCGCAAGGTGAGGACGATCGTCCGGGGAATGACCGCCCTCTTTTTCAAGCGGCAGCTGCTCAATCCCTTTCGCCACGGCTTTTTCGCCTTTGAACTGATTTCGCACAAGATCATCAGATGGCTGGTGCCCTTTTTTCTTATCTCGGCTTTTGTCAGCAACATGATCCTGAGCACCGAGCCCTTCTACCTCCTGCTTTTCCTGGGACAGCTGCTCTTTTACCTGTTGGCGCTCGGCTCCTTATACAACCTGCCCTTTTTCAGGGCCATTCCTATTGGGAAAATCTCCAACTATTTTGTCATAGTCAACATCGCCGCCCTGACAGCGTGGTGGAAATACCTACGAGGACAGAGACTGGAAATCTGGACACCGTCACAACGTTGAAAAAGAGTACGTCTTGGGGGAAGAATTATCCATGAAAATCGACCACGTCGGCATCGCCGTCAAAGCAATCGAGAAGGGAATACACGACTGGGAGGATAACTTCGGCTATCGTCAATCGACGCGAGTCGTCACCAACACCCGACAGAAAGTCCGGGTGGTTTTCCTGGAGAAAGAAGGTTCTCTTCCGGTCAAACTTATTGAACCCACGGATGCAACATCTCCGATTCACACCTTCGCCCAAAAGGGCGGGGGATTGCATCACCTCTGCTTTCTCTGCGAAAATATGGAAGA
The DNA here is from genome assembly GCF_016919005.1 of Desulfopila inferna. Classification (NCBI taxonomy): domain Bacteria; kingdom Pseudomonadati; phylum Thermodesulfobacteriota; class Desulfobulbia; order Desulfobulbales; family Desulfocapsaceae; genus Desulfopila; species Desulfopila inferna. The sequence continues at coordinate 270,838 of NZ_JAFFQE010000006.1, forward strand.
GGAATTGGAGCGATTGAAGGAGAAGCGATTGAGAATACTGGCCGCTCCCCAACCGGGAGAGGCCTTTGACGATGAAAAAATAGCCTTTGTCTATGCAGGGCAGGGACTCAATATTGAGCTGATCGACACCTTGAAACGAGCAGGCAGATTATCGTAGCCATGAGATTGGCTCATCAGACAAAAGTAAAGATCCTGATGGAACATCCACAAAGAAGACTGAAGAAGATGTATGACGAAACCCCGTTATTTTTCGATAATGGAGCAGGCAGGCTTTTCGGCATTCTCCATAAACCCGATGGGAACAACAATGGCTTCGGATTCGTCATGTGCACCCCCATTGTCGAGGAAAAACTCTGGACCCACAGGGTTTTTGTCAACTTCGCCAGGGAACTCGCCGCAAAGGGATATACCATTTTACGTTTCGATTACCTGGGCCACGGCGACAGTTATGGAGATCATGTGGACTCCAGCCCCGACACCATGCTCCGGGACATTCATTCAGCCATTGGCCAAATTCAAAGGCATGATACGGTAAAAGAAACAGGTCTTATCGGTTTGCGAATGGGGGCCACCCTGGCCGCTCTGGCGGCGGAGAGGAATCCCGATTTGAAAAAACTCGTTCTCTGGGAACCTGTACTGGACGGCAGCGCCTACATGAAAGAGCTGTTTCGCACCAATATCATCACCCAGACAACCGTTTACAAGGAAATTCGATGGAATACGGAGATGCTCATCGAGCGGCTGGAGGAAGGTGGTGCCGTCAACATCAACGGCTATGAGATATTGCTGTCGTTTTATAAGCAGATGTTAGCGGTGGATTTATTGAGTGAGGAAAAGAGCTTCAGGGGGGAGGTATTGCTCGTGGAAGCCGGTAAACGTAAAAAAGAGAAGATCGGCAAGATCGGCGATTTGGCGAAACTTTATAAAGACGCCACCTGCTCCTCGGTTGTTGAACAGCCTTTTTGGAAGGAAATCAAAGAGTATTACCCGAGGGCGGGCAATCTCCAAAACACTACGCTTCAATGGCTGGGAGAAAGATGACAGAGACCATGAAAGCAGTTACATTCACCAACGACAACAACGCCAAACTTTTCGGCATTCTTCATCAACCGGCAGAGAAAAGAAAGGATACCGGTATTATCCTCATCAGCTCCGGCATCAAGAGCAGAGTCGCCCCCCACCGGCTCTACCTCAAGATGGCCAGACAATTCGCCGAGATGGGATATCCCACCCTCCGCGTCGATCCGGAAGGTTTGGGGGATGCCGAAGGTGAGATAGAGGAACAGTGGATTGCGGATGTTTACTGTTCCATTGAAATCGGGCTGCTCATAAATGATACCATAGCGGCTATAGACTGGATGTTCGAGGAGTGCGGTGTCGAAAAAGTCATCCTCGCCGGACTCTGCGGCGGAGCCATTACCGCTCTTTTAACCGGCAACAGGGACCAGAGAGTCAGCGCGGTTCTCTCTCTGGGCATGCCCTCGGTTCTGGCAAGTTCGAAGATCGATCCCACAAAATATATCACCACCGGACAGTTGCAGACTATGCGGGACGGTTACCTGAAAAAGGCTCTCAACTTGGATTCCTGGAAGAGATTTCTCAGATTCCAGACCGACTACTCATTACTATTGAAATCGTTTTTTTTGCCGATGTTGAAAAAACCGAAAGCCGAACTGGAGAATTCGCGAAAAAAGGAAGCCTCGGTTCCGGTTCTTCCCGAAGACACCAATCTCAATCCCCATTTTGCCAAGGCCTTTCTCAAGTTCACTTCTCAACGAAAGCTTTTACTCATCTTCAGCGAAACCGATCGCCTCTACTGGGAATTTCAAGAAAAATTCATGCACTACTATGAAGAACTAGCTAACCGCAATGGTCATAATTTTGAAATTCATGTAGTCAAGGAGGCCAATCATGTATTCTCCTTTGGCGAGTGGCAAAAGGAAATGATGGAGATCTCCTGCAAATGGCTTGAGGATGTGGCTGCCCCCCTGGTTATTGAAAACCTCAATCGAACATATCATGCAGAAATTCTTTGATCTGACTATACCAGCTTTGGGCCTCCCGTCAGTGTTTGCTGAATACAAAAAACCTCGAGAAGTATCTTTCTTTATAAGCATTTCGCTCTTCTTGGTTTATGGCGATAAACCAGGCACTCAGAAAATAGATGGGGAGCAGCAGGAGAATCTCTGCAAAAAACATCAACAGCGAGCCGACTGGGTAGTAATCATTGACGAAATACATTGCTATTCCAAATGGTATTGCTGCTATGGCCGGTCTCAGGTAGCTCATGGTATAGAGATCGTAAAGCCGTATACCGACCTGCTTTGTCACAAGATAGGGCAAAACGAAGGTCGTCACCACAATATGCGGAACGACGGTTCCATAGGCGACACCGACAATGCCGAACGGTCTTATCAGCAGCAGAGAAAGAGTAAGATTGCAAACCGCTTCAAAAAGTCGACAAATAGCGATAATGTGGTGCCTGCTTGTTCCATAAAAAATGTTGTTGTAGGTATAATGCGGCGTGGAAAAAATCAGATTTACGGCCAGAACCATCAGCACATCCCCTGCTAGATCCATGTATTCCGGTCCCATCCATAGGGAAATAAATCGGCGCCCCATGATGAGAAAGGTGATACATGGAGGAAGCGCGACGAGGAGAGAAAACTTGCTGCCCAGGAGGAGCACGGTCCGTATTCTCTCCGTCTCGTTCCTGGTTTCCAGTTCGCTGGTGAGAGGATTAATCACTCTGGCAAGAGAGGAAACCATGCGCTTAACATATTGTACCAAGTTACCGGCTATGGCAAAAAAAGTGACAGAGGCGGGGGCAAGAAAGATACCAATGAGGATGGTATCCGTATAAAGAATAATTTTTTCACAGACATTATTGAGAAGCACGATACTGCCGTAGTTGATTATGCTCCTGTAAACATGACGGTCCGGACTGGCAGAGAGTATATTAAAAGACAACAGCCTCCTTGAGATAATATAGGTAACCCAATTCAGCCCTAGATTTACCCCCAGTTGAATGGCCCCCAAAGCAATTATCCCATATCCTTTATTCAGGAAGTAAACGATAAGAAAAAGGCGGATAAAAACAAACAACACCCCCGCCTTCGTGGTGAGATCCGTCCGCTGCATGCCCATGATGATGCCGCTAAAGACATTGAACACCAAGGCCTGTGTCACATTCATGCCGGTTAACAGAACCACTATCCGGGTTGTCTCGATGGAGGATTCGGCGAGATTAAAAACATAGGGAGCAGCAAAAGAGAAGAGGAAGGTAAGCAGGAAACAAATCAATCCGATCCCTGAATAGAGGATTAGGCCGGCCTTGATGACATTATCTATATCTGTTTGATTTTCGGTGGCATGATATTTGGAAATAAATCGCACCAGTGACTCCCTTACCCCGAAATCCATAAGGTAGAGATAGCCGGTCAGCTGCATCATTATCACCCAGATGCCGTAATAGGTGTTGCCGAGTTTATGGACGACAAAGGGGGCAAGAAAGAAGGAGACGACGATGTTGACGAAAAGAATCGCCCAATTGAAAAAAACGTTTCTCAGAGCTTTGCTGTAGTAACTCATGTCTTACCTTCAAAAATCTTCATTATGTTTCTCTCTTCCCTCTGCCGGAACTCGGGTTTTTTCCTCGTCTTCACGGCCCGGAGATCGAGAAAGAACTGGAAACAGCCACGCCTCTTGATTGATCTCGCGCTCAGTCCTGCAAAATAGTTTGGGTGTCGTGAAAATGGAGGTGGCGCGGGTTGGCAAGATAGCTGTCATATTCATAGGCATCAACTCCGAAGAGAGAAAATATTGCAAACGCCGCCTCCTGCTCCTCGTCGCTGATCTTTCCTTCCCATTTTTTGACAATATTTCGTTTGCGACGTTGACTGTCCTCTATTTTCAAGGTATCGATGGTCTCCTGGTTCGACATGGCTATGTTCATGGCCGGCTCATCAACGACGTTAAACATTATCTCCAGATCATCGAGACCAAGGTTGTCGTGTAAATACTGGCAGCACTTGCCGGAGTTGAGTACAACCTCTTCATAGGTAAGGATGGTCCAGTCACTCGAATCCAGGTGATTGAGCTGGAGAAAATTTTCGTAGCACCAGGAAAGAAACCCTTTCTGCAGCCTGCTTCCATTTTGGCGGATTTCGACGATGCTATTGAACTGATTTTGGGTGAAAAATTTTCTGTAATAGGGAGAGCGGATAAAATGATCCAGACGCGGAAAAACTTTCCGCGAGAGCGTGGTCGGCACCGGATGCCTGAGCAGATAGAGGATGCTGCCGTTGCACTTCTCTTTTATCTCGTTGACCAGATGTTCTATTTCGTGAATTTTGAAAACCACCCGCTTGGTTATACAGCGGTGGTTCTTCCTGAAAGGCGGAGGGTTCATAAACCTCATCCTGTTTGCTTCCAGCAGCTTCAGGTATTCTATTATTTTATCGGACTGCCCTCCATCTGGCATGAGCTCATCCCAGGTTGAGAAAAAACCCGCCTTCTGCACATTATCCCGGCGGATGTTGAAGGGCTCGTCGTAATATTTCATGCCGCGCTGGGAGGCGATAATTTCCATAACCCAGGTTGAGCCACCGCGAGGGGTTGCAAAAAGAAAAATATTCTTCTTCGCCCCCTGCACATGCAGGTTGCTAATCGATTTCATGAAGTATTTCAGCGAAGAATCCACTTTCATAATTTTCTTTTTCCAGAAATAAGTTAATCGTGCCTTTTCGGAAATGACTTCGGGATGGACATTCCGTTCCGGCCGCTTTAGGTATTTGCTGGCGAACATTGCCAAGTAACTCAGTTCTTGGCGGGAGCTAAATGGTACCTACTTTCCGCCCACGTATTCCTGAGATAAATAAGAAAGTCGCTAATTCTTATTGATTTTGTTCAAGACGGCTCCGGCCAATGCCGCGTCGTATTTTTCCGCAGCAAACGCGGCATACACATTGAGAGGTGTTTGCTTGGGTCGTGCCACTTTCAAAAAAGCCTGAAGACCGGTTGAAAGAACCTTGAGCAAGGGGGCAGGGATCCATACGACTCTCAACTCCTCTCTTTTTTCCTTGAGTCTGTGGATGAGATCGGCCCTTGAAGGCGTCTCCGGTTCCACCAGATTCAACAACGGCGGTGCCTCTTCGAAACTGTCTATGTAGTACTGTATTACCGCCGATGCGGTATGGACGTCACAGAGACTGATCGTGCTTTTGCGGTTGCCCATGGCCACGTAGAGCGGACCGATCTCTCTTCCCAATCGTCCCGGAGGAGTGAAATCTGCGTAATCGACAAGGGGACCGAGCCGAATGGTCCGGCTCTCCACCCCATATCGTGAGGCGGAATCAGCCAGCATCTTTTCCGCCGAAGCCTTACCCCAGACGTATGGGCCTCGGCCAAGGTTGTCATAATCCACCGGAGAGGCCTCGCTTAGCCCGCCGGGGCCCTTGCCTCCCGGCTTCAATACCGCAATGCTGCTGATGTTGATGATTTTTTTAATCTTTGCCCGCGAGGTCGCCTCGAGAACATTTCTGGTGGCATCTATGGTGTTTTTTTGGTGTTCTTCCTTGCCTCCCGCAGTTTCTGCGGCAAGGTGGACCATGATACCTCCCCCCTCAAGATACTCAGGTGGAATTTCGCGGGCCAGATCCGCAGCGACATATTCGACGCCGGCGATCCGCCGTGAAGGCTGAGGAATCTTACGGGTGAGAACCCGCACGGCATACCCTTGATTTCGCAAGTCAGCAACCAGCACCCTGCCAAGAAAGCCGGTACCTCCGGTGACCACCACATATTCCTGTTTTTTCAGCGGCGGCAACCCCGCTTCCTGGCTCATCAGGCTTTTCTTGGCATTCTCTTCCTGAATCTTCTCGGCTTCCAGCAACCTGCGCCGTATATCCTCACATATCTTCACCGTTTGATAAATTGATTCCGGACTGACCGGAACCTCACCATTTCCTCTGATACTGTCATAGAAGCGCGAAATGATTTCCGAAAGTCCCGCGTAACTCTTTTGTTTTTTGAAAACCAGCTTGAAAATGCTGCCGGTGGTGCCCATTATCAGTTGCTTGGCATAGACGTAGGGCTTCAGCGCCACCGCAGGAGCCGAAAAACCGGGGCCGAGATATCTCGACACTCCGCTGAGCACGAAATCGGCCGTCACCGTACCGTTGGTGCCCACGACCTTCAAATAGGATTCAACAGGCCTGCCCCTCAAGGTCACCGCCAGAATCCCGGTTTTTCCCCTGCCGGTCAGGGTAGCATGCACATCACCGCGCGGATCAATCACCACAAACTCCATTTTCAGCGGATCGCTTTTCTCATCGTCTTTCTCACTCTCCAATGCACTCAGGAGAAGATAGACCGGATGAGGCATGATATCCATCAGCTGATCGACCTCAGAGATGTTTTGCCGGACTGTTTTGAAGGAAAAATAGCTTTCCACGTGGACTATTTCGCCCACGAGGCGGAGAAAGTCCTTCATCTTTTCGGCACTCTCCTGAAAGAGGACCTGGTGAGCCGCACAAACCTTCAGATTTTTCTCTTCGGCAAGAGCGAGAATGGACTTCGCCTCTTTGACCTCCGTGGCGAACGGCTTTTCGACATAGATGCTCGCCCCGCTATTAAGAGCCGCCACAGCGAGTTCCGCATGGGTAGCAGGCGGTGTGACGATATGAACGACATCAGGCTTCACTTCCTGCAAAAGCTTCCGGTGATCTTGATAAAATCGACAGTTGGAAGGGAGCGACTCCCGGACATCTTCCTCCTTCATGACCGGATCGGCTACAGCAACCAACTCCGCTTCTTTTTGAAGAGAAATTGCCTTGATATGATGCCTTCCCATTTTGCCGCAACCAAAAAGAACGATCTGCAATTTATTTTTATTCATATGATTTTTTTTATATTTTTTTTTGGTTAACCTACGAATCTTCCCTTTTGCGGACATCAAGTCTTCTCCAAGGGCTCGAGTGCGCCAAGGGGCCATGCAGTTTTCCTCAGGTCTTTGAATGTGACTAAACCCTGCGGACCAAAGTACCGAAAAGCTGATCATATTTGTTAATCATTTTCTCCTCCGTGAGATGAGAGAGATAAAACCTGCGCGCCTCTTCAGCCAGTTGCCTGCCTCTTCCAGGGTTGTCGAGAAATTCTTTGAGACCAGTTTCAATGGCGCGGACATCTCGGGGCTCGATGAGCAGCCCTCTTTCATTCTGTCCCATCAATTTGGCATTGTCACCCACATTGGTCACCACCACCGGTTTGCCGGCAGCCATGGCCTCGACCAGAACCACTGGAAGTCCTTCCCACAGGGAGGGAAGGATAAAGATATCGAAAAGCGTCAGTATCTGCCATGCATCGTCCCGCCAACCGGTGAAAATTACGCTTTCTCCAATTCCAAGAGAATCGGCCTCCTTTTGCAAATCTTCCTCCAGAGGGCCGCCTCCCACTATGAGAAAACACGTTTGCGGATATTGATCGAGAATATTCTTGGCCGCAGCCAAAAGATAGGTTAAACCCTTCTGTCTCGAGAGGACTGCTACACAGCCGATTACTACATTTTCTTTTGAGAGGGAGAATTCCTCTCTGTATTTATCCTTGAGCAGCCTGTTTGCCGGCTCTGGATTTTCGACCCCGTTCCAGATGGTTTCGATTTTAGACTCCCTTACTTTATGGTAATGAATGATGGCCCGGCGCTGATGGTCTGAGACGGCAACAAGCTTCTTGGCGTAGAAGGACATAAGGCGCTCGATGAACATATATTTCCTCGGCAAGTGGGGATAGTTACCGAAATGGAAAGTATGAACGAGAGGAGGCATCCGGCCGAAAGCATAGAACGGTGCCAGAGAGACCATAGCCGCCGTTCCGTGTGAATGAGCCAGATCACATCGAGAGTCCAGGATGAGAGAACGCAGATTTTTCATATGGGAAAAAACAGAGTCACCGCTTCCATAGTCGGCGCAGCTAACCGGTATTCCCTCCTCCACCAGCTTCTCGGCAATGATCCCCTTCTCCCTGACACAGAGTATTTCAATCTCATGTCCCCTTTCCGTGAGCGACTTGGCCAGCTTGTACACCACCCGTTCCGCTCCGCCAATGTGCAATGAACCAATTATCTGAAGTATTTTCATTGGCCCCCGGTTATTTAGTTGACTTGTGACGTTCGGTCTTTACCCATTTCCTCTCCCCATAGGAGAGCAGTCCTTTTAAGGTGATTGCCATTTTCCAGAGTATATAAAAGGGGATCATTCCCAGTGCCAGCCAGGTTTTCAGCGGTGCTCGCTGGATAATTAGCCCTGAAAAAAAATAGAGCAATTGAACTGCGAAGACGACAACGGCAATCCAGACGAAAAATGAGCTGTACGCATAGCTGAAATGGAGGAATAAGCATAGCAGGAGGTAAATGACCGACCAGCCGAAAAAGATGGCGTACGAAGGACGCATCAATTCCACCAAGGCATCGAATTTGTTGAGATCACCTGAGCGAAAACCACCGGCTGCAAGTCTTCCGAAGTAGTGCAACAGCACTTGCAAACGTCCCTTAGACCATCGAATTCGCTGACTTTCTCCAGTTTTGAGTGACTTGGCCACCTGAGAATAGATCACGGCGTTCTCATTTGAAACAACCACATAACCTTCCAGGGTAAGCATGACGTAGTATTCCCAGTTTTCCACGATGGAGTAGACATTCCAGCCGTATTTTTTAAAGATTTCAGAAGAAAAACACATACCGTTGCCAGCCAGCGGACAGGAAAGTCCAAGAAGGTTTTTACCTGGAAAATGAAGTTTATATTTGAGGATTCCCGGGAGGATACTGAGGCGGGTCAACCAATTCTCATCCGGGTTCATGACGCCGAAATAGCCCTGGATCACCTTCTTCCCCTCGGTCAGAGATATGTTCATCGAGGTAAGAAAGTTTCTGGCGACCAGGGTATCGGCATCGATGATGACATAGGCGTCGAAGGCATCAAGATTCAATTGGGAGATGAGCCAGTTGAGGGCATAGGGTTTACCTCGTTTGATCGGATCGGTTCTTTCACGGCAGGTAGCCCCTGCCTCCCGGGCTATTTGCGCCGTTCGGTCCGTGCAATTATCGGCGATGACGAAAATTTCATAGAGTTCTGCAGGGTAATCACTCTCCTGGATACTTTTGACCAGTTCACCTATGAGAAGCTCTTCGTTATGCGCAGGTATAATAATGCCGAAAGTTTTACGGGCCGATAGATCTTCTCCAGCCCTTTTTCCCAAGAAGAGAGCCGGGACACTCAGGACAAAGAAAATGAACTGATATGTCACAAAGAAGAAGAGAATTCCTCCCCAAAAAAGAAGTATACAATTGATAAAGAGTTCCATGGATATTTGCTTAGTTAAATGAGTCTCTGTGATAAATCGGCATCGAAAATTCGTCTGTTGCCGCCCCAGAACCTCCCCCAAAAATCCAAGGCGGCTCAGTATCGGGCAAACACCCCTTCTCTGGAAGGTTCGACTTTTCCCTCTATCTCCTTTTCAACCATTTTCCTCAACGAAACCGTCAACATCGAAAGGAAATAGATATGGGGATAGTCTACACCGGTAAGGAAAGCGCCGGCTACCGCATAGGCGACCAGACTGGTGTTCAAAAAAACCGGCAGCATTTCACTAAAGGAAACATTTTCTGCATTCTCGGAGATCAGTCGCCGCGTCCTTCTATTCTCCCGGTAATTGATAAAGATCAGCGAAAGTAAAAGGAACAGACCCGGAAAGCCGTATTCGGCCAGGATATTGAAATATATACTGTGCGTTGAAATCCACCTGACAGGATCCCCGGCTTTTCGATAAATCCTGCCATAGGCTGAATTGAAACTACCTGCTCCCACGCCTAAGACGGGATTATCGATCGCCATCTCAACGGCATACCCCCATGCAGTCATTCTCCCCATCGCCGATGAGTCTTCTTCATATGAACTGATGGTTTCCATCCTGGTGAAATAACTGGGCGGAGCAAGAAAAAGGACCAGGCAGCCGACCAATGCCAGAACGAACAATCCCTGAATTTTCTTTTTACTGGCCAGAACATAATAGAGCAGAGAGGCACCCAGGGCCAAGGTGGCTCCCCTCGATTGCGCGCCGACAAGGCCAAGCAAAAAGAAAAGCGTGCCCAAACCACCAACTATTTTCACCAGTATCTTTGTCTGTGTCAGCAGGTAAATGGCCAGGGGAACGGCAATCACCAGCCCCCAGGAAAAATCATTCCCGTCTCCCATAAAATATCCTGCCTTAAAACCGCCTACCCGCTCGGCAACCGCAAGTCTCGCCAGATTTGCAACAACAAGGTAAATGTGAATTACAACATAGGAGAAGACAAAGGTTTCAAAGAGTTTTTTACTCCGCAAAAGATAACAGCCGATGAAAAAGAAAATGTAATATCCGATTTCCTGTTTGAGCGGATCGAGGGCGTAGGATTGTATGAGGCCATGGAAAAGGGCAAGACCGGTGAAAAATATCAGAAAAAGGAAGTAAATCGATTGTTTGGTTTTGAGGGCTTCGGCAGATTTATATTTAATTACCACATAGAGCAGGAGAAGAGCCTGTATGCCCAAAGCAATCGGAATTCCCTTGAGGGCGGGAAAGTACCCACGGTCGATTCCAACGTACTCATAGAGCATCACAAAAGTATACAACAAAAAAGGAAGAGGCATGCTGAACTAGTTCCTCTGACTGCGGGTTATTGTCATCTCTCCGGAGAGGCTGCAGAATTCCATTAATTTTTCCAGCCGGCGGGCGATCTTGTCTCCAAGGCGGTCTGCATAATCTCATCATATACTGTTTGGATTATACTTATCCTCCTTTGAAACTCAAATTTTTCCAGCACCATCTGCTTCCCCTGCAGGGCCAATTGGCGGGCGGCCTGCGGATTTTCCAGGAGATAAATCAACTGTTCGGCTATTGCCTCCGGATCATGGGAAGCTATCAAACACCCCGTCCGGCGATCCTTTATTATATCGGAAACGCCGCCCACCTTGGTTGCGGCGACGGCCGTCTCCATACACAGAGATTCCAGAATAACGTTGGGAAAACCTTCCGTGTACGAGGTAAGGGCCAAAATATCCAGATCCTGATAGACAGGCCGTACATCTTGAAGGTGACCTGTGAAAAATATTCGTGACGATAAACCCATCATTTCCACAAGCTTTTGCAATTCCTGCATATCCGCCCCATCCCCGATCAGAAAAAAATAGACATTGTCATACTTGTCTTGTCGGCAGATTAATTCCGCGGCCTGCAGGAAATCCTTCTGCCCCTTCTCAGGGCTTAACCTGCCGATATTGCCTATCAATATTCCATTGCTTGGCAGGTCGAACTTTCTTCTCAGCAGACCGTCTTCATACAAGCCTGGCCGGTAATTATCTGCGACAATGGCGTTAAAGACCTGAATTACTTTTTCGGGTGAGGTGCCATAGCGGAGGATTTCATCACGAATGAGAGGCGATACAGCGATAACTTTGTCAAAAAAAGGCAAAATCCGCTTGCCGACGGATATGAGCAATCTGCTCTTGGGACTGTTGATTATCCAGCCATGGCATGTGGTAATTATAGGGATATCATATATCTTGGAGACCAGAAAAGCGAGAATGTCTGTTTTGTATTCATGAGAATGAAGTATATGTATATTTTCCCGTTTTATGAGTTCCTTGATGGTCTTAACAATCCTTGGGTCATATTGATGAACGGAGCGTATGGGAAAGACATTGACACCTCTCTCTCGGGCAGCACGAAGATACAAATTTTCCTCGACATTCTCACGGTCCAGGCAAATTAGCCCTATCGACAGATTAAAGGACGACGTATCTATCCGCGCCGAAGTTTCGAGAATGGTCTTACCCGGGCCGCATACCCTGTCGGTATCACGAAGATGAAGGACGTTTATCATACTTCTTTTCCCGGCCGAATTATCTCTTGAAAAACAAAACTTGAAGAGAATTGTTTAATAATAGCTGCTTGCACCACAATAATCACACCCCATCCATTTGCAAAATTTATATTCTTTCACTATTGTTTAAACAGAAGTCTGTCTGGTAGAGATAATCGTATACTCCTCTTACCATCTTTGCCCCCGGGCACACTATCCACTTAATTATACTGCAAAGAGGTAACAGATCCATGGTAGAGACGTTTTCCCCGTCAGGGCTGATGATCCATATCGGCTACCACAAAACCGGCACCACCTGGCTGCAGGATGCAGTTTTCAACAACGCCCGCTATGGCATGGCTTCTCCATGGTCCCGGCAGAAAATCACCGACGATTTTATCATCCCTCCCCCCTTCAGTTTTGATCGGAACAATGTACTCCTCCGCTATCAAAAAAAATGCGATGAGCTGCGAAACCAAGGCCTGCTGCCGGTGCTTTCACACGAAAGAATGTCAGGTTATCCGGCATCCGGCGGATTTGACAGTAAAACCATTGCCGACAGGCTCTATTCGATATTTCCTGAAGGCCGGGTGATTATCATCATCCGGGAGCAGAAAAGTATCATTCGTTCATGGTATACGCAGTACATCCGTGACGGCGGCGGACTGTCGATCAAAAAATATATGAATCCACCCGAGCCTGACTTGTTGAGAATGCCCCATTTCAACTATGATTTTTATCAATATGATCGACTTATCGATTACTACCGCACTCTCTTTTCCCGCGAACAGGTCCTGGTTTTGCCTTTTGAACTTCTTAAAGCCAACCGTTTGGATTTTATGAAAAGAATAACCAAATTCGCGAATCTGCCTGATATAGCAGATGTCCCCGGAAATACAAGAAACGAGGGTATAGGGCTTCCCTGGGTTACGATCACCAGAGCCGCCAACCGTCTTTTCCACCGAAATCAGCTCAATTCAGGAGCATTGTTTAATGCCCCCATTGTCATAAAAAACGCGCGTAGAGCAGCCTATTTTATCAACCGCACCCTCATCTTACGGGGTATGCACAATTTTCTGGAAAGAAAAACTCGACGTTATATCGCCGAGAATCTCGGCGACCGGTATGCCGAGAGCAACACCAAAACAAGCAAGGCGATAGGCATAGATCTTCAGGAATTCGGCTATGACTGCCTGTAGTCAACGACATGCCGAAAAATTCCTGCGGCCTGCTGAAAAGAAGTATTTCCCCCTCCTCTCTCTCACATGTCCTACCTCAGGATGCTGATGGACCCTGCTTGCCATCATTTGTTGCGCCGCAAAAAATTTCCTCATAGACCTTCGTGGTCTTCTCCACATTGCGTTGAATGGTAAACAATTCAAACAGCCGCCTGTGTCCCGCTTCTCCAATCTTTGTGGCGAGTTCTTTGGCCTGAAGGAGCGCGGTCACGGTCCTCGCCAATTTACCTGGCTCCCCCGGAGTAACAAGAAAGCCGGTTTTCCCGTGTACCACGATTTCAGTCGGACCGCCGATGTTGGTGGCAATAATTGGTTTGCCCAGCAGCATCGCCTCCAGCAGGACAATACCAAAGGGTTCGGGTCTGATGGAGGTATGCAGAAATATGTCCATGAGATTAAGGTAATCTATCGGATTTTCCTGAAATCCCGTAAATACAACATTTTCCTCGATATCCAGTTCGCTGCACAGGCGGGACAAATGATCATGATATTTGAGGTCTTTGGCGCCCGTGTCACCAACAAGCAGGCATCTGATATCGGGGAAAGTCTGTTTCAACAGAGAGACCGCGCGAAGGGCCGTTTCCTGTCCCTTCCATTTCTTGATATTGCCGACCACGCCGATAATTGGTGAGTTGCCGTCAACGGCGTACACCTCACGTAATCGTTCCGACGGTGTACGCACCTGGTATCGCTCGGTGTCGAGGCCGTTTTGAACAACCACCGTTCCGGGATAGACCACATCGTGCTTTCGCATATGCTCCCTGATAGCATGCGAGACACAAATAACCGCCTTCATTCTTTTGCCAAAATAGCGGTCGAGCCCGGAATAGTGATCGTTTATCCCCATCTCATGAGTGATACACGGCGTCCTGGACAACAGTGCAGCCAGGGACCAGCAGTGGTTCCGGGTTATCGAGTTGTTGAGGTTGACCAGGTCAATCTTGTTTTTTCTCAGGAAAAATGCATACCTGCAGGCAGGGAGTAGTAATTCCCTGAACAGATTGATCCCCTTTCTCAAGGGAGCAAGAAGAGTCGTGAATACGGCAGAGCGAAAATTGAACGGCTGCGGCAATTCGAGAACATGTGTTTCCATTCCGAGTCCTCTGAACTTCTCCACGAAAAGATTGTCCCTGTGAAATCCGACCACGGGAAGAAACCTGCTTTTATCAAGATGATAAAGAAGATCGTATAAAACATAATAAGATCCGCCAATGGTCCCATCCCTGTTTCCTTCAAGAAAAAATATTTTCTTCTTCATACACTTGCTCGCAAACTTTTTCGCTGACTTCGTTCTGAAAAAATCATTTTAACCTCTAGGATTATGTCGAAGCATGTCAATTTTTTCAGGAATCGAGGCAAACTTGAAAAAAATTAACCAAATATATATATCTGCTGAGAAAGAATTTTTCTCTTACACCACCGAACGAGGATGAATGGCGAATTTTCAAGGTGGCCGCTAAAATATGCGGGAGATGACCTCGACAAACTCTCTGTTGGCCTTCTCGATGGTGAACCGACGTTTGACGGTATCCACGGCTGAAGCGGCCAGTTTCTTCCGGTATGGTTCGTCGTCAATCAATGCGGAAAGTGTCCTCACCAAATTTTCGTGATCCCGGGGAGGGTAGAGAACTCCATTCTCGCCGCTGCTGATGGCCTCCTTGTTGCCGCAGTTGTCGGGCACAACCGTTGCCAGTCCGGCACTCATATACTCAAGTATTGAGAGGGAAAAGGCCTCGCCCTGAGACGCCTGGACACCAATATCGCAGGACTGGAGAATCCGGGAGATATCCGATCTTCTTCCACCAAAAATGAATTTGCCGCCCAGATTGCATTCCCTTGTCTGACTGCGAAATGCCTCGATATCAGGGCCATCGCCGCAATAGAGAAAATAGACATTGTTTTTACCTTGTTCGTTGATGAGTGCATGGGCACAGCGGATCAAAAAATCGATTCCCTTATAGTAGGTCGCCCGTCCGGTAGTAACGACAACGACGGCCTCTGCGGGGATGGAAAATTGCCGCCTGGCGTAATTTCTGTTATCTTGACTCATGGTTATGGGATGGATACCATTAAGCACGTAGGAACATTTGGCGGCCGGTATACATCCGCTCTCGAGAAAACGATCATAGACGAACTTCGAAACCCCGATGTAATGATCACAGGAAAACCAGCCCAGTGCATGAACAGACGACTTGAACATCCTTTTCCACATGGGCGCGAGAGGCCGTTCTCCGGGCGCATGATCATGGACCACGATTTTCTCGACCCCCCATCTTCTCAAGGAGAAGTACTCCATGCCGTAGTTCTTCTTGTCCGTAAGATAGATGAACCTGATATCATTGTCTCTGATAATTTTTTTTAATCTTTCCCGGACGGGCTTGGGCC
This sequence comes from Desulfopila inferna, assembly GCF_016919005.1. Classification (NCBI taxonomy): domain Bacteria; kingdom Pseudomonadati; phylum Thermodesulfobacteriota; class Desulfobulbia; order Desulfobulbales; family Desulfocapsaceae; genus Desulfopila; species Desulfopila inferna. The sequence goes on from NZ_JAFFQE010000006.1 coordinate 286,354, forward strand.
GGAAAGCGAATTTTCCTTCAATCAGCTGAATGGATGACTCTGCTATCGCCGGGGGAACCGTGGTGATTTTCGGATAGAGCAGGAAACATTTTTTCGATCCTTTCGAGGCATATTGGGCGATCTGAACCCAGAAATTCTCCATCAACCACCAGGCATAACCAACATCCGAGGCATAGTTGGCGACCAGTAGTATATTCCCATCGGCCCTCTGACCTTTCGCAAAAGGGAAGGACTGCAATGCTACATTTTCTCCCTTCATGAGGCGACTCGCAGAAGAGGCTCACTGATGACTTCATAGCCGAAATGGTTGATATGTTTTCCGGCAATGCCATTGATTATCTCAAGGTCCTCGCGCGAAAGCCTCCGCAGACTTTGCATATTCATGTTCTTGATCGGCTCATTTCTTTCATGAACCGCAAAAGGTTTTTGCGGGTCGAAATTCCACCTCTCCTCGATGCCGGTAAAGCGCAGAATCCGCGCCAATTCCGCCGTGGTCTTTTCAACGATATCCTCATAACGGGTCCACATGAACCTGTCGAGGTAGTGTGAATCTTCTTCGATTACCTCGTTTGAGCGCACCCACTGCCGGGCGCAGTCCTGAAGGGGCCAGCCGTCCTTTAGATGCTGCGGCTCGGCCTTGCGGGAGATTCCCTCAATGGCGGCGTAGGGATTGCGAATGATGGCGATGAAATGGGCATCTTCAAAATGCTTTTGCAGCCAGCGGGTTCGCGCCCCGTTCGGCGGAGACTTTTCCAGGAGAATGGTTTTGGAGAGATCCAGTCTCATCCCCCACTCCTTTTTTATGCGCGCCACATCGGGTCCTTCATCCTTCTCCGTCAACCTGTACAAATCTTCGCGGCGTACCCACATTCTCGGCAGCCCCAATATATGATCCGAGGGAAATTGGTCGGTGAGAAACTGCCCTTCGGTGGTGAGACCGCTGATCAGCGGATGCGTGGAGAGAATCTCACTCAAAAGCGTGGTCCCTGAGTTATAGCAGCCAACGATGAAAACCCAGCGCTTGCCGGTGGGAACAGGAGTAAAGGTGATCTTCAATTCGCGATGCATCTCCCCGAGACAACGCCGTACTACTTTTTTCCATCGAGTGCCGACCATTTTCACTCTCCTTCGAATCTACTGTCTTTTTGTAAAAACATAAAAAATAGTTCCTGAACCAGGTACATAGCAAAGCTTATGAACCATTTTCAACACACATGATATCTAATGAATCAATCAGCCCCAACTGTACGAGAGGAGAAAAGTGGCTGGTTGTTGAATATACTGGCATAGATACTCTCGATACTCTTGATATTTCGGCGGATATGAAAATGTTCTACGACTCTTTTGCGCCCCGCATCCCCCATTTCCTCAGCGATCTGCGGGTTTTCTAAAAGATGGAGAATGGCATCCGCCAGGGAGCGAGGGTCTCCTGAGGCAAAGATGCTCCCAGTTTCACCATCCTCGACAATTTCAGGACCCGCTCCGATATCAGGCGTGACCACTGGCTTTCCGAGGACCATGCCCTCCAGAAGGACCCTGCCGAAAGGTTCGGGCTGTATGGAAGCATGAACAACGACGCGAAGAACATTGATCAGGCATGGAATGTCTGTTCTATAACCCGTAATTATTATATTCTTCTCAAGGTTCCTCTCCGATATGAGTTTGCGGATGTCGTCATAATAATCTCGCGCTGACTCCGCCCAGGTGCCTATTATCAAGCATCTGGCATTAGGTATCTTTTCGACAATCAAATCCATTGCTCGGACCATTAGCCCTTGCCCCTTCCATGGTTTAATATTCCCTATCAACCCGATGACAGGATCGGAGATATTCAGTTCAAACTCATCCATTATGGTTTCCTTTGACTTGGAAATAGTAAATTCCTCGGGATCCAGGCCGTTGTAAACCAGGTGCAGTTGCTTTTTGGGAAAACCGTTTTCAAGAAGTCTGTTTTCAACGGACTTCGAAATGCAGAAGATAGCCTTTAATCTCTTTGCATTTAATCGGTAGAGAAACGGATAGGAATCATTTATTCCTCTTTCGTGAGCCACGACATGACTACTTGTAAACAGCGAAGCCAGAATCCACTCCTGAGGACGTAAGAGTGTGTTATTTAAATGAATGAGGTCAATCTTTTCTCTTTTGATGAAACCGATACACTGGAAAGACGGCAGGAGAAACAAACGGAAATAGTTAATTAGCTTTTGCAAAACAAGAAGAGGAGGGCCATAGATGGAAGAGACTTTGTTTGAAGTATATTGGTTATTGTTCTTCTTGAAAAAATTCAATGGCATGGCTTTGTCGATGATATGGACCTTACAGCCCGCCTTTTCGTACCGCTCGATCAATTCGTTCTCTCTGTAGAAAGCAACCGTAGGGACATACTTAGTCTTATCAAGTCCCTGGATGAGATAGAGAAGGCTGAAATATGATCCGCCGATGGTCCCATCAACATTTGATTCGACATACAGTATTTTTTTGCGGTTGTCATTCACAATGGGTATGTCCTATATGCTTTATGAAATAACGGAAAGGCCAGTCCTTGAGCGGGTAAACTTATCATTTCATTTTAGATTCGTTCACCAGAAAGTGGGATGAATCAATAGAGAGGAGCACAAAAGTTGAACCTTATCTCATCTTTGCGCTCCTCTCCAGATTCGTACGATTACCTGTCGCCGTTGCCACTGATAGCCGGCACCACCATCATCAGTATGGCACTCTTTTTAGTGAACATGGCAGTACATACTTTCGACGCATCGAGTGTGACGTTGCCAGCGCTATCGCAATCACCGAGCCAGGTCCTGAAACGAGAGTCATCATCGGCTGTAGCGGTCAGGGACAGATTAGAACCGGCATCAAATACAGAATCGGCGTCGAAGAAAAATCTACAGTCGTCCCGGCAATATATGCCGACGTCGTCAGAGGTGGAGGTATAGGCGCCGGTGACTGTCCCCGATCCTGAACCGGGCATGGAGATGTCGAGGCTGTAATAGGTATTCTCTCCTCTTACGGCCCAACCGTTATTGCTGCTTGCCTCCCCCTGCCGTGCAATGATCCCATGCTCGAAGTTGGCCTTATATACTTGACCCTCATCCGGATACGTTGGATATGGCGAAGAACTCCAATAATCGTAATTGCCGCCGCTGCTCGGCACATTTATGAAGTGGGGCGTGGCCGGAAGAGCGGTAGTGTCGGTTCCGAAATCCATCAGACTCCACAATTCGAGAATATTGGGAAGGCGCCATTCCCCAGGGCTGTAGTCGTCAGTCAAACCGCAAACTCCACTGTCTAATGAATCCACCCAGGAAAGGGTTTCCTGCCAGTTATTCAGGCCTGCACAACCTGCATCGCGCAACCATATCAGGCCGGTGAGATTATCGGTTACCGTGCCGTTTCCGTTGGCGACAAACCTGGGTGAAGGAAGGGGAAAGCCGCGTTGCAGATCCCCATCTTCAAAGTCACTGTCACTGGAAAATGAAGTAGCCTGTCCGGTCATTGGCACATCCGCCGGGGCGGCGAAAAGATTTGTCACTGCCGTCACACTGAGCACAATCATGAGAAGCAAGGTATATATTTTCATATTTTTCTCTCCGTTGATCACGCAGCTGACTATAGCCGATGAACTGGTAGTATGGATGAGCTGCGATAAAATTTTCATTTATAAAAAAGTATAAAAATCTCGACATTGCCTGTCAGCATATTTCCTACCATGTGCTAATCGCATCCACCACCGCCTATGCTGCTGCAATCCTTTACCGGCCAGGAATAGATTTCTACCGCGATACCTATATCGTTTACCGGGTTGACCTTATCGTATGTTGCGGTAATTCCTCGAGCTATATTGACCGTATGAGCAAAATTATCCGCAAAAGCGGAAGTGGAGGTCCAGTAAAGCGCAGTACTCTGGAGAAACTGGCCGTTGTTGAAAGGATTGCCCTCACTCCACTGTGCTGAACCATTCGCATTCGACAATGCCGGCTGGCGATATTTAAAATTCATAAGGCTTACCAACTCACGAATATTAGGCAGCCGCCAGTCACCAGCGCCGGACCCGTCGCTCAGCCCGCACTCTCCATCGCTAACCGACACCGCCCAGTCGAGGGCATCTGTCCAGCTCATGTCACCGCCGCAGTTGACATTTTTCAGCCAAATAAGACCGGTAAGATTATCTCTGACCGTCCCGTCGCCATTGTCTATGAAGCTGGGAATGGGATGAGGCATGCCAGCCTGGATTTCACCGTCATCACCTGCGACTCCGCTTAGGTCTTCGGTTATACCGGTGCGTGGCATATTCTGTTCAGCCATCACCAGCGGGGAGATAAATAAAGTCGCCAGCGCTATAATTATTCCTGTTTTTCTCATACCCTTGTCTCCTTTACAAATGTTAAATCTTCAAATTCGTACGCAATTTCTACTCCGGTTCAAAAAAAATTACACAAATGAAGAACGATTGAATTACCACAAGGAAAACTACTGTTTGCCTCCGGGGCGAAAACCATATAAATGATTGATCCTGCCCCTTTTAGCTTGTTGTGAAGGATAACATAATTAAGTATAGCGATTTAGCGCCCAAACACAAGCAACTCATCTCAAGAATTACATAAAATCAGATTAACACATTGAATATGTGTCATTATATCCAGATAATTGTTTTTTGAATAAATTCAACTACTGTACCCATGGTTGCATCAATTATCTCCACTAATAATGTCTTTATGCAAATTCACCTGAAGCGGACTTTTTCGAAAACAAGAGCCGGCAACTTCTGTTTTTAGACTCATGGCATCATTGCTCAATCGTCACCAAAACCTTCAGGAATCATCAACAAACTCAAGGTGGGCTAACCTCTGGTATTTGGTACCCATATCTGATATTACATAATATTATTCATCAGAGATGAAAGCTCTGGGGCAAGCTTCCTAGAGAGGTGTCACCTCAATTCAAGGTACTTTTTTTTAAATGGCAAAGGTGGGGAAAAAGAAAACCGGGCGGTTGGGCGGGAACTGACAATTACGGACTCAACCCGCTCGATCCCACCTGTAATACCAGGTGGGACCGAGCGAGATTTACCAAAGCAATCAAACCTTAAAAAGGTGATCTAGATCCTTGAAAAGTGAGCTGACGGCAAGAAAGGAGGCAGGTTATTTATGAGACGAGGCAGAGGGGTTTAGATTGGATTGGTCTGCGCGAGAATCAGATCGTCATACCACTGCCTTCCATTGGAGCCGCTGCTGTCCGTGGCATAGCTTGATAGTATGAGCTTGTTCATGCCGTAATTACTACGTTGCCTGATATCGACGTTGTTGTAATCAATCTTGAGGGTATCGTTGACCCAAAGCCGTACGATGCCATCCGATGCTCCCGGTGTGTTCAACCGCACAAAGAGTTTCAATTTATCCCAGCGATCACCAACGACCGCTGCCGGTGAACCGATATTGGTCGGTAATCCGTTAAACTGCCAGGTGTCGATGTAAGAATGATCCACTGCGTATTGTCCATAACGGTTGACATAGACGTAGACCTGATAACGCCTCTGGCTGCTCTGACCGTCAGTCAGATTGATAATGGCGATTTTCTGGGAATTGCTCGGCCAGGAATATCCAGAGGAAAATTTCGAGTAAAGCTGCAAATACACCTCCTCCACCTTTTCTCTGTTGACATTGAAAAAATCGCCGAAGACGAAATCGGCATAGTTATCGCTGTGCGTACCCCTCGTCAGAGGGGCAGTCGCGCAATACGTACCGCTACGAGGGGCATCGCTGCTGACGGCGAGATTGGAGGTTACGCTGCGATTGAATTCGCTGAAATCTGCGGACTCAAAAGTCGCTCTCCAGGGTAAGCCTGTATCGGCAATGGGCTCCAGTGGCGTATTAGAGGTGGTGCTTGAGATCGAAAAACCAGAGGGTATGGAAACACCTGGCCTGATGCTCCCTTGGGAGCCGAAACCGGACGGCGGACCTATGTAGTTCGTATCAATGACGACCTCATCTAATTTGAAGTAGGCCGTCGGATCGGAACCGCTGAAAGACCGAGCTTCCCAATAGCCCATGATTCTCTGAACGTGATACCACCAGTTTGAGGTGTCGACATAGGTGTAGGTTTGATATGGACTCCTTCCGCCCTCGGAGTTCTGTTCCCCGTCGAGGGTATCGATAAAGAGCGAGAATACACCGGTGTTCAGATCAAGTTCCGCCTCGAAGGAGATCCACTCTTCAAGGTGATCGACTATATTGAATCTGGTTTTGCCCGGCTCCGGGGGCTCCTGTCCGCCGCACTCGATATTCTCGCAGATATAAGGCGACTGTTCAGCGGAATTATGGTGCTCCAATATCATACCGCGTTGACCGGAATCGCCTATGCCGGAAAAGTCGGCGTTGCTTCTTCTGACGATGAGTGTCTTCACCTCTGATGTCTGGGCGTTGTGATAACCGCTTCCGTAATAGGCAAGCCAGCGGATATTGATCCTCTTCACCCTGCTGCCGCTGCCGGAGGGAAGATTCCAGACACCCAGTCCGGAACCCTTCTCATTGCTGCCGCTGACAAAGGTGAATTTCGGGGCTCCGCTTCCCTGCCAGCCGCCGGAAGATTCATGGGTGAAGGTGGAGATATCGTCGTATTGCAGCACCAGTGCATCGACATACTCCGTCGAGTTGAAATTTTCGTGGTGCGGGAAAGAGGTTATGTTTCTGCCGCTGCCGATCATATCGGCCACGACGGGATTGCCCGCCAGGGCAATACTTCCAAAAATAATTAACAATACATAATACTTGCAGTTCATATACGTTTTCCTCTATTAAATGAAACTCATGACGCATGAACGCGCCAACACTTTTTATCCAGTTCTTAACTCCCTGCAGTTTTCCCTTCTTGGGAAAGTGCTTCCCGCCTTATTGCACATTCCATACCAAAAAAAAGAAAACCCAGTTTTACACACCGCTCCGGCGGAATAGCGTGACCAAGCTGCTGATAACATGTCGACATTGGTTTATTGAAGAAAAAGCGGTCTGCAATCCTCATTATGGATAAGAATCACCCTTGTGTCAGACAATCGGCAAAGATACAATCACTGCACACTTTCTGCAAAGACCTCACAAACTCTGCACACTTTCCGTAAAGACCCTATACAAGTCATTTACATGACAGTGAATTATACATTACATTCTTACCTATCGAAAAAAAAACAACACTGCTGAGGCGTTCATTGAACAATATGCGAAATGATAATTCGATGCATTTCAGATTGGGTCCATTGATTATTGCTTGAAAAGTATACTATGATATGAATACGTTCTCCTAGAGAAAAGAAGTGCACCATCGGCATCCCTCGCCAAGACAAGCGGAAAAGAAATTTATGTGTGGAATAGCAGGGTTCTTTAACATCCCCAGAAATTTGACGCCGGAAAGATCAATCCTCGAGAGGATGATTGTCACCTTGAAACACCGAGGACCTGACGGCTATGGTCTGTATTACGGAAACGGAGTAGGGTTGGGTCATGCCCGGCTCTCCATTATCGATCTTTCCACGGGCTGGCAGCCGTTGGCCAATGAGGATCGCACCCTCTGGATCATTTTCAACGGGGAGATTTTCAATTATCCCGAGCTGCGCAAGGAGCTTATCGGCCGTGGCCATGTCTTCGCCACAAATTCGGATACGGAAGTCATCATTCATCTTTTTGAGGAAAAGGGGTGGCAATGCCTTGAGCACCTCAACGGCCAGTTCGCCATTGCCATTTACGATTCCAGGAAAGACGAACTCTTTCTGGCCCGTGACAGAATGGGAATTCGACCGCTCTTCTACACCTTACACAATGGAAATTTCTATTTCGCATCCGAAATTAAAGCCCTGTTCAATGCCGACCCTGCGATTCCCAGGGAACTTGACCCTCGAGCAATCAGCGATATCTTCACCTTCTGGACCCCTACCCTGGAGGAAACCGTTTTTCAAAACGTCCATCAGCTGCCCGCCGGACACTGGCTGCGAGTCGACAAATCAGGAGTGCATACCCCCCGACGTTACTGGGAAATGCCTCTACGTCCTGACGTCCCCGGTATCATTTCAGAAGCGGAGTATGCAGATGAGCTGCGTGAGTTGCTCATCGATTCCGTCCGCCTGCGGTTGCGCGCCGATGTGCCAGTCGGCGCCTACCTCAGCGGCGGACTTGACTCGTCAACCATCACCTCGCTCATCAAAAACTTTACCAGCAATCCGCTCAAGACCTTTTCCGTCTCCTTCGCCGACAAGGTCTACGACGAAAAAGAGGAGCAACAGGAGATGGTGCGCTATCTGGGAACCGCTCACCATGAGGTAGCCTGCTCTTATGGTGACATTGCCGCCACTTTCCCCCAGGTCATCTGGCATACCGAAGTTCCCATTCTGCGCACAGCCCCATCACCACTCTACCTGCTCTCATCGCTGGTCCGAGACAATCAGTACAAGGTTGTGCTCACCGGCGAAGGTGCCGATGAAATGCTCGGTGGATACGATATTTTCAAGGAAGCGAAGATCCGTGCCTTTATCCATAAAAACCTCGACTCTTCTCTGCGGCCCCTGCTCCTCAAACGGCTTTATCCCTATCTGGCCCTTTCCCCGACCCGTTCGGCGGAGTATGCCAGGAAATTCTTCGATACCCATGCGGATCCCGGGAGTCTTTACTACGCCCATGGTCCGCGCTGGAAAACCACGGGTCGAACCCATGTCTTTCTAGATGAGAGGATCACAAGGGATATTTCTTCACCCCGAGAGCGTCTGGCCAATCTAGCAGACGACTTGCAGGGACTTGATTTTTTTCTGGGTGCCCAGTTTCTCGAGTCAAAACTGCTGCTGGGCAATTACCTGCTCTCCTCTCAGGGTGACAGGATGGCCATGGCTCATTCCGTTGAAGGCCGTTTTCCTTTCCTCGATCATCGCGTTGTTGAGTTTGCAGGGCGCATTCCGCCACAGCTGAAGATGAAGGTACTCAACGAAAAAAACATCTTGAAGAAAGCGGTACAGAATCTGCTGCCTCAACATATCGTCAGCCGTAAAAAGCAACCCTACATGGCACCTGACATACTCAGTTTTTTCGAAGAACAGGAAGCGGAGTATCTAGACCATTACCTCTCTCCCCATCTGCTCAGAGAATCGAAAATTTTCAAACCTGAGGCCGTGGCCGGACTCATGGCCAAATGTAGGAAAAAGAGCCGGCAGGGTTTCAGGGAAAACATGGCCTTTGTCGGAATATTGTCAACACAAATTATTTATGATAAATTCATTAAAAGCTTTCCGTTTGAAACACCTGATGAGCTCCCCCATGTCAAAGTGAGAGTGAACGACACAGGATCCAGATAATCCTTAATATATTGAGTTAAAACATGTCAGAACACATTGCCTCCATACGGTCCTTTCTTTTTGAGAATTTTCTCTTCGATGCCGAAGAGGATGCCCTGAAAAACGATGACTCCTTTCTCGAAATGGGTATCATCGATTCCACCGGCGTCCTTGAACTCGTCGAATGGCTTGAAGAAGAGTTCGACATCCAGATCGAGGATGAAGAGCTGGTTCCGGAAAACCTTGACAGCATCGAACAAATTGCTGCCTTTATACAACGCAAGAAGAGCTAATGCTTGTTCACAATCTACTGCAAAATTCTGCCGACAGGGCAGGCGGAAAGGCTGCCTTGATTTATGACAGCAAAAGAGTCACCTATCGCTCTCTTGCAGCATATTCCCGGCAAACAGCAGATCTGCTGACTGAAGAGGGACTGAAAATCGGTGATCGGGTAGCAATCCTCACCGATAATCCAGCACATTATATCGCCTGTTACTTTGGAATTATGCAGGCGGGAGGCATCGTTGTGGGTTTGAACACCCTAACCTCGGAAAGATCCCTGCAGAAAGTGCTTTCAGACTGTCAGCCTTCCTTTCTTCTTGTCTCCGGACGCAGCAAAAAATATAGCCGATATATCCTCAGCCACTGGGAAACTATCAAAATACTGGATATAGAAACCCCTGTCGCACGCGTTGAAAAGGGTATTTACAACACTCTCGCGAAGCCCTCCCTGCAACCGCATAATATCGCTCAAATCATTTACACTTCCGGCACCACAGGGCATCCTAAAGGAGTCATGCTCTCTCACAGGAATTTGACCGCAAACACAAGCTCAATCATTGAATATCTAGGCCTTACCGAAAATGATAGGGTTATGGCTGTCCTGCCCTTCTTCTACTCCTACGGAAATTCGGTAATGCTAACTCACATCGCCGCAGGCGGTAGTCTGGTTGTCAACCAAAGCTTTGTCTATCCCAACCTGATCCTGGACCAGATGGCTAAAGAAAAAGTTACCGGTCTTTCCGGGGTGCCCTCAACGTTTGCCATTCTGCTGCACCGCTCTGCAGCAAAAGAATATTCCTTTTCCCATCTTCGCTATCTGACTCAGGCCGGGGCTCCCATGTCCCCTAAACTGGCAAAACAGCTTCATCAGTTGTTCCCGCAGAGTGAAATATTTATTATGTATGGCCAAACTGAGGCATCTCCCCGCTTGTCCTATCTTGCCCCTCAAGATTTAACAAAAAAGCCCGGCTCTATCGGCAAAGCTATTCCTGGAGTTACCCTGGAAGTTCTAAAAGAGGATGCGACACCTGCGGCTGCTGGTGAAATAGGAGAAATTGTCGCCAGCGGCGACAATACCATGGCAGGCTATTGGCAACGACCTGAAGAGACCAGGAAGGTCCTGCGCCATGGAAAACTATGGACTGGCGATTTGGCTTATTACGACAAAGACGGCTTTTTATATATTGTCAGTCGCAAGTCAGACATGATCAAAAGTGGTTCCCATCTTATTGCGCCCAAAGAAATTGAGCAAATTATCGACGAGCTTGAAGGTATACAGGAGACCGCAGTGATCGGCACAGAAGATGAAATTCTCGGCCAAAAGATCCATGCCTATGTTGTTCTGCAGCCGGGATATTCTTTGACCGCCAAAGAAATCACTTCTTTCTGCCGCAAAAACCTCCCCATCTTCAAAGTACCTCACTTCGTCACCTTCCTCGACGAGTTGCCTAAATCCGAATCAGGAAAAATAAAAAAAAATGCTTTTAGCTTAATGGTGAAAAACTGAAATCCATTTAATTAACGGGGACATAATAAATATCAATGGTCGTTTGAGATGAAGGCATAAGGCTCCTGTTCGCCGTTTCCGGGGAGATAATGATCCGGGGAGTGTCAAGATCCTCTTCGGGATCAAATTCACCGTTTTTATAAAAAGTCGGCACCCCGTCGATCTCCCTGAATTCCCACTTTTCCAGATGGTCTTTATAGAAATCCACCACCTGCTCGACGGTATCAGGCGCTCCCATAAAGATACGGTTCGGCAAATCAGCCAGAACACCGGCTTGCTCGATGCGATTATCCATCTGAGTGAACAGAATCCTCGCCTTCGGATATGCCGGAATCCCGACCTCTTCCTGGGAAGGGATGACGCTCTTTTGGGTCGTTGCAGCTTCCAGAAAAGAAATATTGCTGCTGCTCAAATCGTCAGGAATATCCACAAGGGGTGCAAAAGGTTCCGCCATCACCAGTCCGCAAAGGATTGTCGCCCAAAAAAATCCCGTCATAACGGATATAACCTTCATCATATTCTCCTCTTCTATATTCCTGTTTTGCGCTTTCTGTAAGTTTCCCGGCCAACCTATCTTAATACTGCGATTTTTGCTATATTTTTCATTTTAATCGAGGAGAGCTCTTCGTTCTCTCCGTTGAGCAACACAAAAGAGGGCCCGAAGACGGCAGTCACTGAGATTTCTTTGCTCCAAGTATTCCTTTCACCGCCGGTCCCCAGAGTACTTTTCCGTCCTTGTCAAAGCGTGATCCATGGCACGGGCAATCGTATGTCTGATCATATTCATTGAATACCAGTCCGCATCCCATATGCGAACACATATGCTTTCCCTTTACCAGACTTCTCAAAGTATCCTTGCCTTTTTCGATTGCAGTCGAAATAAGCTTTCCCGTTCGCCACGGAGAATACAGGGTGGCCCAGGGGTTTTCCCTGCCGGCTATCTTATCGGCAATAATTTTTGCAGACACCATGGCATGAGTTATTCCCCAGGCTCCAAATCCAGTTGCGGCAAATCGTTTCCTGGTCATCGGATCATAGCTGCCGATAAAAGGAACCCGATCAGGGCTCTTCTGGTCATGTGCCGACCAGCGAGTCAGCTCTTTGCCGACTTTAAATTTCTTACGAGCCTTCTCTTCCAGTGTCTCGTAACTGTTTTTTTCTTCACCCATATGCTGATGCTGTCCAACAACAATAAGTGTATTTTTATAATAGCGAAATGAGATATCGTTAACGCCAATATACATGCCCTCATGTTCCTGCTCCTCTACAGAAAAGGCCATTCCATGGTGCAGGACCGGCCTGAGCCGCATGGCGAAGAGAGTATGATCAAGAATTGGATACAGTGTTGCATAAACTATAAATTCGGACTCATAGCTTCCTTTCTCGGTAGTGACTGTGCAAGAATCCTTTTTCTCTTCCACCTTGAGGACACGGGTATATTCGGCAATAGATCCCCCTTTGTCGATGATTTTGGACGCCAGTCCCATCATATATTCCCGCGGATGAAACTGTGCCTGCCGATGAAAAGCCAGCGCCTCGTTTTTGCTGAAGGATACACTGTCCATGGAGCATGGCAAACCCAGCTTTACCGCAGCATTATACTCTTGTTCCAGGGGGCTTGAATCTGAATGAGAATAAACATAGGCCGACTTTTCCCCGAGATGGCAGGCGATCCCTTCGTTGTTGATTAAATCGATATATTCCTGCACAGCCCATTGATTGGCATCTGCATACATTTTTGCTTTCTCTTCACCAAACTGATCAAGCAGATAGTGATAGATAAGGTGATGCTGACTGGTGATCTTCCCGGTTGTGTGTCCCGAGGTGCCGCACCCGACCTCGGCTGCTTCCAGCACGATAACATCACGCCCTTCCCGGCACAAGAGCCAGGCTGCAGCGAGACCGGTAAGCCCTGCACCAATGACGATAACGTCTGCCTTTTTCTTTTCTGCTGCATATCCGATACCTTGTGTATCTTTGAGCCATAATGACCGTTTCATTACACACCTCTTCATTTTGGGTGATGGATTACACTGCAGTTTCCTTTATAGATAGGGGTAAATAGCGTTAGGCGCTTCGTCAAGGGTTCTTCCGCTGCCGACATCACCACCAAAGATTCCGACCATTAGTTGAAGAAATTGTCGGTTATTTTCTACGATTATGCGTGCCGTGAATTTGAGTAGAGGGAAGACAGGAAATTCGATATTTCGCTGGTGCTAAGAGTTTTAAATGCTTGGGAATACAATTTCGTATGCAGGGAATATTATATACAACCCAGAAGCACTTCACGTCCTGCAGGGTCTATATAATGACAGAAAAAAATAAATTGCCGATAGCGGAATCCGAAAACATAAAATCTTCCGGATTCCGGTTAATTTTATTAACGCCATAAGGTAGTTGCGGCTGTAAGCGTCAGCAATACCCGATGATCCTCATAGGAATCGATGCTCAAGTCTCCATCCTGTTTGTAAAATATATAACCGACCGAAGCGGTGTACCATCTCCAGAAAGCATAATTTATCCCAGCCCCGACAGAAAAGGCGTCTCTGGTATAGGTCACATCTCCGATATCACTCTCAAGCGCCGGATCACCATTGCCAAGTGCCGCGATATAGTATTCTCCATCAGGATTGAGGATTTCCTCATACCGGTATAACGCGAAACCATCAAAGGTAACATTCGGACTCATCTCATAGTTGATATCAACTCTTACATCAGTGACATCCACCAGCCCGGTATCGCCTATACCGGAAAAGCTCCGCGGCAGATAACTCTTTGCTATCAACGCCTCGACCGTGCCGTGCTGATAACTTCTTATATAATTGGCAAATACATTATAGTCAAATTCACCACTCAAATCATCAGTTTTCGCATAAGACGGTCCAGCTCCGACAATAAAATGATTTCGGGAGTCCATTACATAATCCCAGCTGAATGTCAGTTCATTCCCCCAGGCGTCGTCCCGCAGATCTTCATAATCTATGCTTTGAAACCTGTAGCCAATGGGAAAAGAATTGTTCATATTTTTGCTGTACCTAAGTTCCAGATCCACCAAGTACTCCTGCAGATCCTGTGACAGTTCCTCAACTCCCGGATCATCGAAATCACCCTTGATATAGCCGAGGTCAAATTCGCTGCTCCAGGTCGGGGAGTACCTGTGGGACCAGAGCGCAGAGACGCCGTGCCTGTCGTATTCATCGTACTCGATAAGTTCATCACCCCCGGAATCATTACGCAAAACCCGATATTCATAACCGAATTCAGCATTACTCTCAGCGGCATAGGAATATATCGTCGACATACTCAGTAAATTTGTCCAATACCTCCTCGTGCCTAAGTTCTGGGTTAATCCATTTGCACCTATTAATTCATCTGTTGGATCTTCCAGGGGGGCTTCCTCAGCAACAGTTCCAAAAGGGCCTTCATAGCGGGTTGGATCACTGGAAAAAACAAATTGATCAGTCAATTCAAAGCTCCACTTCCGGTTTATCTGGGTAAGCCAGTTCAAGTCAAGATATTGATCTATATCCGTTTCGCTTTCCAGATCATCATATCTGACTACAGGTGAATAGCGTAACAGCAGGGAATCATGGATTCCGGAAGTTTCAAACTCGAACTCAGGCCATACTAAATAATCCCTCCGGTCCCCGAGGTCCTCTTCGATTATCTCTTCTTCATTATCATAGCTTCTTTCCCCATAGTGATAACCAGCGCCGATACCACCAGTCAGTGAATTCTGCCGAGCAAGGGTATTCCCAGACCAGAACATGACCATAAGTGCAGTCATTACAAGAACAAAATACAGCAATCCACCCTTCTTCTCCATAATGGCTCTCCTCATCCTTTATATTAATGAACGACTATGACATCTCCGGATTTGATCAGAATATTGCTCTCCAAATTCCTGCCTTTAAGAAAGTCATCAAAATCAAATTTGAATGACTCACCCTTAGCGTTTTTGGCATTGCCGGCCTTCAAGTTTGCCTTGTTGGGCCTAATGATGGTTATGTCGGATTTGGCCCACTCGGTAAATCCCCCCGCACGGGCAATGGCCCTGACAACCGTGAGGGGAAAATCGAGATGATAGAGGCCTGGCGAAATAACCTGGCCCATGACAGTATATTGCAGGCTGTTGCTCTGTACAAGAGTAACTGTAACATCGGGATCACTATAAACGGCTGAATAAAGCTGTTTCAGGTAATCTGCAATTTCGGTTACAGTCATGCCGACAACCGCTACGTCACCAATATGGCGCAGAGATATCCTGCCATCCAGGCGGACTTCTATGCCGGCCCCCCTTCCTCTGATAAAATCAACAGCGGGTGCCTCACCTTCCGCCATGGTTGCCGGTGGCTCTGCCTCAATGCCGCCTCCCACTGACATCGAACCCTCGCCATAAACACTAACGTGCAGTATGTCCCTGTAGCCTACCACATATTCGTCATCCACGGAGCCACCTTGGCCGATAATCTGTTGGCGCAGCTTTTCCTTGAGAGCGGGGTCCACCGTCACATCCGATGCGGATTGTGCCGCAAACACCAGCGCCGGCAGAGAAAAACAGATAAGGATGAACACCGCAACATACATCAGGGAACTTTTGTTATGCTGTTTCATACACTTTAACCTCTTGAGAAAAGGGGATCTTCACCACCCAGGCGGAAAGAAAGGGCAGTAAATCATAGTATAAACTCCGCCATCAGGCAGTTCCGCTGCATTATTCCGTTACTTAATCAAGAAAACGGTCGGCAAATAAAAACAGATTTCTATCAAACTGCCATCCTGGTCAAATTTCAAATGTTCAGAGGATGACAGAGAGTGTGCTCCTGATAGTTATCTCTTCAGACTTTCAGATCAAGTTGGTACCACAAAGAGCAAACGAGAGCTCCTTATCGACGAACACGAACACACTGAAAGCTTACTTCATTTTCAATTCGAATTCAAAAAAGCGAAGTAATTTTCTCATTTTTTTTTAACTACTAATCCCCTATTCCTCGTTTTTCGCCAGAAACATTAATATTCTCCAATATTGAAAAATCCCGACCATCTCCTTCCAAAACCATCCTGCAACACCATCATTCTCGTACAATTGGCCGCTTCATGACCGGATTAACAAGAGCTAATGTTATTTGTTCAACATCCGGACCTGCTTCGCTCTAGCTTTTCAGTTCTCGGAAAAATAGAGAAATTGCCCCGGCAATTTCCCTTCCGGAAATAGCAATTCACTTCCACTCCTCCGCCAGTGAGTGTGCAGGAAACGTCACTTCCCGTGTACACACTGAGCAAATTTTTACCTAAAACCATCCAGATTTCAGTAACCTTTTTTCCGCCAAAATTTAATTCTTCGCCCCTCATCTCCGATAAGTCATTGAAAGCCATAATTCATTTCACAGGCTGTTAAGGAGATTTTCCAAGGATGCATCAATAACACCAACGGGCATGAAACCTGCTCAAGGGCCAAAGACGTATATGCCTGCTGGAAAAGTTTCCATCAGGTTTAAAGATCAACCTCAAAACATTTAAAAACAAAATGACTTACGAAAAAGAAAAAGCACTACCCTTGAGAAGGCTTCAACTCAGCAGGATTTTTCTTTACTCTTTCTTCGCCTTTTTCATAAACACAATTCCGGCTGAAGCTTATGTCGGCGGAAGAATTTCTTTCCAATGGCAGGCAAACCCGGCCGCAGAAAATGTTACAAGCTACAGGCTCTATTACGGATCCCAGTCCAGATTTGACTCCCGTGGAAATCTAAAGAGCAACTTCGCCTATGATCACTACATAGATCTTTCAGAATCTGTACTGTGTAATAATTTGAGCTATAATAACGATTGCGAATATTTACCTAGAAGTGAATTCTACTGTGAAGGCTTAAACAGTGGTACTCCCCAATGTACACTATCGAATCTTCAAGGAACCTTGCATCTGGCCTTAACCGCTCTTAGTCCCTCAGAGGAAAGTAATTATACCCGGGAGATAAGGATAGCACCGAATAGTCAATCGACACCACCGGGCTCCGGAAGTTCAAATGTCAGAGCGCTCCCAGCTATCCGCATGCTGCTCCTTAATAGTGCTTCCTAGCCCGAACATTCCATGAAATACTCACACTCTAGGTATGAAAATATAGTATATATATAGAGTGTTCATGTATGTGCCGAGTATTTTTCATGCAAGTTTTTCACCCTTCGAACGAGCCTGGCAGGCTCCTGTACAGGGTTATCACGAACTTGCAGTAGATTACAACGGATTTACTCGTGATGCCTCGTCCATAAACCTGCCAGACTCGCGAAATATCCTGGCTAAGCGTTCTGCACTTTCATCATATTGAAAGATGATCTCAAAAAGCGGTCTGTGGAATAGTATGAGAAAATATTTAGGCAGAATTTGGGAAAAACATGGTTCACCATATACAAGAGCAAGAAAAATTTGTTATTGTTAATGAGAATGTTTTAAATCTAAAACCCGCAGTCACTCCAACTCCTGTGCAGGAGTGGCTGTGGTTTCAGCTTTTTATCGGCGTTAATGGCTATAACAAAAGAAATCTCCTGCGAATAGCACCAGGAAATGCTACTCAGGGAACTGAAATACCCTCTGTTGACAGGATAAGATAGTCTTCCGGTAATTTTCTAAGAACGATGAGGTTGCATATATGACAGATAGCTTTTCCGAAGCAGTCCTGAAGCTCGATCTCCAGCATGAGGCAGAGTTAATCTGTGAAAAAATTAAACACTACCTGAGAGTACCCTTAAAACGCAGGGGACTGATCGTTGCCATCTCTGGAGGAATAGATTCCAGTGCCAGCCTGGCGTTGGCTGTCAGGGCCGTCGGCAAAGACAAGGTCTTCTGTCTGCAGATGCCCGAGGCACATTCTTCGGAGGATACCATTGGCATCAGTTCAAGACTGGCCCAACATTTCGGAGTTGCGACGCAGCATGAGGATATCACCTCTATCCTTGAGGCCGTCGGCTTCTATAAGCGTTATGATGATGCCGTTCGTCAGGTTGTTCCTGAGTATGGACAGGGATGGAAATCAAAAATTGTCATACCCAATGTGGCAACCTCTAAAGGATTCACCTTTTTTTCTCTCATCGCACAGTCGCCAGACAATAATATCATTAAGCAACGTCTGCCGCATAAAACGTATCTGGCCATCGTCGCAGCGACGAACTTTAAACAACGCATCCGCAAGATGCTGGAATATTATCATGCCGACCGTTTGAATTACGCTGTGGTCGGCACACCAAACCGGCTTGAGTATGATCAAGGATTTTTCGTCAAGCTGGGCGATGGCGCGGGAGATATCAAACCTATTGCCCATCTTTATAAATCACAGGTCTACATGATGGCTTCTTATCTGGGTGTACCTGAGGAGATACGCAATCGCACACCGACCACAGACACCTATTCCCTGGAACAGGGGCAGGATGAATTTTATTTCTCGCTGCCTTATGCAGAGATGGATCTCTGCCTCTATGGAAAGAACCACAATATTGCTCCAAAAGAGGTAGCTCGAGCTATAGGTCTAAAAGAGGAACAAGTCAAAAGAATCTATCAGGACATTGACACCAAAAGGGCAACCACCACATACCTGCAACTTCCACCTTTATTAGTATCTCCGGTCGTGGAGATAAATCATGAAGTCTAGGAGTCCGTCGGATAATAGGCTTTTTTTTCATAAGAGAGCTTGTCCTTCACTGCTATATCATTAGGAGCTTTCATTGCAGCCTCTTTCTGAAAAGCTCTTCGTTATTTATCATATACTGCGAAAGGATTTTATAGCCCTCTTCGGAGATATGGCTACCGTCATCCTGAGTGAATTTTTTTTCCCGCATCAGTCCCTCTTCGTCAGCCAGTACTTGCTGGAACTCAAGCACAGACAGGCCCTGCTCAGCAGCATATTTCTTCAACCATTCATTCACTTTCCTGACATCTAAATTAACACGCTCCTGATAGCTGACTTTCCCCATCAACCCTGCTATAAATCTCACAATCGTCTCTTTGAAACCTCCCCTTGGGCCCATTGTTATCTCGGTTGCAAGCAGAGGTTCTATACTGTTTTCACGGGAGAGACGCACCATTTCACGATAGCTCTCCTGAATCCGGACGATAGCGTCATCCATCTTCCCAGGATCAGCTCTGAAAATATCATTTATGAATCCCCAGATCACAACCTTACGGGGATTGAGATTAATGACATCATCTTGAAAACGATCCAACATTTCAAAGGACTGCTGCCCTCCGACTCCCTTGTTGATCATCGTCATGCCGGCTACTTCATTCAACTTCAGGCCCTCAGCGTAAGATGCTCCAATAAGCACTATATCTATGTTGCTCTGTCTTTTCTGTTCGGGTGCAGAAAAGTCGGTTCCATGGGTTGGGGAAGTGGTTTCGCTATCTCCTCCATAGCCAACCGCCGGCAAAAAAACACATAAAATGCAAAAAATGCCGCTAATTATTTGCCACCAGCCTGTATGTACTGATAATGGCTTGCGATGATCTCCCTGTAGCATTTTAACCTCGAGTGTCGGTTATTCCGGACATTAATCCATCCACACATCGTTCGATTCTTGCAAAACATTCTGCAAACTCATCAGAAGACTTGCCGTAGGGATCCTTAATATGATAACGACTCCAGCCTCGATATTGAGAAACAGACTCTCCTTCAAAAAAGGTAAGCAGGAAAAATTTATCGGAGTACTCGGGGAATCTGTTTCGCAGCAATCTGATTTGCTTCGGCTCCATAGCCAATACCATATCTGCCGTCTCTATCATTTCTGCATCAACCTGTTTGGGAATATGGCCAGCCAGATTCACACCACGAGATTTTGCCGCAGAAATTGCTGTTTGAGGAGAACCCGCATCTTTTACATGCAGTCCTGCAGAAAAAACCTTAAGCTCTTGATTGTCCCTCTGAAATCTGGAGGCAACATAATGATGAGCATATCCGCTTCGGCAAATATTGCCGAGACAGACAAAGAGGATCTCCTTGGGTTTTAAAGGAATAGCGGGATTCTTCTCCTGTAGACCATATACCGACCAGAAGGAATCTCTCAGAACATGCTTTACTGTTTGTCTGGCTTTCCTCAGGATCTGCATATCCCTCGCTTTCTGCACCAGCAATTTTTTTATAGCCCTGCTGTTAATAATTTCTTTCTCCATAAAATTAAAGTATTTTCCTTGTTTCACGGTATCAGCTTGCATCAGTTTTCTTTGATGAGGTGCCGCCCCCAGGATTTTCAGGATTCCTGCCGCCTCCCTGCATGAAGTGCGATATCATGTCCATGGGCAGCGGAAAGACAATAGTCGAGGCATTGCCGGTACTCATATCAGACAAGGTCGACAGATAGCGCAACTGCATGGCTCCGGAATTTCTGGACATAACCTCGGCAGCCTCCACCAGTTTGACGGAGGCCTGCAATTCGCCCTCGGCATGTATGACCTTAGCCCGCCGTTCACGTTCAGCCTCAGCCTGCCGGGCGATGGCGCGTATCATGCTCTCATTCAGATCGACATGCTTGATCTCGACATTAGAAACCTTGATTCCCCATTCTTCCGTCTGCGAATCCAGTATTTCCTGGATATCGGCATTAAGCTTATCACGCTCCGACAGCATTTCATCGAGATCGTGCTTCCCCAGCACCGATCGCAGAGTGGTCTGAGCAAGCTGCGTGGTCGCTCCGCCATAATCCTCGACCCGGATAATGGCTCGCTCCGGATCAACAACACGATAATACAGTACGGCGTTGACACTCACGGTGACATTGTCTTTGGAAATTACGTCCTGACTGGGAACATCCAGGGTAATGACCCTCAAGTCAACCCTCCTCATTACCTGCAGTCCGGGGATAATGATGACCAGACCAGGGCCTTTCACACTCTGGAAGCGACCAAGAAAAAACACCACGCCGCGCTCATACTCCGGCAGAATACGAATGGCCGAAGCCAGAATAAGCACCAGCAGCCCGATAGGGGCGAGATATGGAAGCAGTTCATTCAACATAGAACCTCCTGGGTTGTAAGAGATCTGTTTGGACAATCACTCATACCGCTTTTCAGTCGGTACATCCTCTTTCAATATTGATGATCTCGAAAAAAGCTCTGCAATATGCGCAATATTCGAGAAAGTTCTGTCCCCAACGACGTGGATCGAGCTTTTTACGAGCACGTCAGTCCTTTTCAGCAACATGCACTGTCAATCCTTCTATGCGATCCACCTTCATCTGCTGATCCTTGGAGACTGGTTTTTCACTGACTGCATTCCAGCGTTCGCCACTGAGGCGGATATGCCCTCGATAGACTCCTTCCGCGGCAATGAAATCTTCCAACGCCACTACCGTTTCATGCCGCATCTTTTCGATCCCGCTGGCGTGAGCACCCCTGCTCACCGACATAAACCGGGTGACCGTCCACAACATGAATCCGGCCGCAACCGCAGCCGTACCTCCAATGAGGGGCAGGGAAATTTTCTGATTCGTACCGTCCATCAGGATGATCGAACCCACCACAAAGGCAACCATACCGCCGATACCCAGAATTCCAAAACTTGGCATAAATGCCTCGCCGACTATAAAGGCCAGGCCGAGCAGAATCAGAGCCAGCCCTGCATAGTTTACCGAGAGAACCTGAAAAGAAAATAGAGCTAGAATTAAACAGATTGCCCCGATTACTCCGGGAAACAGGCTACCCGGGCTGGCAAGCTCGAAAATGATGCCGTAAAATCCGATGATCATCAGAAAGTAAGCGATGTTAGGATCGGTTATAACGCTAAGCAGCCTGGTTCTCCAGTCAGGATCCAGCCGATTCAGTTGCAGATCGGCGGTATTCAGAACGCGTTCACCACCTTCCATAACCACTGTACGTCCATTTATCTGTGACAACAGATCATCAATGTCATTGGCAACAACGTCAATGACGTTTATCTCAAGCGCAGGCCCGGCACCTAAATTAACTGCTTCACGCACTGCTTTTTCGGCCCATTCCGCATTGCGGCCGTGCCTTTGTGCCAATTCCCGAATATAGGCGACCGCATCTTCCAGGATTTTTCGCTCCATGGCGGAACCGCCCCTTCGCTTCTCTGCAGGCTGTTTGTCCTGGCCCTCTTCCGACACCTCACCTTCAGAATCGGCCTTTTTATCCTCTTCAGTGGGAGCGGTTTCCTCTTGTTCTTCCGGTGCACCTGGCAATCCTCCCATCTGTACCGGAGTCGCGGAACCAAGGTTTGTAGCGGGTGCCATGGCGGCAATATGGCTGCCGTAAAGGATGTAGGTTCCCGCACTGGCAGCACGGGCGCCTGCGGGGCTGATATAGGTTGCCACCGGAACCGGAGAATTGAGGATTTCCCGGATGATGCCCCGCATGGCGTTCATCAGGCCACCCGGGGTATCCATTATCAGGATCACGATCTCGGCCTGCTCTTCGGAGGCCTGCTGTAAACCGCGGATGACATAATCCATGGTGGCAGGTCCTATGGCGCCATCAATGGTCAGTATCAGACCCTGTTTCCGGGTGTCGGAATTTTCCGGCAGGACCTCTTCGACAAAAGACATCTGCAAAATGGCCAGTCCTGGAAAAAAGATCAGCAGCCACCACATTTGTCGGAGTTTTCCGCCTCTGGCTAGATTCGCGATTTTTTTCGGAATCATCTATCTACTCCGGGGAAGTATTAACCTGCTTGTGTATCTATAAATATCTATATCAGAATGTGATGTGTCAATGAAAAGAAGAGCCTGAGAGCGAACTTTTGACACCGGCATCATGATAAACTTTAATATTTGTTGAAGTGCAAAATGTTGCAGTGCCGCCTCGATGTGATAGGTGACCTCTGCACAACAGCGTCAGCATGGTGTCGTTTAGTGTGCAATGACAATATTTAGAACCGTAAAGTCTGTTTTTTAGTTCTTTTGGCAAGAAAACAACCTGCAAGATGCTAAAAAGTTGATTTGGAGAGGATTCAGGTGCGAAATTCTTACAGGAAAGATATAAGGAGCATGTTTACCATCCCTTTGACGACAAGTGCTTGGGAAAATCCATATCAAGGAGGATGGCCGACATCGCTGGTACAAACTTGATCCGGAATCCATCTTTCTTTGATAGCTCTGGATCCCGGATCCATTATAACGGACACCAATCGGGGACCGTGATAACGACAAAAAGGGCTCTAGGAAGACCTTCAAGCCCGGCAGCATGAAAATGCTGAAATTCATCGGTAATCAGCAGAAGATCCTATTCAGACTTGGCCTCCTCGATTGCCTTTTCTATTTCTTCACCTGCTCCCTCAATAGCATCCTTGGTGGCTTCTATCGATTTATCAACCTCTTCACCAGCTTTTTCGGCCGGTCCTTGAGAATCGCAGCCAAAGCTGAAGATTATTAGAGAGAAAGCGAGTATGAGCAACAGGGATGATACGATTTTTCTTTGCATGGTGAGGACTCCTTTAGAAGTGCATGGTAATAATCACGCTTTTTAACGATGTATGAGGAAAATAATCCTATTCATCATTTCCGGGCTTGCCCTGTAGACCAGTTTTTTCCACGGACAGCCTTTGTAATTTGTCTCAAACTCCCGGCTTCCAAGTAATGAGGGCCGATGTAAGCTTTTTGAAACGTGTATTGCAATTAGAATAAAGCAATATTTTTTTATTACAAGGACTTGAGGTACAACTATTCTTTCCCTTCAGCCGGGAACGAATCGGTTAAGTCCCCGGCAACAACCCCGACTTGATTCGAATCGCCGGATGGAAACCCGCTTTGAATTTCGCCAAAGCTCTGTCATCCAGTCTTACGCCCATCCCACGTGATTGAGAAGTTACCGGAAATCGCAGCCTACGGGTTATTGTAAAGAACGCATTTGAGAAATCCAGCCAGGCATACAGCCCTGAGCATCGAGCTTAAAAAGGTCTTCAATCTGTAGATGTCGGCAACATTCCTCTGATAAGCCAGGAGCATATCCCTATTCTGCTTTTCAAAGATTGAGGGAATTGTCCAGATCGCATTCCTTCTTTCACTGATGATATTTATTTTCCTTTAAGGGCAAAGGGCACAATAAAGTCGAATCACTCATGAAATCCTCGACTTAGAGATTTCGACTGTGCCAAATACCCTGCATGATGCGCTCAAAGCTGCGCTTGAGCATTGGTCGCGCGATGGGCGAACCAATTGGACCTGTCATTATTAAATGACTGGGTATAACAACCGGCTAGAGAGCCGACAACAGGACCATTATCATCTTAGCAGATAAAAAAGATGAACCAAGATGCTATTGGAGGTTTTACCATGGAAAGATATGTAGACGGATTCGTCATTCCTTTACCAAAAGACAAGGTGGAGGAATATAAAGACATAGCCGAAAAAGCAGGTTCCATATGGAAGGAACACGGGGCTCTGGAATATTGGGAGTGTTTAGGTGATGACCTGGAAATTCCAGATATGGTTTCTTTTAAAAAAGCTGCTAATACAGAGAAAAACGAAACCGTTGTTTTCGCATGGATCGTTTTCGAGTCCCGTGAACACCGTGACAAGGTAAATGCCGCAGTAATGGCTGATCCCCGAATGGGTGATATGATGCAACAGGGATCCGAGCCTTTTGATTATAAACAGATAGTTTACGGAGGTTTTAATACTCTGGTTAAAATGTAATAAGACAAACAGTAAGCAGGAGTCGATTATTGCATCGCTCCTGCTGCCATACTGGTGTTTCAGTATGGAAAGAGCAACGCGCTGCTTTTCACGACCAAAAAAATGGCAAACCCCCTATCCTTTCTCCGCCATGACCACATAAGAACACTTTTGGGATTTGCCGAATCATTAACACCATGGGATGGGTTAACCAACCCAAATAGATCTTGGTCACTTCTCTCACAATCTATCTTTCTTCGTTAGGACAGTGCTCGCGCAATCACACAGATAACAATCAAGATCACAGTTACGCACCATCACTAGAAAGGCATACCAAACAATAAGACTCACCGATAGCATTTCGCCACCGTCTTCGATTACGCCTAAGATAAAGCTGACCTTCCAGCCTGCGTTTATAGCTATTTGAGCCATGTCGACAACGATACCGAAGAAGACCAAAATCATTATCAGGAGGGCAAGGTCTTGGGATAATTTTCGGAACACCCTCGAGCCATTCCTGAAAGCCCAGGCGAGAGGAAGGAATATAATAATTACCGCAGCGGCTGAGACGGCGAGTTCTCCATAGTCTTGGAGCCTGAGCCCAAAAGCAGGTACCAGACTTAGATTTGCCGCAATATAGCCTCCGACTCTCTCATGTAATTGCAAGGCGTCATCAAGAAGAAAGTATACAAAAACCAATGCCCACAAAACATAACGCAGAGAAGCATTTCTAAATGAAATGAAGACCAGGATAATGATAATCCATAGAAATTTTAGATATTGGTACACTTCTGAATACCCTCTATCTTTTTCGAGATTAAGCAGAGGATTTTCATATATGGGCGTCAAACTATTAATAAAATGCAGCATGACAAAGGCAAGATCACCACTAAGAAGTAAGATCAAGAAGAATGAGGCGCTACGCTCGTTGAAGTTTTTTATATCTTCTTGGGCTGTTATGATTTTATGCATCATTATCAGGCCTAGCTTGTTTACTAGCTTTACGGTTTCCAGCCAGGGTTCGTCCACAAGGAGAAGAGAGGCTGAACCAGATAACTCAGCCTCCCCTAATTAGGTCACTCACCAGGGCGCTTCTGGTCGCTAAATGCCCTGTCCGCCGAGTGAGTAGTATGATAATAGCAAAAGCGGAGAGATTTTAACAAAGAAAATGCTCTAAATCAGCGGTGACAATTAGAAAGGTTGTTAAAACGTGATCGGAATATCTTATGAGAGAAACAAAACTATTGTTTTGTGAATTTTACTGCCGTTGGCAGATAGGCCAACAAATTGTCACTTACTTGCAGGTATTGTACTAATTTAAAAGGAACAAACTCGATATATTACGCTATATAGACTGTTAAGCTTTTGGACGTTGTCGATAGAGATACTGAATTATAAATTCGGCTATACTGTATTGACATTTAAGAAGGGATATATGAACGAAAAAAGCAGCCATACCCGTTTGTCATTTGCTATGCTTTAGTGATGCTCAGTTTCTTTAAAAAAGTCGGTCGGGATAAGCACCCTCAATTTTTACTAATTACATTATCTTTTCTCTCAACCAGATATTTTTACCCAGTTGTCTTAGTTTAAAATTGCATTCAACCGCTATTTTTTATAAACTTTAGAATAATAGTTTTGATTGCATTCAACTGTTTTTTCTAAGCTCCCAACTATCAAAACGAAGAAAAAGATGAGTGCCACAAACCGCAGTAAATTTATTTTAGTTCAAATCGAGTTGGTTCTAATTTTGCATGGAATTGAGTTTCATTGCAGACGATACGTTCTACACCATAAACAGATAGTACAGCAATTCGTTGTAGCGTGATCAGGTATTGTTAAAAATGCCTGACATCAGGAAAGAGCAATTTTTGCTTGTTTATATCAGGGGATATCTTACTAAGAGATTGTTGTAATATTATCGCATCAGTGGGGATAACGATGAAAGTTCACTGTTTCATCTGTGCAGCACTATTGTGCTCTGCACAATGGGGGCATCGTGCGTCATTGTCGAAACTGGATATGCAAAATGCCGCAGCCTTAGGAAATCTTACGCAGAAAGAACTGACAGGCAACCAGTATATGCAGGCTGGTGCTGCTTCTGGGAACAATGAGAACAAGACCCGGCTTGATACAAGTATAACGGGAAGTTTTCAGGATTTTAACTCCTTAAGCAAAATCGGCAAGGTCTTAGTTCAACCGACCGAGAAGCGGTCTTCAAAATCCTCTCCCGAACCAGGGACCGTATTTCTTTTAGGGGCGGGAATGGCCGGAGTTATATTGATTACCCGGCGAAGAAGAAAGCGGTAAACCTAGCTTATTTAGAGTTCCAGCCTTCACTTGAAGGGTTTCTACAGGTGATTGCAATCCCATCTCACCCTAACGAGAACATTACGTATCCCCATCAACAGTCTGTCGCGTACTGCAAACATTCTTCCTGGAAAGACAGGCTGCAACTGCTCTGCATCCACTTCAAACAGATCTAGCTATGTATGAAGACAACAACCTAGGAAATATCACTTTCAGCCTCGATGTGTTTTGCACCGTAGCTGCGTTTCTCATCGCATTCTGGGCCAGAGATCTCTTTTTTCCTGTCCTGGAAACGCTCAACCTGAGCTCCCATGTTTTTCTTCTTCCGCTGATAATTGTCCTCGTTACCAGCTTTCTCACCTATTTCGGCGGCTACACGCCCCCCGGGAAAATCTCCTACGTCGGCTATTCCTGGGCCATCATTCGTGCCATGGTACTCACCTTCAGCGTCACACTCGCTCTGCTCTTCTTCCTGGAAATCAGATATATCAGCAGATTCGTCATCCTCATTTTCGCCATCGTCGAATATTTTGCTCTGATGGGGGTAAGAGCCTATATTATCTTCCACCATAAGAGCCAGACAAAAAGCGGCAAACGAAAGTTGAAAGTACTGATTATCGGCTCACAAGGCCGCGCCAAGGCACTGGTTGCAGCATTAAAACAGCAACTAGATGAAGATATCGAGATTGTCGGCTTTCTCGATCCCGATCAGGAAAAAAAAGGAAAAATTATCTCCGGCATCCCGGTTATCGGCACCATCGAAAATACCAGCGAATGCCTGAAAAACAATATCGTCGACGAGGTTATCATCGCCATCACCCGCTCCATGCTCAAGGATGCCGAACCCATCGTCATGGCCTGTGAGGAGGAAGGCATCCGTCTCTGTTTTATGGCCGATGTCTTCAACGTCCAGGTCGCCAGAGTGAGCCTTACCACTGTTAAGGGTATACCGCTCTTAAACATGGAGCCGGTCGCCCAAAACCATCAGCAGCTCGTCGCCAAGCGCATCTTCGATCTGGCCCTTACCACTCTGGCCATACTGCTGCTGCTGCCGATTTTCGCTTTTATTGCCATCGCCATCAAGATCGACTCTCCTGGTCCGGTCTTCTTTGTCCAGCAGCGTGTCGGACTGCGTAAAAACGTTTTCCCCATGTATAAATTCCGGTCAATGTACACTGATGCCGAAGAACGACTCAAGGATCTCGAGCACCTCAACGAGGCGGAAGGGCCGATATTTAAAATGAAGAATGATCCGCGAATGACAAAGGTGGGCAGGTTTCTCCGCAAGACCAGCCTGGACGAACTGCCGCAACTCATCAATGTCTTTATAGGCGAAATGAGCTTAGTCGGTCCCCGCCCCATGTCTATTCGAGATGTTGATCTTTTCGACCGCGGTATTCAACGCAAACGATTCAGCGTTCAGCCTGGACTCACCTGTCTCTGGCAGATATCCGGCCGCAGCGATCTGCCTTTTGAAAAGTGGCTGGAATTGGATCTGGAATATATAGAAAACTGGTCATTCTGGTTGGATTTAAAAATTCTCTACAAAACCGTCCCTGCAGTATTATTGACTAAAGGAGCATTGTAGTTGGAAAGATTCCCACACATAGGCACGGTCGGGAGATGGTTTTGTATACATACAGGACATCGGTCATCTTCTCCTCGAAACTGGGGTCACGCAACTCTAGAAATTAGCTGATTTTATATGGGCGAACGTCACCATCTGTGATGGATATCACGAACCTTGCTCTGCTCTCTTTGCTCAGGTTCAAGTGCCCCTTTTGTTCGGTATGATTTCTATAAGGAGAGCAATAGAACCAAATTGCCTATTGCCCTACAGCACGAGATTCCTATCAGAAAAGAGACTCTTTTCATTTGCAATATACTTTATTTTTGGGTTAACATAATTGAAAATAGAGAAAATATTCACTAAGTCGCTCGTTATCTAACTTTTAGATTCTGTGCCAAATGATAAAAACGATGAGCAAATCGACTGGAAAAGGTGGAGCGGACAGTATCCTACCGGGCCAAGGATTAGAAAAAAAATAGTGAAAACCACAAGCATCCTGGCAGCTAGATTTAAGATCCTGCGGTTCCGACAGGAGAAAGCACCCCAAATCTCTAGCTACATTCTTACAAACCCGCATGGTCAAGGCAGCTTTGGGGTTATAAACTGGAATACTACAATGAAATGCCAGAACAGGTGGCGAATAACTCCCTCTTAAGTGGCTTAAGAACAGTACTAGAGCAATCAGCCAAGCAGCACAGAGATTGAAAGGACTTGCTTCTGGTACAAGAACAAATCGCCCAAAGAACCTATATGCTTGCCCAGTTTTCAACAGGAACCGATCCGATAGGGAATGGACATGCCCATAACACTCTATTCAATACAACCCAGCAGATCCGTTTGCGGTTGGCTCTGTTGAATAGTCGTGGCTTATACATTTATAATTTCATTTTTTGCTCACCTTGGCAACCCTGACTGCAATTTGGTTACATAATTGTGAGTTAGCGATTTTACATTTTTTTATAATAGTTATTTCATTTCGGTTAAATACATATTCCAAATAGAAACTGGCAAAGAATTTGCTTGGACATGTTGCATGGAATTCTCTGTCTTATGTTAAAGAAGTATATAATATTGAAACTATTTGGGATTTGAAAATGATATACAGAACATTATTTCAACGGTACATTGTGCTAGCATCGATATTTACCCTCTTTTCTCCGGCTATTTCGCTGGCTCTAACTCCTGTTGCACGCTGGGATGTTGTACCCTTTCAAAGGATTGAATTTGGAAAATCTTTCAATGTAGGAGTAGTTGCATTTTCCAAGGATGGGATAGACAGGGTTGAATTTGAAGTTGATGGTCAAGGGTACTCTGGTGAAAATCCTCTTATATCAAATTCTATGACGTATAATTCTCGAACCAATGTTTATGAGTACTGGGTCCCATTACGCAGTTCTGGTTTCGCTTCTAATGGTGAATTTAGTGTGGTAGCTACTATATATGGCAGCGACGGAGACACAAGAACCCTTCAAAAAATTCCCTTAATTGTCGATGCCACAGGAAATCTTTTTCAGCATAAAGCTTGGGTCAGCAGTATTACAGGAAATGATGCCACTGGTTTGGTAAACGACAGTTCCACGCGTTTCGCGACTATTGCAGGAGCGGCCAATGAGATTCAAAATAGGAATGGAGGAAAAGCTGACGGCGCAATAATTTATTTGGATGAGGGAACATATGCCATGGGGAGTGGATCAATAAATACTATTGACGAGTGGCTTACAATTGCAAGAAACGCCGATGCTGAGAAAGAAGAGACAATACTCGATACTGGTGGAGATCTCACTGACACAAAACTCATAAAGGTAGATGGTGTTACCTTGCTAAGCAACGGCTCCAATAAGCTTATCTTCAGCACAGGTTTTCCGCAAAATCTCTGGATTCACAACTCCCGTATCATTGGCTCAGGGAGATGGATTCAAGGTTCGAATCCTATCAATCATAAAGACGCGTATTATACAGATACATATATTTATAATGTTGATAGAGCAGTGCGCGGAGGTCTTATCGCTCGTGGTCTCGAGATCAAGCATATAGGAGAAGATGCTTTTCAAAATTTTCCTCTTGTCATAAACACCACTTTAGATGACCAGGATCCTGGTAGTACGTATTGGCACGCTGACTCATACCAGTCATGGGGAGATGGACCATCCAATCGGATTATTTATAATTTTTACGGAACCGATTTACATTATCAAGGATTATTTATGCGGGCTACTCAATCCCCAGGAAACAATAATGCATTTGTAAACATGTTTTTGGAGATGCGCGAACCCGGAAGGCAGGGTAGCTCCGGGGGAAAAACCATACTTACAAATGGTGCACTTTATGGAGTCTGGGATCATTTATTGTTATGGCATTGCACGTTTCCGACGGAGTTTTTTGCTATAAATGCTGATGATTCTGGCTTTGGTTTCACCAATTCTTCGTTCATAGGCAATGTATTCTATGAATACCGTGATAATGTCACGAAAAATGGTGGAGATCCTTCTTATGCCGCTCCTGAAAATTTTGGAAATAATGACTTTCAGCATAATCACTATATTTGGAGTTGTACCGACCAAGGAAATTGCAGCGGCTCGGAGCCACACTGGTATTCAAAATCACCCGATAGTGACATCAATGTATCCCAGACTGTCGGGGACCCCCAAATAGACCTTACAGATCCCGCATCCACTACCTTTGGAGAACCTCTTGCTGGCTCACCGCTGGTAAATAGGCTATCTTTTTCTTTAGTTCCCGTTGACGTGCGGGGAAATTTAAGAGATCAGACTCCGGATGTAGGAGCTTTTGAATTTATGACAAATGACTCGCCACCTGTGTCAGTCCCTCGTGGTTTCAGAATACTAGAGTAAAGAGGTTTTTCAGCTGCATATTGATGTTTCTTTTGTCCCCATAGTAACTGAAGATTTACGGTTCATAGGCTTTTAAATTAAAAAAAAGATGAATACTACCTAAAATTGGAACCCATCCCGGATACACATCTGGATGATTTTTCTATCGGGAATGCCTCTCAACAGAATGCACGAAGGTTAAATATTGCCTATCTTACCACAAAATATCCTTCGGTAAGCCACACCTTTATCCGTCGAGAACTATGTGAAATAGAGAGAAGGAGGCACAAGGTTTTACGTCTTGCAATTCGTAAATCAGACGAACTACTTGTGGACCCAAAGGACCAAGAGGAAGCTGCCAAAACCATACATTGCCTCAATCTGCCTTTTTTCAAACATGCTACCTCGCTTCTTCGAATTGCCCTGTCCAAACCGTTAGATCTTTTTGATGCACTTCGTGTAGCCATAAGGATGGGAGCCCGAAGTGATAGGGGAATACTCAAACATCTTGCATACCTCGTAGAGGCTTGTTCACTTTACAGGGTTATGCAAGAGCATGGAATCCAGCATGTTCATGTCCACTTTGGCACCAACTCCACTGCTGTAGCTAGGTTGATATATCGATTGGGGGTAAGTTACAGTTTTACCGTGCATGGACCTACTGAATTTGACTCAGCAAATGCATTTGATTTGCAAGGTAAAATTAGCGATGCACTGTTTGTTGTGGCAATAACAGATTTTTGTTTTGCGCAGCTTTGTCGTTGGAGCAGTCCAAAGGATTGGCAGAAGATTCATGTTGTTGGATGCACGGTTGGTGAAGATTTTTTCCACTCATTGGAATACAAACCGTTATCATTGAGCAATAAACAATTTGTCTGCATTGGTCGTTTGACTCCGCAAAAAGGACAACTCGTGCTTCTTGAGGCTTTCGTCAACTTAATCACAAGGGGATATGATGCCCGTTTAGCTTTCGTGGGCGATGGCGAACTTCGCGATATTATAGAACAGAAAATCTCAGAAACTGGGATAGAAGAAAAAGTTCAAATCACGGGTTTTGTTTCAGAAAAACAAGTCCGTGAATATATAGCAAAAAGCCGGGCTCTTGTCTTGCCAAGTTTTGCCGAAGGTCTGCCTATGGTGATCATGGAAGCATTTGCAATGGGTCGACCCGTCATTAGCACTTTTGTTGCAGGAATACCTGAACTTGTAAAGGATGGAGAAAACGGTTGGCTCGTTCCAGCCGGAAATATCAGTAAATTGATGGAAGCTATGATTGATGTGCTGAAAACACCTGTCAGCCGGCTGGAAGAAATGGCTGCCAACGGGTGTAAGTTGACTTATGAAAACCATAACACGAATACAGAAACAGCTCGTTTAGAGCAGATATTCATGAAATATATCAAGCCAATCACTGATGACTAAAAAGAAAATCCTGGCCATCTCCTCAGGCGGAGGACATTGGATACAATTGCTCCGACTCAGACCTGCTTTTGAAGGGCATGAAGTAGCTTATGCGACGACCAGAAAGGAATACGCTGCCGAAGTACCTGACTGTCGATTCTTTTTAATTAATGACGCAACTCGCTGGAATAAAATAGGTCTGGTCAAAATGGCAATACGTATTTTCTTTGTTTTATTGTCCTTTCGCCCCGATGTTGTCATTTCTACCGGAGCTGCCTGCGGTTACTTTGCTTTGCGTTTTGCAAAAATATTCAATGCCCGAACTATATGGTTAGACAGTATAGCTAATGTAGAAGTCCTCTCGCTGACAGGACAGCTTGTTCATTCGTATGCCGATTTATGGCTCACTCAATGGCCCGAGCTTGAGAAGCCGAATGGCCCATATTTCAAGGGGAATATTCTGTGATATTAGTTACTGTCGGGGGACAGATGCCCTTCGACCGCCTCATTAGAGCAGTTGATAGTTGGGCGTCGGGGAATCAGCAGATTTATTGTTATGCGCAAATAGGGAAAGGCGGCTGGCGCCCCAAAAATATGGAATGGGTCGAATTACTGCCACCAAAAGTTCTTGCCGAAAAAATAAATAAAGCAAGTCTCGTCATTGCGCATGCCGGTATGGGAACGATACTTAGTTGTTTAGAGTTAGGCAAAAAACTGATCGTTGTCCCCCGCTATAGTTATTTGCGTGAAACCAGGAATGACCATCAGGTGGCAACAGCCCAACGCCTCGCCGCACTTGGCCTCCTAGTCTATGCAGCAGATGAGGAAAGAATCGTGCATCATCTTGATAACTATGAGAAGATAGCACCTCGCAAAAGCACTTCATGCTTCGCGTCTCCTGAACTTATTAATTCTATTATTGAGTTTATAAAATCAGACAAATAATCGATCTCTATGACAAAAAAAGCCAAAAATTGGGTCGTCTGTATGGGCGGTGAAGATTGGTGGTATCACAGTCATGCCCATTTTGATATCCAGATTATGAAACGATTTTCCAGACGATTGTCGGTTCTCTATATATGTTCAATCGGTATGCGTATGCCAAGTATCAGAAAAGACAAGCATTTCTGGTTGAGAATTAAAAGAAAAATCAACAGCATTCTAAGGGGCTTGCAAAAGGTTTCCCCTCAATTATATGTCTACAGTCCTGTTCCCTTGCCCCTATACCGGAGTCGCTTTGGACGGTTTCTGAATGCCCTTATCCTGCGAATACAGATTCATGCTGTTTATCTTTATCTGGGAATAAAAAATCCATTACTTTGGATCAATACTCCAACAGCATGGCCGGCAATGGAAAAGGATGGTAAAAGAGGACTCGTCTATCAGCGCACTGATGATTACGCTGCGTATGATTTTGACAATTTTAATGCTCAGTATGTCGCTAAGGTGGACATGAAATTACTCCAACGAGCAGACCTTGTCATCCATGTCAGTGAGGAGCTCCACAAGGAGGCGAAGGAAATAACAAGTTGCTCACTGTTATTGCCTCAAGGAGTGGATGAAATGTTTTTTCGCTTCAATGGATCAACTCCTGAAGATTTAAAATTTATTCCCAGGCCAATATTAGGCTATGTAGGAAGCATGGACACCCATAAGTTTAATAGTCAGCTTATATTTCAAGTCGCCCGAAATCTCTCTGAATGCTCCTTTGTAATGGTGGGCATCCCTCATCCCAGTACGGATGAATTGCGAAAGCTGCCAAATGTTTATTTCTTAGGACACAAGAATCACGAGGCCATTCCAGGTTATATTCACAATTTTGATATATGCATTTTGCCAACCGCGCAGACTGAATGGGGCCTGAAGTGCCGTCCTGTAAAGCTCATGGAGTATCTAGCAGCAAGGAAAGATGTTATAGCGACACCAACCCCGGCATCGAAAATATTTAAAGATCGAATTCATATCGCTGAGGATTTTACTTCATGGATAGATTTGATCCTGCATCTAACTTCATTAAATAATTCCGGAATAAAGCAATACCCCGATGTGGAGATTACAACCTGGGATAGCATATCTAGTATTATTTTCAATCAACTGGAGGAAAAGAAACTTGTCAGCTATTAAATGGCTGCTGAAAAAACAATTTTTATTGTACAGGCAGTTATATAATAAAAATCAGCCTCTCCTATTGTAAATTTAAACCTAATTAAAAATTCAGCTATACTCGATTATAGCATATCTACTTCCATACATTTTTCTCTTTATAAAAAGCATCTGTCCAAAAAGTTGTGGCCATTTAGCTATTACAGTAAAAAAACTGTATACCATTGTACTCCTATAATTGTTGGTTCTATTATATGACTTGATATAAATCTTCATAAAGAGAAAAAAATAAAGAAGCGCCAAGCATAAAAAATATACATTGAATACTATAGATACAATTACAGTAAATGTCGGAACAAAAAAAGCCCATATCCAGCAGCTTAAAGACTGCTTTAAGCAAAAGCTCTCTTTTTCCAAAAAGTGAAGGCTGACCCCCTGGGCATAAGCATGTCCGGTCCGGACCGTCCTTCTCCACCATTGAGAAAAGCAGCAAATGTTCGCATCGTGTTTTGCCATTAGTTTGTCAAGCCGAAATATTTTCCAGTTAAACTGTCTTAACCTGTAGCACATCTCCGGTTCCTCGCCTGCAATAACAGAAGGATTAAATCCTTTAATCTGTTGAAATGCAGATTTGCGGATCATAAAATCACCACCGCATGTTTCAGTTTCACCCGCTGGTATGTTCCATTCTATATCGCATAGAAGATTAAAGACACTGTTGTTAGGATATTCTTCTTTTCTTCTGCCTGCGACAACAGCGTACTGTTCATTTTCATCTAAAAATTTAGCAGCGCTGGAAAGCCATCCTTGGGACAACTGGCAATCTCCGTCAATAAATTGTATATATTCCAATGAATTTATCTTACTTTCAAGCAGTTTAAATCCTTCATTTCTTGCTCGGCCAGCACTAAAAGGAATTCTTTTGTCAAGTTGGACAAGGTGTATCCCCAGAGAACGAGCATAAGCTACGCTTTCATCTTCAGAACCGGAATCAACATAGACAATCCTCCTGCCATCTATGTGACAGAGAAGTGTTCTGAGGCATCTTTTCAATCGCTCACCCTCGTTCCGTCCAATAACAACAACCCCTATTGAAGCCTTCAAATATGTCATGTTCTAACGGTTATCCAGGAGTGAGAGGAGGTGGCTGAGGTTACTGATTGCTTAAAATTTCTACAATTTAACTCAACCCCTACTTTTCTACCTAACAATTCCAAATCCTCATCAAAAATCTGTTCGACATGTCGCAGTACTCCATCAGAAAGCATTGGTCTCTCGGTCATTGTCCAAATTCGTCTGACCTTCCTTCTGACTGATTTCGGAATAAACGCTCTTCGAAAAAAGCGCAATGTTGGATCGTTTACTAAGGCATCGCGCCAAGCGCAGACCTTGAGCCGCTCCGACGATTTGTTGCTTTGAATATCATGACACCATTCGGGTTTTGCTGGAATTTCCAAGAAGTCAAAAATGGCCTGTAACTCTTGGCGAGGAGTAATTTGTAAACGCTCTGTAAATAAAGGCAGAATGGCGGAAAAGCCAAAGGTCGATATATATGGTTCCAACTGCATATTGTATCTGCCATATTCAATTAATTCAGGATGATGCCTTACGGCTGTATTTATATCGCATGATATATTTCCCTGGGACCATTCATGGATATAGTGTGATATAAGCCGGTCGACCGGATGGCGCATCAGGTAAATGCATTTGATTTCAGGACAAAATGATTTGATTCTGTTAACTGTCTCCGGATAGTTTGGCAGCTTGGAATAGTTCGTACTTGACTCACCCTTGACTTGACCATGCCCGGCTTTTTTGAAAAAAGACTGATACCAGATAGAACCTTTATCATAATTCTCAATATCGCTAAAAAAACTAGGTTCCTTTGGAGTTGTCATAAAAAAGGATTCATGAAGGCTAAGCTGCTCATGAAGTGTACTTGTTGCACATTTCATGGCACCAATGAGGATAAAATCCGGTTTATAAATATCAGTTGTACTTTTCATACATTACTTTAACCACTGGATTTCCCATTATTTTAAATATTTTCTCGTCCGCTCATTTAATAAAAGTTTTATTTTTCGTTCTGAAGATTCTAATCTTAATTTTTTGGCCAAAAAGTATCCTGCGGTTAGCCGGAAACCATAACGTCGAAATCTAAAATTTTTTCGGAAAATCCAATTTTGTATTTGAAGAAAAATTTTCAGCATGCAAAAAGGCTCATTTTTCGTCCTAAAACAAGGTAAATACCCTCTAGCAGTCATGCGCTCAAAAACTTTGGATTCAACCAACTTGATTTGCCTCTCAGACATTTTTCTTCTCCACTGTTGAGTTAGCCTTGGGTCTGGCAGTGAATACGAAGTATGATCTGGGTATGACATCATTTTTCCATCATATTGAACATCTAAAAAGCTACAAATAGTTGAAAGTGTTTCTTTTGGTGAGAGGATCAATTCTTCTGATTTGATTTCGATAAATGCGTTTATTTCTAGAACTTGTTTAACACGTTCCCATAACCTTTCAGCTTCCACCCATCTATCGACACCATTCCAGACATTTCCAGCCCATCCCATTCCAATATTTGAACGAGCAACATCACGAGGGTCGCGGAATAAATAAATAAAGCGAGCCTGAGGAAACACCCGGAGCAATCTATCATAGTGCCTATGACAGGTTGCTCCTATTATTGATTTATTGTCTAATTCTTGTTTTTGGGCGAGAAAACTTTTTACTATTTCAAGATATTCTGAAGATTTGTCCATTTTTAAACCAGACGCTTGAAAAATTCTATTGGTTGACAAGTAATAGATATAATGTTCAACATTTGGCAATCTTTCATCTTCTGTAATAAGATCAACTGCATATTCGAATTCATTTAGCCAAGAAATATCTGGATGCCCATTGAGCATCAAACGAAGCAATGTAGTTCCAGATCTTTCAGCTCCAACTAAAAATATCGGATTCATTGCCATGTATTTATCTTCTTTTCTGAAGTTGTTGGATTCTCTGCCATCTGTTCTATCTCCAGGGAAAATCGCCCCAGAAGTGGAAGTACAGAAACATATTCATAATTAAGGGCCTGCCTGATGATAATTTGCCTGAGCCATAAGAAGTATTTGAGAAATTTTACAAATTGCAATCGAAAAAGAGATGAATAAGGATGGAAAGAGTGAGAGGTCAAGCTTACTAGGATAAATTATTAATTTAACGCCTAATCTAGCCTATCATAACTGAGTTCCTCACTCTCCATCCTCTCAAAAGTCTATCATTTTTTTAACTGCTTTTTCCACCATAATCCTCCTCCTTCTCAAGTTTGTTCTTTCTGATTATCCCCCCGGAAACTCAGCATCTCGTAGCCTAGGCCGGGACTGCTTCTTTCATCGGGACGCCGTAAATCCGTCCATGGGAGCTTCGCGGCAGACGTCCGGGCTGCGGAGTTAATCAGGTTATTCTTTTAATTGCTACATTACTCACGCCATACCTATTTCTAACATTTTATGCATGTAGCCCATTACCATGGCAATTGGTAGCTAACCATTAATCGGCAACTTGAAAGGTCTTCCCTTATCCTTTTTTTCATATATATATATTTTCAAATACTTATCTACATTCCTCTCCGGTTGTCATTTCTCCCTCAAGCAAGGAAAAATTATTTTTTCTATATACTTTTTTATGATTTCAGGTTTGCTCTCAACTCGAAGAATTTGCTATAATGAACAGCACAAGACGATAGGAATTCCAGAAAATCGATGGCCTGGCACAAAAAGACATCGACTTGCCTCTCGCCCAGAAACGTGCACAATTCATACCTAGTGCCACTACATTTCATCAGATCGGGGAACGGGTAATTTTCGATCAAGTCTTTCACTTATCCATTAGTATCCACTATATTCTCACCCTATTTTGTTCCCCGTAGGTAACCAGCTATTTTAAAATGGCAAAATACAGTTATAAAAACAACTCTTCCTAAAAGATGAACAAATTGAATCAAAAAGTGGAAATATTGGGAATATCAACATTCCTAATCGTTTCTATCCTCCTTTTACATCTTCTTTCAGGTTGCAATGAAGGGAAAATGAATGAAAACAACGCACTCCACGACGAACTATCTGCTGTACCAACTGCAAAATGGCAACAGCTTGCGAACAAAAAGATATACTTCGGGCATCAATCCGTAGGTATGAATATTTTGGACGGTATACAAGATATCATGAAAGAAAATCCGCAAATAGAATTAAATATCCAGGAAGCAAGTAGCGGGTTCAGCCAACACGGTGGAGGAGGCTTTTTCCATTCGCGTATCGGGAAAAATAAAGATCCTATATCGAAAATGAGAGAATTTGAAGAAAAAATGACCTCTGATTCTTCAGAAGAAATTGACATAGCCATTCTGAAATTATGCTATGTGGATATTACCGGAAATTCAACCCCTGAAGAAATATTTAAGGATTATGCTTCAACTATTGAAGAGATAAGAAAGAAAAACAATAGAACCAAGCTCATTCATTTTACAGTTCCCTTAACAAAGAATGAGAGTGGTATTGAGGCCTGGCTAAAGGGAATATTTGGCAAGCCTTTAAACGGACATAAAGAAAATGCCAACAGGTGGAAGTACAACAAGCAATTGCTCATTTATAACCACGGAAATGAAATGGTTTTTGACATTGCCAAAATAGAGTCGACACTGCCTAATGGCTCAAAAGTGGCCTATAAACTGGACGGCAATCAATATTATTCCCTAGCCCCGGAGTATACATATGACGGAGGCCATTTAAATGAGGTAGGACGAAAAATAGTGGCAGAAAAGCTATTGCTATTCTTAGCAAATCATCAATAAGACTGCATTGCAGGAGTAAGCATGAGTACTGAACCAGCCATTCCAATAGTGAAGGTTACTTTATCTGGGGAAGCGAGTACACCAACTCATGCTAAACACTCACTAAGAAAACATGCAATACATGGTTCGTTTTGGACGCTGGTCAATTTTGCTTTTTCAAGGCTCCTTCGGTTAGGTGGCAATCTGATTCTCACACGAATGCTTTTTCCAGAAGCGTTCGGAGTAATGGCTTTAGTTAATGTTGTGATCCACTCGCTGGAGATGTTCTCCGATCTCGGTATAGGGGCCGCACTCATACGTGACCCTCGCGGAGAAGATCCTCGTTTTTTTAATACGGCATGGACGATAGCTGTCCTCCGAGGTCTATTGCTATGGCTTGTTTCAGTGGCCATATGTTTCCCTGCAGCCCATCTCTTTGAAATACCTTCACTTGTACAATTCATTCCGGTCGCAGCACTAAGTGCGGTTCTTACAGGACTGACTTCGCCGGCTGTATATATTCTGAGAAGACGAGTCGAGTTAAGACCACTTATGATATGGGAATTAAGCTCGCAATCGCTAGGCCTAATCAGCATTATTCTGATTGCCTATTTTTTTCCTTCAGTATGGGCTCTAGTGATTGGCAACGTGATTCGCTCGTTTGTAGCTTGTTCTAGCTCATATCGATTGCTTTCCGGCTTGTCCGTTCGTTTTGAATGGAACTCTCGGGTTGCCCGGGAAGTAATCCGATTTGGAAAATGGCTGTTTTTAAGCACTGCAATAACAGCCTTGATCAGGGAGGGCGACAAAGCAATACTCGGTATAAATATAAATATGAACGACCTGGGGCTCTATGCATTGGCTACTTTTTGGGCAAATAACGTAATAATTATGTTGACGCAGATAAACTCAAAGGTATTGTTTCCACTCTACTCCCAAGTGGCTAATCAAGACGAAAATCAACTTCGACAAAAGGTTTTCAGAGCGCGGCTGGCTTTAATGGCACTTTCACTACCTCCATTATGGATGCTCGCTATCGGAGGACAATTGTTTATCGAACTACTCTATGACCCACGCTATTTAAACTCTGGATGGATGCTGCAGCTTTTGGCGGTTAGCGCCATTGCACAAACTCTCGGTATGGGGTCGCTCAATGCCGTATTGGCAAAGGGAGATTCATTTGCCTGCATGGTCGTTCAAACAGCTCGTGCCGGGCTGGTCATCATCTGTATGTTGATGGGTTGGTTCATCGCCGGACTTGCCGGACTCATCGGCGGGATCGCCATAGGTAATCTTTTAGTATATCCAGTTTTGACATGGGCCATATCCAGGCATAAGCTTTGGTTGCCGCAGATAGACCTGTTAATCATCGGATCTTCGGCCGTGATTATTTGTATCGGCCTTACATTCATCCGCTGATTCTGTTTCTATAGGAGTCCATATGTCCAGCCTGACATCCTGCAGCAAACCTGAGGATTATACAAAGCATAGGCTACCTGACTTTGTAATTATTGGTGCCGCCAAGTCAGGAACAACAACATTGCACAGATACTTGATGCAATTTGAGCAGATATTCGTTCCCATCCAAAAGGAGTTGGAATTTTTCGTACGGAATACCTACACACGTAGTTTGGATTGGTACTCCTCACAGTTCGCAGACGCAACGAATTCACAGCTCTGCGGAGAAGCCAGTCCTTCATATTCCTTCTATCCTCAGTTTTCAGAAACATCTCGCCGGATGCATGAAGTGATCCCAGATGCAAGAATCATTTATATCGTACGCCATCCCGTTGATCGGGCGTTCTCACACTATTACCAACGTGTGAAATCAGCTCGATATTTAGCGCGAAGAAATAAAGACAGATACCAACAGTGGAGCATTGAAGAAATTGAGCTGTGTCAGATGATTCAAGCTGCAGAACAGCTAGGTGGACTTGCAAAAGGGGCTAGTTTTGAGGACGTAATCGAAAAGGCGAACTGGATTATTGAAGCTGGCAGATACCATTCCCAGCTGGAACAGTATTTACGTTACTTTGACCGTGACAAGATATTGGTCCTGTTTTTCGAAGACCTGGTGAACAATCATACCAGAATGCTTGCAAAGCTCCTTAGGTTTTTAGGGGCGGATCCGGCTGAGGCAACTAAGGCAGCAACAGTTAAAGCAAATACATCGGCAGAGCATAGTCGGGTCATAGCATGTGATCATATTATCGCCTCACTCCGCTCGATACCGGGGGCAACGTCCATTGGTAATCTTTTGCCTAAAAGGGTGAGGCATTTGCTTTATTCGTCTATGGAAGCAACAGCCTATGGTAAAGACGTAAGGCGAAAATATGATCCCCCCCCAATGTTAGCCGAGACGCGCCAACGACTGCTTGCAGATTACCGTGACTCTAACAAATGGCTTCAAGAGTTTACAGGACGAGACTTGAATCATTGGAACAAATGATTGCTCCGCTTCGCACCTCGGGGAATAGCTTATCCACATTTACGATGTCGGCAAATTTAGGAGACATTTCATGAGGTATACCAAGAGCAAACTTCGTATCAACTGGATAATGCCAGGCGCAAACCTTTCAGGAGGCATAAAGTCAAACCGGCTGATCGCCGAAGCGATGGTTCGGCTTGGGCACGAGGTTAATATTGTCTTTATCGCCCTTTCGAAGCCCTGGCCGAAGATTTGGAAGCCTCGAAGATGGTTGCGGCGTGTCAGAGATGAGTTGGCGATATATGAACGACAGCACCATCACCTTGAACACTCATTTGCAACATTAATACCGGTGATGGATCACAAGATCCGGCCAAATCATGTACCGGACGCCGACATCACCATCGCTACCTGGTGGCAAACACGAGAGTGGATTGAAGATTTGCCAGCCACGAAGGGGATCAAGGCTTACTTTATCCGCCACCACGAAATTCACGGAGGCGACCCCGAAAGAGTAGCGGCTACATATCGTATGCCAGGAATAAAGCTAGTCATATCGAAGTGGTTGCAACGCATCATGGCAGAAGAGTACGATGACCCAAAGGCCGTTCTTGTCCCTAATGGTGTGGACTGGCAGCAATTCGAGTCTCAGCCGCGAGGACGTGCTACAAGACCTACGGTAGGCCTGCTCTACGGTCGGGAAGAATGGAAAGGTGCGACCACGGCATTTGAGGCCCTGCGTCTAATCCGGGAAAAATTTCCTCACTTGCGGGCTGTCGCCTTTGGATCATCACTCATTCTACAGGCATATAATCCACCTCAATGGTTGGAATTCCACCTCAGACCTGAACAGGACGAAATCCCCAGAATCTATCAACAAACAGACTGCTGGATTGTGCCATCGACTGTTGAGGGATTCGGAATGCCGGGCCTTGAAGCCGCTGCTTCCCATTGCCCGATTGTAAGCACGCGATGCGGAGGACCAGAGGATTATGTTGAGAACGGTAGGTCGGGGTATCTGGTTCCTCCCGGTGACCCTGTAACGATGGCCAACGCTGCATGCAATGTGCTGGAGCTGGCAGATGATCAATGGCGTGCAATGAGTCGAGCCAGTTATGAGATATCTAAGCGGTTTGACTGGGACTTGTCGGCAAAAATTCTTGAGAACGTTTTTCATCATGCAGTCGATGACCAGAAATCAACTGATCGACAATTGCCGGGAGGAAGCTCCTAATGCTGCCAACGGTTCATATCATGATGTTCGGCTGGCCGATAGTGAGCTTACTTCTGTTTTTTTGCTGTCGCCCAAGAAGTGCCGTGCTTATAAGTCTCTTGTCCGGCTGGCTGCTGTTACCCCAGTTTTCTTTCTTGCTGCCTGGAATCCCTAATTATACGCGAACAGCAGCAGTAGTTCTTGGTATTTTATTAGGCGTAATTATCTTTGATCCTGGTCAACTGGCTCAAATTCGCCTCAGATTTTTCGACATCCCGATCATTGCCTTGTGCATGTGTCCAATGGCCAGTTCTTTAAGTAACGGGCTCGGGATTTATGACGGCATTTCTGCAGCCTATACAAACACAATAAATTATGGAATACCTTACATAATTGGACGAACCTATTTTTCGGAGCCAAAAAGTATGCGAGAATTTGCAAAAGGATTAGTCATTGCCGTTCTCTGCTATACTCCTTTGATCCTTTATGAGTACCGCATGAGTCCTCAGTTACACAAAATCATCTACGGATTTATGCAGACTCATTTCCACATGGTCCTGCGACTAGGCTGGTATCGACCAATGGTCTTTTTGCGTCACGGTCTGGAACTTGGAACGCTGGTGAGTGGTGCCACGTTAACAGCTTTCTGGTTACGGCGAACCCGCTCTGTTGCGAGGTATGGATGGCTATCTGCGGGATCGGCAGCTTTATTTTTATTCGTCATTCTTCTACTCTGCCGGGCATTGAATGGATATGTCACATTTATTATAGGTATCATAGTTCTTTTCGCAATCAGTATACTCAAAATCCGCACTGTAGCATTCTTGCTAGTGTTGCTTCCGATGATATATATCCAAGGGCGTATTGTAATGGACTGGGATGCAGCCCCGTTGATAGGAGCAGCCGAATTAATCAATGTATCGCGCGCCAGATCTCTGGAAAGCCGAGTCTGCCATGAGTCCGCGCTTATCGACAAGGCGTTACGACGCCC